>DATFWL010000479.1:0-24485 GCA_035259385.1 Vicinamibacterales bacterium | reverse complement strand
TTGTCGCGCCCCTGCGCCAGCAGCAGCCCCGCGAACGAGAGGACGACGACGACTCCGCCGTATATCACCCGTGCCATGGTGGTCTCCCCTCACGCGTCTGTCGGCGCGCGATCACACATTCCACATTCCAGATTCCGAATTCCTGATTCACTCGTGCCGGCCGATCGCCGACTCGAATCGTGTATCGCGCATCGTCACGTAGACGACCAGCGAGATCGCGATGATCGCCGTGAGGTAGTAGTTGAACCACGTCTCGTGTCCGTGCGCCTTGAACCACAGCGCGATCACCTCGACGGTCCCGCCGAAGATCGACACCGTGATCGCGTACGGCAACCCGACGCCGGTCGCGCGCACCTGGGTGGGGAAGAGCTCCGCTTTCACGACCGCGTTGATCGACGTGTAACCGGCCACGATCATCCACGCGGCCGCGATCAGGAGGAACGCGACGACGGCACTGTGCGTGGCCTGCAGTGCGTCGAGCAGGGGGATCGTCGCGAGCGTGCCCGACACGCCGAACCAGATCAGGAGCGGTTTCCTGCCGATGCGATCCGAGAGCGCGCCGTACAGCGGCTGCAGGACCAGCGCGAAGACCAGCGACCCGCCGGTCACGGCCGTCGTCTGGCTGTCGGTGAGCCCGACCGACAGCTTCAGGAACTTCTGCATGTAGGTCGTGTAGGTGTAGAAGGCGGTGGTTCCGCCCATCGTCAGGCCGACGACGACCATCACCTCGCGTGGGTACCTGAGCAGCGCCGCGAGCGAACTGCTGCGCGGCCGCGGGCGTGCGCTCGCGGCGAGAAAGTCGTCGGTCTCGTGGAGGTTGCGCCGCATCAGCAGCGCCGTCACCGCCAGCAGTGCGCCGATGAAGAACGGGATGCGCCAGCCCCACGCCCGCAGCTGCTCGCCGGTGAGGAAGAATTGCTGCAGCACGAGCAGCACGACGATGGCGCACAGCTGACCGCCGATGAGCGTGACGTACTGGAAGCTCGAATAGAAGCCGCGATGGCGCTCGTCGGCGACCTCGGTGAGGTAGGTGGCGCTGGTTCCGTACTCGCCGCCCAGGCTGAGCCCCTGAACGATTCGCGCGAACGCGAGGAGCGCCGGCGCGGCGACGCCAATCGAGGCATAGGTCGGCGTCACGGCAATCAACAGCGAGCCGAAGCACATCAGGAGAACCGACAGCATCAGCGCGCGGCGGCGGCCGTACTGGTCGGCGAGGTGGCCGAACAGCCATCCGCCGATCGGACGGACGACGAAGCCGAGCGCGAACACCAACGCCGCGTTCAGCTGCTGGACGACCGGATCGCCGCCGGGGAAGAACGTGTTCGCGAAATAGAGCGCGAACGCGGCATAGGCGTAGAAGTCGTACCACTCGACGAGGTTGCCGATCGATCCGACGAAAATCGCGCGCAGCCGCCGGCTGACGTCGGCGACGTCGAAGGCAGGTTCGTGGGAGCGTGCGATCGCCGGCGCGGGGTTCGACATCTCGCCTCGTCTGATGGGTGCGGCCGTTCGGAACCGCCGCACGACTCGGACCTCCGACTATAACGCGGCCGGCGGAGTCCCGCGCAGGCCCGGATCCGTTCGATATGCGACGGGTCCAGGAAGAGCCCACTGTTCTTCTTAGTGCCAACCGGCGCACAATCGGTGTGATGAATACCACACCGCTCCTGTTTTTCGCTGCGGCTGCGCTGTCCGCGGTCGCGTTTGCCCAGGAACCGAAGCCGGTGCCCAAGGATTCCGTGCGGGTCGCGATTCCGGGGTGCGCCAAAGGCTACGTCTTCACCGCCGGGCCCAGGACGATCGAAGAGCCCGGCAACTTCGAGATTCGGGAAGGCATGCATCTGCGGATGAACGGCCCCAAGAAGCTGATGAACGAGATCAAGGCGCACGAGGGCTCGATGATCGAGATCATCGGCCTCATGAAGAAAGGTCAGTACAACGACGGCGTCAACATCGGCGGCAACGTGCGGGTTTCGCCGGGGCCAGCCGGCGGGATATCGAGTCCGACCGCCGGTCAGATCCAGATCGACGTGGAAGGATGGCGGCAGATCGACGGAGCCTGCCGCTCGCAATAAAAGACGCCTCAGCGCTTTCGCGCTTTCCAGGCGAGGTACGGCGTGAACGCGTCAGGCGAGCCCGGTGCCGCCACCTCGAACGAGCCGGCGAGCGTGCCGTCCGGCTCGCGGCGGTACGTCAAGCGGTACCGCGGCTCGCGCGCGCCGGGATCGCTGACAAACGTGACGACGTCCGGCGCGCGCGCCTCGACGAGGTAGCGAATGACGTGGCCCTCGTTGTCGAAATAGTCGGCCTTGAGCGCGGCGTTCTCGCTGTAAATCACCATCAGATCGTCGTGCCGCGCCGCCGGCCGTTCGGCCGTTGCGGCGTAGCGGGCCTCGTTCGTGCGAACGATCACGCGATCCTGCACGGCGAGCTTGAACGTGAACGCGCCCGCTTCCCCGGCCGGCGTGTTCACGGCCAGCCAGTCTCCCAGCAGGAAACGCAGCGCCGCGAAGGGGTCAGGTTCGGCGCGGACGCCAGGGTTCGACGCCACCAGCAGCAGCGCGCAAACGAGTCCTCGTCGCATCGCCGTCAGTATATGCTCCCCTCGATGGAATCCCGATCGTGAAGGATCGTTCGAGCGGACGGAGCAGCGTGCAGATTCGGCCGTTCGCCGCCGCCGACTGGGACGGCGTGTGGGCGATCCTCGAGCCGGTCTTTCGCGCCGGCGAGACCTATGCGTTTGCGCGAGACATCAGCGCCGCGGACGCGCGAGCCGCCTGGACGAGCGCGCCGAAGCAGGTGTTCGTGGCCGCGGACGAATCGACCGGCGAACTCCTCGGCACCTACTACCTCAGGCCGAACTTCGAAGGCGCTGCGTCGCACATCTGCAACTGCGGCTACGTCGTCTCCGAGCACGCGCGGGGACGTGGCGTCGCGGCACAGATGTGCGAACACTCGCAGGCGGAGGCGGCCGCACGCGGCTATCGGTCGATGCAGTTCAACCTGGTGATTGCGACGAACGAAGGCGCCGTCCATCTGTGGAAGAAGATGGGCTTTGCGATCATCGGCACCGTCCCCGAGGCCTTCCGGCATCCGCGCCTGGGCTTCGTGGATGCGCACATCATGTACAAGCGCCTCCCACCATCCCGCTGAGCGTTCACCGATCAAAAACCCCGGTCGCGTGCCGTTCAGCGACGGCTGGTGACGCTCACCGATTCGTCCACGCGCGCCGGCGCCCACCCCGTCACACTGACCCTGATGCTGTTCGTGCTCATGGCCTGCCTGCTCGGTCAGCAGGGCGCCGTTCTCCGCGGCACGGTGCGCGACAGCACGGGCCTGCCCGCACCGCGCACGCTCGTCTACGTCGACGGCACCCAAATCAGCACCGAGACTGACCAGGCCGGACGGTTCGAGCTGGCCGTGGGCACCGTTCGCGCCGGCACGCTCGGCGTTTTCCGGAGCGGATTCGCGCTCGTGTCGGTCCCGTTCGACACGGCGTCAACCGGCGAACCACTTCAGATCACGATTGAGCCGGCACCGATTTCAGACGTCGTGTTCGTCACCGCGCCGCGCGTTTCACCGAAGCCGTCCAGCTTCGGCATGCGGCCGCTCGACGTCGTGCGCACCGCCGGCTCCGCCGCCGACCTGATGCGGGCGCTGCAGGTGCTGCCCGGCGTCGTCCAGGCCGACGAAGGCGCCGGCCTGTACGTGCGCGGCGGTGATACCAGCGAAGTGCTCGTGCTGCTCGACGACGTCGTCGTGTTTCACCCGTATCGATCGGAGACACCAGGCGGCGGCCTGTTCGGGAGCGTGGAGCCGTTTCTTCTCGAAGGTGTCTCCTTCGCGACCGGCGGCTTCTCGGCAAAGTACGGCAACGCGTTGTCCGCGGTGCTCGACATGCACGGCCTCAAGCGGCCGGACGTCGCCCAGACCACGGTCACGCTCGGACTGGCCGGCGCCTCGGTCCGCGGCGCGGTGCCGATCGGCGACCATGCCGGCGTCCGCTACTCGGGGAATCGTTCGTTCCCCGGGTTGCTCTTCGCGGTGAACGGCCGCCCATACGACTTCGATCCGCTGCCGGGCGGCTGGAACGCCGACGCGAGCGGGCACTACACGTCGGCGGCTGCCGGCACGTTCAAGATTTTCGTGAACGGATCCGGCGACGGGGTCGGCGTTCGCATCGACAGCCTGAACTTCAACGGGCTGCTGCGATCGTCGGTCTCGTCCGCATCGGCGTCGATGCAGTGGCAGAAGCTCGTCGGCGGTGCCTGGCTGACGACCGCCGCGGCCGGCCTGACGCGATACGCACGCGGACAGCACGTCGGAGTCCTTGATCTCGGTATCGCCGACGTTCGCGCCTCGTGGCGCATGACGACGGAGCGCGGGTGGGGCGCGTGGGTCGTGCGGGCGGGCGCGGACGGCGTCGATGCGCGCACGCACACCAGTGGATTCGTGCCGAACCACGGCGGCGATCTCGGCGGCACCGCCGGATCACAGCCGATCGACACGCGCTACGACGACGACACGTCAGGCGTGTACGGCGAGGTCGAGCGTCGCGTCGGCCGCGTCAGCGCGATCGTCGGCGGACGTGCGCAGCACTTCGGTCGAGCCGGCGAGATTGCGGTCGATCCGCGCGTCAACGTCAGCATCGATACCGCTCCGGCGCAGAAGGTGTCGTTTGCATGGGGCGTTTACCACCAGGCGCCCGAGGCCGGCTATTACGCGTTCGCCGGTCCCGACGGTCTGTCCGCAATGAGTGCGACGCACGCGATCGCCGGCTACGAACTCGGTGCGGAAGGAGGCCCGATGCACCTGCGCGCCGAAGCCTACTGGAAGACCTACGAGGCGCTGCCGCTCGAGCAGATGCCCGGCGCGTTCGTCTCGACTGGCTACGGCAACGCTCGCGGCGTCGACCTGTTCGCGCACGTCACTCGGGCGAGGTTCGACCTCGTCGCCGACTACAGCTATCTGACTGCGAATCGCCGTTGGACGCCGTTTCTCGATCGCGGCAAGTACACGCTGTTGCCGATCGGCATGTGGCATCCGGACTTCGACCTGCCGCACACGGCGCATGTCCTCGGGCGCGTGGACATGACGCGGCGGCTGTCGGCGAGCGCCGGATGGCGCGCCGCCTCGGGCAAGCCCGAGACGCCAGTCATCGGTGCGACGGCGACGCCGACCGGCTTCCTGCCTCGATTCGGCGCGATCAATTCCGAGCGGCTGCCCGCGTACGAGCGGACCGATCTCACGATCAGCTATCTCTCGCAACTGCTCGGCGCGCGATCGAGCGTGCTCTTCGCATCGGTTGCCAACCTGTTCGGTCGCGCGAACGGGTTCGAGTACGCGTATTCGCCGGACTACAGCGTGCGGCGCCTGGTGACCAGCGCCGCGCCGCGCGTCTTTTACTGTGGCATCACGCTCACGAGGTGATTCGATGAAGCAGCTGTTGATTGCCGCCGTCGCCGTCATCGCGCAGGCCGCTGCAACTCCCGCTCAGAAACCGGTGCCCAATTGGCCTGATCTCGTCACCCGGTTCGAGAAAGGCACGGCGGCGAGCGACACGAACATGCTGCGTGCGGCTGTCGCCGACGCGCACACGCTGGCAGACGTCACCGGTCTCGAGCGAGAGCGGCAGCTGGCGCTGTACGGCGCCGCGTACGCGGCGTGGCGACTCGCGTTTCTGCCCGGCGTCGCCGACGCGGAGTCGAAGGCGCTGCTCGAGGGGGCTGACAAGGATCTGCGCGAGGTGATCCGGACGGATGCGAAGTCCGCAGAAGCGCGCGCGCTGCTGGCCAGCGTCAACGGGTACCGGATTCGAGCCGGCGGGAGCGCGATGGAGCTCGGTCCGGAGGCGCAGGAGCTGCTGACCGCGGCCGCGCGGCTCGAGCCGAACAACCCGCGCGTCCTGCTCGAACAGGGCATCAATACGTTTCACGTTCCGGCCGAATACGGTGGGAGCGCCGAGCGTGCCGAAGCGCAGCTGCGCCAGTCGCTGGCGCTCTTCGAGCGCGAGCCGGCGGGACGCCCGTGGCCGAACTGGGGCCGGTTCGATGCCCACGTCTGGCTCGGCCAGGTGCTGGCTGCGCGCGGCGACAAGGATGGCGCGCGTGCGGAGTACGATCAGGCGCTGAAACTCGTCCCCGACTCCGGTT
The DNA here is from genome assembly GCA_035259385.1 of Vicinamibacterales bacterium. Taxonomy (GTDB): domain Bacteria; phylum Acidobacteriota; class Vicinamibacteria; order Vicinamibacterales; family CAVVIG01; genus QHWK01. The sequence goes on along the minus strand of DATFWL010000479.1, from coordinate 18,333 downwards.
ACGTGAAGTTCAAGCTCGTGCCGATGCTGAACCGCAAATGACTACTGCCGACGTGGTGCGGACCATCGAGCTGCACGACCGCCCCGCGGTCGTGACGCCGGAGCTGCGGCTCGTGGCGCGAATCGGCGCCTTCTTCGCCGCCTGGACGGCGTTCGTCGCGGTGATGGCGCTCATCGTCACGATCGAGAAGGGCGTTCCGCTCCGCTACTCGCTCATATCGTCCGCCGCGAACCACGTCCCGCTCGCCGCCTGCAGCATCGTGGTCTGGCTCGCCAGCGCGTGGATGTCGGCGCGCCGCTGGCACTGGGCCTCGCAGGCGCTGGCGCAGGTGGTGATGGGCGTCGTGCTGATTGCCGCCTGGCAGGGGGCGTACGCGCTGTACATGATGCGCACGCTCGGCCCGGGCGCCTGGACCCGCATTTTCGGCGGCACGGTGCTGTTTCAATTGAGCAATGCCGCCATCCTGTACAGCGGCATCGTCGCCGTCACCATCGCGATGCAGGCGGCTGCGCGCGAGCGCGCACAGGAGCAGCGTCAGCATGCGCTGGCGCTGGCGGCGCGCGACGCGGACATGCGCGCGCTGGTGGCACAGCTCGAGCCGCACTTCCTGCTCAACACGCTGAACTCGATTCTCGCGCTGGTCGAATCGAGCCCTCGTGACGCGAGCCGGATGATCGAGCGGCTGTCGGCGCTGCTGAAGGCGACCTTCGACGAGAAAGACGAGCCGACGGTGCCGCTCGGCCGCGAGCTCGATCTGCTCGAGGCGTACCTCGGAATCGAGCAGGTGCGGTTCGGCGACCGCCTGCGGGTGACCATCGACGCGGCTGAAGCGCTGCGCGCGGTACCCGTGCCGCCGCTGCTCCTCCAGCCGCTCGTCGAAAACGCGATCAAGCATGGCGTCAGCCCGATCAGCGGGCCGGTCGCGGTTGCGGTCACCGCCCGCGCCGACGGCGACCGGGTGCGGCTGGCGGTCGTCGATTCCGGCCGCGGCTTCGACTACGCAGCCGGAAAGGGCCGCGGCCGCGGCCTCGAGCTCGTGGAGCGGCGGCTCGCCGCCTTCGATCCGACCGGCGAGATCCGGACCGAGCGAACGCCGTCCGGCTTCGCAGTCGTCGTCACCATCGCGTCATGACGATGCTGCGCGTGATGGTCGCCGATGATGAACCACTGGCGCGGCAGCTCGCGCGGAAGCTGCTGGGATCACACGCGGACGTCGTCGTCGCGGCAGAGTGCCGGGACGGCGACACGCTGGCGTCGGCGCTCGAGCGCGCGGACGTCGACGTCCTGCTCCTCGACGTGCGCATGCCGGGCCGGGACGTGTTCGACGTGCTCGACGAGCGCGCGCACGCCGAGCCGCAGGCGATGCCGGCGGTGATCTTCACCACCGCCTACGAGCGCTACGCCGTGCGTGCATTCGAGCTGAACGCGGCGGACTATCTCGTCAAGCCGATTGCACCCGGGCGGTTCGCGCAGGCGCTCGCGCGCGCCCGGCTGCGCATCGTCGATCGCGCGGCAACGGCCGCGGGCGTCGCGCGGGTGGCGCGCGATCTCGGTCAGCGACCCGATCGCCTGCTCGTGCCCGAGCGCGGCCGCATGGTTCCGATCGCCGTCGAGGCGATCGACTGGATCCAGGCCGAAGGCGACTACGCACGCCTGCACGCCGGCGGCAAGAGCTACCTGGTGGCGCGTTCGCTGACCGACCTCGAGCGGCGCCTCGATCCCCGCCGCTTCTCGCGCGTGCATCGATCGGCCATCGTCAATCGCGATCGAATCAGGGAAGTAAGGCCCGAAGGCAGCCGCCGCCACTCGCTCCTGTTGAGCGACGGCACCCGCCTCGTCCTCAGCCGCAGCCGCGCCGATCGTCTCAGCGACTGGCAGCTGTAGACTTTCGAGTCTCATCTCATGAACGAGCCGCTCCACTACCTGACTCTCAGCGATCTCAGCGCCAGGCTTCGCGCGCGGGATCTGTCGCCTGTAGACGTCGTCGATGCGGTACTCGCGCGGATCGCGGCGCTTCAACCCCGGTTGAATGCGTTCATCACCGTGCTCGACAACGATGCACGTGCACGCGCGAAAGAGGCGGAGGCCGAACTGCGCGGCGGCACCTGGCGCGGCCCGCTGCACGGCGTTCCGGTCGGCATCAAGGATTTCTACGACATGGCGAACGTTCGTACGACTGCGGCGTTCGAGCCGTTCAAGCACCGCATCCCCGCACGCGACGCCGCCGCGGTCGCCACATTGAAGGCCGCCGGCGCGATCGTCGTCGGCAAGATGAACATGCACCAGCTCGGGATGGGCACGACGGGACTCGACGGCTGCTTCGGCGCCGCGCAGAATCCGTGGAACGCCGCGTACATTCCGGGCGGCTCCTCTTCGGGATCGGCCGCCGCCGTCGCCGCCGGCCTCTGTTACGCGACGCTCGACACGGACGCGATCGGGTCGTGCCGCCTTCCGGCCGCCTGCTGCGGCGTCGCCGGATTCAAAGGCACCTACGGCGCGATCAGCACGAGCGGCATCCTCGAAGGCGAGCCTGTCGACCAGGCGATCCTGTGGCTGTCCCATGCGGGAATCACCACTCGGAGCGCGCGCGATGCGGCAATCGTGCTCGACGTCCTCGCGACGCCGGACGCGCGCGGAAGGACGTCCGACCGTTCCGCGACCGGGGCAACGGAACCGCCGCTCCGGATTGGCATCGCTGACAACGTCAAGGCGGACGATGAAGTGATGCGCGCATTCGCTGCCACAGTTGCCACGATTCGCTCGCTCGGCCATCACACGACCACGGCCGCGGCGCCGTTCGACGTGCCTCGAGTGGGCGATCTGCATCGGATCGAAGCGGACCGCGCGTCGATTGCCGATCGCTCGTTCAGCGAGATTGACGTCCTGCTGCTGCCGACGCTGACATCGACCGTCCCGGCGGTGAACGACGCGCGCGCCAATCCGCAGGCGCTCTCGCCGGCGCACACGATGTTCGCGAACTACTTCGGGCTGCCGGCGATCAGCGTGCCCTGCGGATTCGACGCGCGCGGTCTGCCAATCGCTCTGCAGATCGTCGGCAAGCCATGGGGCGACGCGGCGGTTCTGCGTCTGGCGCGTCAGCACGAAGACGCGGCACCGGTGAGGATCCATCCGTGCGAGTAGCCGGCGCGTCCGATCGGCGCTGGTAGCGTCAATCTCCGTGAATCGTCGTCGCGCGCGCGTCGTGCAGTTCTTCGCGGATGCGATCCTCGGCGCGCCGGTGCTGCTGCCCGGCGACGCTCGTCGTCTCCATCGCTTCGCGAAAACGGCGTATCTGATCCAGCGTGCGCCTCCGGTTGCGATCCGCCGCCATGGCACGTTCCGGTTCGAACGACACGCCGCGGACTTCGTCGGCAGGCGGTTCGAAGAACGGCTCTGCCCACCGCTCAGCTATCAACAGCTCAGCCTCCCGACGCGAGAGATCGAAGACGTCTCCTTCGCGGCGGGCTGAGACGTCGACGCCGTCGAGGTAGCTGGCAAGCTTTCGAACGAGCCTGATGCGCATCACGTCCGCGGCGGTTTGTGTCGGACCGTACTGAAAACCTGACGACAGAGCACCCTACGTGTGGCGATCATGAACAACATGTGGTCACAAGACCACGCTAACGACATGAGTACGGGTTGCGACAGCAACTCCCTTACCAAACGGTCTGGGGAGCTCAGGCGAGCCGCAAAGCTGGCCGTCGCGCCGCTGCCGGGGTTGGAGCCGAGACCCAGCCGAATACGAGCGACGGGCGCGTCTACTTGACGTCCAAGTGCAGCGCGTGACATCGTCATCGCATGCCTGGTGACGGCCCTCATGTCGAGCTCCTGCAGGGGACGCTCGATTTGATCGTCCTGCGCGCACTGGTCACGCTCGGGCCGCTGCACGCCTACGCGCTGGCGACGCGTCTCGAGCAGGTGTCCGACCATCCCTTGTCGCTCAACCAGGGCACGCTCTACCCCGCGCTGGTGCGCCTCGAACAGAAAGGATGGATCAAGGGCAAGTGGCAGAAGACCGAGAGCAGCCGCGACGCGAAGTACTACGCGATCACCAGGTCGGGCGAGCGCGCGCTGACCAGGCAGACCGAGCGCTGGCGCCGGCTCGCGGGGCTGGTCGACAAGCTCCTCCTCGAGTCCTGACGCCAGCGCGCCTCGAGGCGGCGCCGGGCGGGAATATTTTCGTGAAAGCCGAATAGTTACGGCATCAATTCGCGTAGAATCGCGCCAGTGCCTGACGCGCTACGGCTGATCGTACGCACGCTGCAGGGCGGCGATCTCCAGCTTCTTCATCGGCATCAGCGCGGCGACGACCCGGTTCGATTTCTTCGGATCCTGCAGCATGCGGACCAGCGCATTCGGCACGACCTGCCACGACACGCCGAACCTGTCGGTCAGCCAGCCGCACTGACCCTCCTGACCGCCGACGGTGAGCTTCACCCAATATTCGTCCACTTCGGCCTGCGTCTCGCAGTGAACGACGAACGAGATCGCGGGCGTGAAGGCCATCGTCGGCCCGCCATTGAGCGCCGTGAACTCCTGGCCGTTCAGCACGAACGCCGCCGTCATCACGCTGCCCTTTGGACCGGGTCCGCTCTCGCCGTACCGCGTGACGCCGAGCGTCCGCGAATTCGGAAAAATGGAGACGTAGAAGTTCATCGCCTCCTCCGCCGTGCCGTCGAACCAGAGAAAGGGGGTAATCGTCTGTAACGGTTTCGGTGCCATTTTCGGTCCTCCCATGGCCTTGTCGAACGCGACCCGGGCGATTCGACAGACCTCGCGGCGCGGCGCGATTCCCGCGACCAGCTGCGCGTCTAAAGCCTTAGCAGGGGTCTGGAGATGCTGTGCTGCCCGAGAAAATGTACCCCGTGGCGTTAATCGTTCACCCCAACGCCGACGCGCGAGCCCTGATTGTCCGGGCGCTGCGCGACGCCGGATTTCAGACGGTCGGCGTGGACGGTTTCGAGGCGGCGAAGCATCTCCTCGGCCTGGAGCCGATCGACGTGCTCGTGACGGAAGCTCGCCTCGGCGACTTCCACGGTCTGCATCTGGTGCTTCTCGCGCGGGCAGCCAACCCGCGCGTGTTTGCCGCGGTGACCGCCGACACGAGTGATGCCGTGCTGGAGCGCGACGTCGAACAGGCCGGCGCCACACTCTTCGTCGGACGCAGCGCCGAAACGGTCGTCGCCGACATCAGCCGGCGGATGACCGCGTCGGGCGCGTCAGGTACGCTCCTCCACTGACTTCCTGCACCGACGGCGGGGCGGACTCCCGCCGTCAGCGTGCCGGTTTCGCCGCCGTAATCACGAAGTCGCGGCCGGAATCGAGATCGCTGCTCCCGATTTTCGTCGCGTCCGGCTTCCTGGCGAGCGCCTCGCCCGGCCGTAATTCGACCTCGATGCGGTAGGTTCCCTGCGGAACCCTGATGGTGTATCCGCCATTGTCCGCGGTCGTCGTCTCGTATCGCGATCCGCTCGTGGTCTCGATGACCGTCACCTTACGGCCGGGCACCGCCACGGCAGAGTCCGCCGTCGTGACGACGCCAGCGATCGTGCCACCAGTCGGCGGCTGTTTCGCGCCCGCGTTCACAACCGGACCGGGATGGCAAGCGGCGACAAGCAGCGCCGACGCCAGCAATATCCATGTGAAGCGCATACCCAATCACCTCGCCCGATGTGGTGCAAGGCGTGGGCCTGGAAAACGTCGGGGTTCGGGGTTCGGAGTTCGGGGTTCGGGGTTCGTCAGCGCTTCTGACGCTATTCGTCCCTGAGCGCGACGACGGGATCGACGCGGCTTGCGCGACGGGCTGGGAGCCAGGAGGCGGCCGCTGCGACCAGCAGCAGCAGCCCCGGCACGCCAAGAAAGACCGACGCATACATCGGCCCCTTCACCAGGTGCAAGGCGACGAGGACGGCGAGCGTCCACCCGACTGCGGCGCCCGCCAACACCACTCGCATGCTGTCGCCCAGCACGTCGATCAACACTCGCCGTGGTGTCGCACCGAGCGCGAGACGCACGCCGATCTCCGCCGTGCGGCGCGACACCGTGTAGGCGACGACGGCGTAGATGCCGATGGCGGCGAGCAGCAGCAGCGCCGGTCCCAGCACGACGAACATCCGCGCCGGGATGCGGCGCAGGAACAGGTTCTTGTCGATGTGCTCGGCGAGCGTTCGCACGTCGTAGACGGGCAGCGTCGGATCGAGATCGCGGACGATTCGCTCGACTTCGGGCGCCAGGAGCGCCTCGGCCCCGGCGCGCGTGCGGAGATGGATCTCGCCTCGGCCGCTCGGCCGATCGCGGTACGAGAGATAGATCACCGGCGTCGGCGGCTCGCCGAACGACTCGCTGACCGACGTGTCCACGACGCCCGCAATCGTGTACGTATCGCCACGCGTCGTGAGGCGACGGCCGATGGTCGCGCCCTCGCCGATGAAGCGGCGGACGAATTCGGTATTCACGATCGCCTGCCTGGGAGAGGAGGTATCGTCCAGCGGTGCGAAATCGGCGCCCTGGCGGATCGCGATCCGCATGGTGTGGAAGTAGTCGGGCGTGACGGTGTTGGTCAGCGCCAGATCGGGCGCCGCTTCGCTGCGCACGCGTCCTTCGACGCTGAAACTGCGCATCGGCAGGCCGTGGATGTCGAGCGGGACCGCGGACGCAATCGCGGCGCTCTCGACCGCCGGCAGCGCGTGCGCGCGATCGAGGAGCCGCCGCGTGAAATCACGCGTCGCCGGCCCGTCCATGTTCTTGCCGGTCAGGTCGTAGGCGACGAGTAGTACGCCCTCGCGCGTGAAGCCGGGATCGGTGTCGCGCGCATCGCCGAAGGCGCGCAGAAACATCGCCGCCGCGAGCAGCACGACGAGCGCGAGCCCGACTTCGACCGCCATCAGCGTATTGCGGAACGGACTGCGGCCGGCGCCGCGGCTGCCGGATCGGATCGCCTCCTGCGGATCGACGCGCGCGAGATGGAGCGCCGGGGCCAGTCCGAACAGGATGCCGCACGCGATCGCCAGCGCGGCCGCGAAGGCGACGCTGGCGCCGTCGAGCTCGGTCTGGAACCTGATTGGGAAGGCGCCGATGATCGGGACCGCGCGGAGCGCGTCGGTCGCCCAGGTGGCGAGCAGCACGCCCCCGGCTGCGCCGGCCACGGCGAGCAGCAGGCTCTCGCTCAACACGAGCAGCGCGATGCGCCGTCGCGCCGCGCCCAGCGCCAGCCGGACGCCCATCTCGCGCTGGCGAGTGGCCGCGCGGGCGAGCAGCAGGTTCGCGGTGTTGCCGCAGACCGCCAGCAGCAGCAGGAGCATGATGGCCTGCAGGATCGCCAGCGCGTTGGCGAGCATCCGCTGCGGGCCGCGCGGCGCCTGCCAGAACCGGAGCACTTCGCCGCGCAGCTTGCCGTCGGTCTCGGGATAGGCGCGCGCGAGATCGTCGAGCACCCGATCGAACTCGACCTGCGCCTGGGCCCGGGTCGCGCCGGGCGCGAGCCGCCCGATGGCCCCGTAGCCGCGCAGCGAGCGATCGGTGAGCTCGGCGGAACCGTTGAGCAGCAGCGGTGCGAGCGTCGCCGGCGCCCACATCTCGAAGTTCAGTCCGAGCGCGGTCCCCTGGAATCGCGGCGGCGCGACGCCAATCACCGTCAGCAGCCGATCGTTGACGCGGAGCAATCGACCGATCGCGTCGCGATCGGCGCCCAGTCGGGTCTGCCAGTAGTCGTAGGACACGACGATCACCGGCTCGCCCCCCGGCCGCGATGCGTCGTCGTCGCGAAGAAACCGGCCGAGGGTGGGACGCAGCCCGAGCGCGCTGAAATAGTTTCCCGAAACGAGCAGGCCGTAGGCGCGCTGCACGTGGCCCGGCTCTCCTGTGCTGAACGGCGCCATCCGAAACGCGATCAGATCGGGGATCGTGCGCAGCCGCTCCCGCAGATCGCCGTACTCGCGCCACGAGACGCCGGGATACGAGCCGGTTTCCGCACGCGGTTCGACGAGCAGGATGCCGCCGGCGTCGGCCACGCCCGGCAGCGGCCGCAGCACGACTGCCTGGACCCACGAGAACACAGCCGTGTTGACGCCGATCCCGACCGCAAGGGACAGTACGACGACTGCCGACACGATCGGCATCCTGGCCAGCGCGCGAACAGCGTGACGGAAATCAATCAGGAACGGCATCTCAGCTCGTTGCGCATTCGCGTCTCCTTCTGCGCCACGCTAACGCGCCAGGGGTGAACGGGTCGTGAACGAGTCGTTCAGCTGCGGTTCAGCTGTCCGTGCGGTATAACGGCAGAACGCAGAGGCCGCACGGAGCGCGATGATCGATCGTTCCTGTACCGTCTTGCGCGTTCGAAACGCATGCGAGTTCTAGTGGTCGAGGACGAACCGCGGATCGCGCGGCAGTTGACCGGCGCGCTTGGCGACGCCGGCTATGCCGTGGACGCTGCTGCGGACGGCGACCGGGCCGATTTCCTGGCGCAGACCGAGCGCTACGACGCGGTCGTCCTCGATCTCGGCCTTCCGAAAGTGGACGGGCTCACGCTCCTCCGCCGCTGGCGCGACACGGGTCTTGCGATGCCGGTCATCGTCCTCACCGCGCGCGGAAGCTGGCACGAGAAGGTACAGGGCATCGACAGCGGCGCCGACGACTACGTGTCGAAGCCGTTCCGCGTCGAAGAGGTGCTCGCACGCCTGCGCGCCCTGATTCGGCGCGCCACCGGGCAGGTGACGCCGGAGCTGCGCTGCGGCGCCGTCGCCCTCGATCCGCGCGCCGCGAAGGTGACGCTCGACGGCGCGCCCGTGAAGCTCACCAGCCACGAGTTCCGCGTCCTGTCGTATCTGATGCACCACCGCGGACGCGTCGTCTCCCAGAGCGAACTGACCGAGCACATCTACGCGCAGAACGCCGACCGCGATTCGAATACGGTCGAGGTGTTCGTCGCGCGGCTGCGCCGCAAGCTCGGGGCGTCGCTGATCGAGACCGTTCGCGGTCTCGGCTACCGCATGGAGGGCGACCAGTGATGACGCTGTCGCTGCGCGCACGCGTGCTGATCGGCGCTGCGCTCTGGACGATCGGCCTGCTCACGGTCACCAGCGTCGTCGGGATCGCCGTGCTGCTCGGACATCCGATCGAACACGCCTTCCTGCTGCACGTCTTCTTCACCCATCCGGGCGAATCGCTCGCAGTGGCGGTCGTATGTCTCGCGCTCGGCTTCTGGCAGGTGCGAAAAGGCCTGTCGACGCTCGATCACCTGCGCGCCGGGTTGTCGGACGTCCGCGATGGACGCGACCGGCAGATCACCGGCCGTTATCCCTCCGAAGTCGCGCCGCTCGTCGCCGATCTCAACGCGCTGCTCGATCATCGCGAGCAGGCGGTGCGCCGCGCCGTTGCAAAGGCCGGGGATCTGGCGCACGGCCTGAAGACGCCGCTCGCGGTGCTCACCCAGGAAGCGGCGCGCGCGAGGGCCGGCGGCGACGGCGAGCTCGCCGGGTCGATCGAACAGCAGATCGATCGCATGCGGCGTCAGGTGGACTATCACCTCGCCCAGGCGCGGGCGGCCGCATCAGGCGCGGCGCCGGGCGCGCGCGCGACCATCCTCGAGTCCGCCAACGGCCTGGCGCGGACGCTGATGTGCCTGCATGCCGATCGTGGAGTGACGATCCAGCTCGACGTCGCGCCGGATCACATCGTCCGCGGCCAGCGCGAGGATCTCGACGAGATGCTCGGCAACCTGCTCGACAACGCGTGCAAGTGGGCACGCGCGCGAATCGTCGTTTCGTCGGTGGCGAGCAACGGCAGCGTCTCGATTACCGTAGACGACGACGGCCCGGGGATCGATCCAACGATGCGGGCGATGGTACTGCGGCGCGGAGTCCGTGCCGACGAGACGGCACCCGGATCGGGACTGGGCCTCGCGATCGTTCGCGATCTCGCTGACGTGTACGGCGGATCCATTGCGCTGGATTCCTCGCCGCTTGGCGGTCTTCGCGCGCGGCTGCAGCTGCCTTCGCATTCAAACGGCGCTCGCTCGTAGCGTCCTTTTTCCGTTCGCTGCGCAATGGGTAACTTTTGTGCGCAACGCACCTTGACTCCTCACGCATGACGGATGCTTAATCCCGGACCGCATCCGTAAACCGAGGAGGGATCCATGCGTGTCCGTTCGACATCGATCGCATCCGCGATCGCGGCCGCCGTCTCGATCATCACACTTGCTCCTCCGGCATCGGCTCAGACCGGCACGCTCGGCGGCGGTATGGACGAGCTCGTGCGCTTGTACGAGTCGAACAACCCGAAGCTGCTCGATGCGCTGAAACACCACCTGACGTCCGGCAGCGACGAAGTGCTCGTGAACATCCACCTCAATTCCAGCGTGACGGTCGATCAGGCGCTGCCGATGCTGGCCGCCGAGGGCTTCCGGCTGCAGGCGATCAGCAGGATCGACAAGCGCGTGATCGAAGGGTTCCTCCCGCTGTGGGCGGCGCGGTCCACGTCGTGGGAGATTGGCGTGACGTCCATCTTCGCGGTACAGCGTCCGTTCAAGTTTGCCGGGTCGGTGCAGAGCCAGGCGGTCGCGGTCCAGAAGGCCGACCTCGCGCAGGCACGCGGGATCGACGGCACCGGCATTCGCGTCGGCGCGCTGTCGGACAGCTACGACAAGTGTCCGACGTGCTCGACGCACGCCGCTCAGGATGTGGCATCCGGCGATCTGCCCGCCGGCGTCGTCGTCGTGGAAGAGATCTCAGATCCGACCGGGAGCGACGAAGGCCGGGCGATGATGCAGCTGATTCACGACGTTGCGCCGGGTTCGATGCTCGGGTTCGCCAGCGCGTTCAACGGCGAGGTGTCGTTTGCGAACAACATCCTGCGGCTGCGCGACGAGTTCCACGCCGACGTGATCGTGGACGATGTGATCTACTTCGATGAGCCGATGTTCTCCGACGGCATTGTCGCGCAGGCGGTCGATGCGGTCTCGGAGGACGGCGCGGGATATTTCTCGTCCGCCGGCAACAACGGCATCGAGGCGTACGAGGCGAGGTACCGGCCGACGTCGTTTGCGCGGGCGCAGGCGCTGGTCGACGCGGGCAAGGAGAACCTGAAGTTGTCGGAAATCCCGGCTGACCTGAAGCCGCAGAGCTTTCAGACGTTCGTCAACCGCGACGGCAGCACGACAATCTCGCTCAGGTTCACCACCGCGTTGGCGAATTTCATCTCGTTCCAGTGGGACGAGCCGTTCTTCCAGGGCGGCGTGAAGACCGACTTCAACATCCTCGTCTTCGACGAGGCCGGTCACTGGATGGATCCGGTGTCGCCGGCCTTCCCCGGCTTCTACACGACCGACGACAATGCGCAGACCGATGAGCCGTTCGAACTCGTGATCCTGCCGCCGTTCCCTGGTGAGATCCACGGCGGCGCGAACGTCAGCACCTACCAGATCGTGATCACGAACAAGAACGGCGGGCCGGCGCGCCATGTGAAGTACGTGAACATCAACGGCCTCGGCGTGAGCGACCTGCAGAATTCAGGGTCGATCTTCGGCCACGCGGCGGCGCGCGGCGGACAGGGCGTCGCGGCGATGTACTACGGGAACCTGAAGTTTCCCGAGGATTACAGCTCGCGTGGCCCTGTCAACATATTCTTCGACGACAAAGGCCGGCATCGTGACGAGCCGGAAGTCCGGTTCGTGCCACAGATCACCGGCATCGATGGCGTCGACACGACCTTCTTCGGGTTCGACGCCGAGGGCAACGGTCTGCCGAACTTCTTCGGCACGAGCGCTGCTGCGCCCGACGTTGCCGCCGTGGCCGCGCTCGTCCTCCAGCACGAAGGCGGCCCCGGCTCGATGAAGCCGAAGAAGCTGTACAAGCGGCTGCAGAAGACGGCGACACGGATCCCCCTCGCGGCGGATCGCTCGATCTCCGCAACCATCGCCGGAAACGTTGTCGCGACGATGCTGGAGGACTGGACCCGCTGGGCGCATTTCTTCCGGCTGAACGTGCTGCCGCTGTCGCCACGTACGGTTCGATCGGTGAAGTTCGACGTCGCACCCTCGAGCCTCCTCGTATCGGCGAACCTCGGTCGCTTCCACGTCGGCACGGCGAAGGGCGTCACCGCCTCCGACATCACCTACTCGCGGACGAGCACCAGCTTCACGCTGACTTTTGCGCCGGGATCGTTCGGCGCCGGGGACGCGCTCGAGTTCGGGACCAGCGTCTTCGACTCGGCGGTCGGTTTCACGCAGATCGACGCGGATCGCTTCGAGGGCACCACCGTCACGGTGACGTTCGACGACAACTCGACGCGAACAGGCCAGATCGTCGTCGCGCCGAAACGGCCCGTCAACCTGTTCACGGGCGCGGGGCTCGTGAATGCCGACGCCGCGACGCGCGACAAGCAAGGCAAGGGAACCGACGACGACGATGACGATCAGGGTCAGGATCAGGATCAGATGTGAACGTGTAAGCCCGGTCTTTCGGCCGGATGCCCCCACGTCGGCTGGCCTGGCCGGAAGGCGCCCTTCATGCCTTCCGGCCTCGCGCCTCGATCGCCTCCACCACAGCACGCCCGCGACCGCCGCGTCATTCGTGACCGCTCGATTACGTTCGAGTCAGTCCTGTTCGGTTCTGCACAGCACGGCGTTATACGGGACGCAATCGGAAGCCGCGGACGCCATAACAGGCGGAGGAAGGCTTATGAAGCGGGCAGGAATCGTCGCCGTGCTTGCCATGGGGGTCGTCAGCGCCATCTTCATCGAGCAGGGCACGGCAGCGGGGACGGACCTGTCCTCGACCGCGACCTTGTCACCGCTGACAGGCATCGACTGCGCCGTCCTGCTGGGCGCCTGGCTGGTCGGCGTCGTCGCGAGACGGAACGCGCAATCGCCGGCCGGATCGAAGGCGAGGGCGGCGGTGCGCTGGCCGGTCAGGATCAGCGTCGACATTCCATATTCCTAATTCCTGACGCGGCGCTTCAACTCCTCGGTCCAGCCGAGCACGACGTGCAGGGTCGTGACAGGCTTGTCGGCTGTCGGATCGTTCTTCACGAGCAGCAGCCGTTGGCCGTCGGCGCTCGCATCCCATGCGCGATCGGGAACGGTGCGATCGTATTCGCCGTTCTTCGACTCGAACAGCAGGTGCGGCACGCCGACGCGCAGCGGCGACACCCCGTCGATAGCAGCCGCGAAGATCGGCATCGTCTTCTCGGTGGCACCACGGAACAGCAGTTCGCGGCCGTGCGCCGTCCAGACCGGTTCTCCGCCGAACATCGTCGATACCTGAATCTTCGGGCCGGGTCCTGGATACGGCAGCACGTACACCTCCGACCTGCCTGACTCGCTCGAGACGTAGGCCATCCAGCGTCCATCCGGTGAAAATTCGGCGAACGAGAGCGCGACGCGCGATTCGAGGAAGAGCGACGGCTTAGGCACGGACGACCCGCCCATCGGCAGCACGTAGATGCCGAACGTGTCGGGAGTCGGCCGCTGCAGAAACGCGATCGCGTTCGCGCCCGGAGACCACGAGGTCGGCGTCTGGGGCACGTCGCTCGTCGTCAGCCGCTCGGCCTTCCCGCTGCCGTCGGCGCTGATCATGTAGAGGTTCGCCGCCCGGTTCTGCCCGAGCGCGTAGATGACGCGTGCGCCGTCAGGTGACCAGAGCGGATAGCTGCCGCCGTCGAGCGTCAACCTCGTTGTCGTGCCGCGCTCCGTGTCGTGGACCCAGACGTCGGTGTCGCGGCTCCCGTCACGGCGGATCGCCATGAGTATTCGCCGGCCGTCCGGCGACAGACGCGGATTGTAAAACGGACGACCGGACGCGCCCGCCAGCGGTTGCGCATTGCCATGCCGATCGACCCAGGTGAGCGTCGCCCTCCGGTTCGGCACGATGCCGCCGAGCGCGTAGACAATGGTTCCCGACTTCGAGATCGAGAACTGCCCGACTTCCGTCTCATCGTTGCCATTGCCGGCGTTCACGCCGTGCATGACGCCTTCGATCACCGCCAGCGGCGCGCCGGTGACCTGCAGTGACTTCACGTCGAAAGGCACCGCCATCAGCGTGCCGCTCTTCATGTAGACGAGATGTCCGGTGTCGACGTAGCGGGCGTCGGTGCCTCCTTCGATCAGCGTGCGCTGCCGTCCGTCGGCGAGCGTCAGCAGGACGATGTCCGGAAGCGCCGTGAACAAGAGCGCCTTTCCGCCGGGCAGAAGCTGCGGCAGCAGTTGACGATCGCCTTTGAGCGGAGCGGCGGTCGTGACTGCGACCGGAGTCCCGCCGCCGGACGGCACCTTGAACAGAGTCCGAGACGCGAAGTACACGTTGCCGTCCTCACCCCAGCTCGCACCCCAGAACGGGCCCGGCGGCAGGTCGCACACCGCGTTCACCGCCCCGCCGCCCAGCCCGACCTTCTTGATCTTGTTGTCCGCGACGAAACCGACCCACTCGCCGTCCGGTGAGATGAACGGCGCCGTGGCGCCGTCGGTGCCAGCGAGCGGCGCGGCATCGACTCGATCAAGCGAACGCTCATAGAGCCGCGACACTGGTGAGCCTGCAAGCGATCCGACGAAGACGACGCGGCGGCCGTCCGGCGTGAGCGCGATCGAGATGCGCGCCGGACGCTCGCCGGCGAAGAGGCTCACTGCGATCTGCGCCGCGGGCAAGACGTCCATTTGCAGGTGCGTCACCGGCCTGGCGTCGCTGGTTCGCCGCGGCAGCAGCCACCCGGCCAACACTCCAACCAGCAGCGCCGCGGCGATCCAGGGCAGCTGACGCACGGCTCGCGCGGTTCCGCCCGAGACGGATGTCGCAGCGGGCGGCGGCGCGGCGATTGGCGCGTCGCTCGACAACAGAAATCTCGCGACCGCGATGTCGCCGATGCGCATCTTGAGGTCCTTCTCGAGACAGCGCTTGACCAGCGTCACGACGTGTGGCGGAACGTCAGCAGGAATCGCGGACCAGTCCGGCGTCGTCTTCAGGACGGCCGCGATCAGCTCGCCGACGTCTTCGCCGTCGAAGGCGCGCCGACCGGTCAGCATTTCGTAGAGCAGCGCGCCGAACGCCCAGACGTCGGTGCGCTTGTCCACGGCGCGGCCGCGCGCCTGCTCGGGCGACATGTACGCGGCGGTGCCGAGAATCACGCCGGCCTGTGACACGGCGGGAGACGCAAGGGTCGGCGAGGCCGAGACATTCGCCGTCAGGTTGATGCCGCTCGAGGAATCGCCGCTGCGTTCGCGCGCCTTGGCAAGGCCGAAGTCGAGCACTTTGACGTGGCCGTCGTCTCTCACCTTGATGTTGGCCGGCTTCAAATCGCGGTGGACGATCCCCTGGTCGTGCGCGGCTTCGAGCGCATCCGCAATCTGTCTCGCGATCGGCAGCGCTTCGTCGACCGGAATCGGCCCCTGGGCAATGCGGTCGGCGAGCGTCGCGCCTTCGACGAGCTCCATGACCAGCGCCGTCAGCCCGTTCGACTCCTCGAGGCCGTAGATGGCGCCGATCTGCGGATGATTCAGCGAGGCGAGCACTTCCGCTTCGCGCTGGAACCGCGCCAGACGCGCCGGGTCGGCTGCGAGATCGGCGGGAAGGATCTTGATCGCGACCTGGCGCTTCAGCCGCGTATCGGTTGCGCGATACACCTCGCCCATTCCGCCGGCGCCGAGCGGGGCAACGATCTCGTGCGGGCCGAGGCGCGAGCCAGCCGCCAGAGGCATTCAGGGCGGTGATTGTAGCGGGAATGCGTTGGCCGGATGTCGCGGACGCGATGATTCGCCGCTGGTCCCGCCGCTCCATAGTAGAGTGACGGACCATGCGTCAACTGACTCGACTGTTTCTCGGCGGCGCCGGGTTGGCGCTCGCACTGGGCCATCTCTCCGCGCAGTCGCCGCCGGCGCGAACCGCCATCGTCGGCGGCACGGTCATCGACGGCAACGGCGGCGCACCCATTCGCGACGCGGTCGTCCTGATTGAGGGCGCACGAATCACGGCAGTCGGCCCGCGCGGCGCGGTGACGATTCCACCAGCGGCAGAGCAAGTGGACGCACGCGGGCGATGGATCGTGCCGGGCTTCATCGACACCAACGTCCACCTGTCGCTCTACGGCGGACAGAACGATCGCTATGAATCGCTCGTCCGCTACCAGCCACGGCAGGACGAGATCGTGCTGGAGGCGTCGCAGATCGATCTGAGCTACGGAATCACCACGGTGCGCGACAGCTACGGCGCGCTCGTGCCGCTGACGAAGGTTCGCGATCAGATCGCGCGCGGCGAGCAGGTCGGCGCGCGGATCCTCGCCGCCGGCAACATCCTCGGCTGGAGCGGTCCGTATTCGTTCTCGTTCAGCCGGGTAATGGGACAGCTCACGCTGTTCCAGGAGCAGATGAACGACTACATCGCCCAGGGCGGCGGCGAAGAGCTGATGGCGATGGATCCGCGGGAACTGCGGCAGGCGATCGACGCGTACATCGACAAACGGCCGGACTTCCTGAAGTACGGCGGCACGAGCCACTTCTCGGAGCCGACCTTCATCGGGTTCTCGCCCGAGGCGCAGCGGGTGATCGTGGACGCCGGCCACGCGCGCAACCTGTTCGTCGAGACGCACTCGACGAGCGTCGAGGGGCTGCGCGCCTCGATCGCTGCCGGCATCGACGGCATCCAGCACCCCGAGATGCTCGACCGCCGCGAGCTGCCCGCGGACCTCGTGGCCTCGATCCGCGACCGCGGTCTCGTCTGCTCGATGCTCGTCAGCACGATCACCGGCCCGGCGTGGAAGCGGCACCTGAAGACCAGAGAGGAAAACGAGAAGAAAAAGCAGGAGGCCGAGAAAGAGCGGCCGACGCCGCCGCGCGAGAAGACGACGGCCGAGAAGCGGAAAGAGGCCGCGGACGCCGGCGCCGACCTCGAAATGCGCCGGCGGAACGCCCAGGCGCTGATCCGCGCCGGCGCGCGCGTCACGCCGGGCACCGACAGCTACTGGGCCGCCGCGCCGGAGCTCACCCGGACGCCGAAGCCGCAGGACCAGGATCACGGCATCGGAACGATTCTCGCGATCGAAGGGCTGGTCGAGCTCGGCATGACGCCGTCGCAGGCGATCGTGGCGGCGACGAAGAGCGGCGCTTTCGCCGCGCGTGGACTGCACGACTTCGGCACCATCGAAGCGGGCAAGCTCGCCGATCTCGTGCTGCTCACCGCCGATCCGCTGGCCGACATCGGCAACATCCGCAGGGTTGACGCGGTCTGGAAGGACGGGCGCGCGGTCGATCGCGAGCATCTCCCGCGCACGCGCGTGCTGTCGGTTGCGCCGGCACGACCAAGTGATTCGGGCGGGTCGGGTGGGTCAGGTAGGTCGGATCGTTAACAGCGCGGCGCGTTTCCAATTCGGCGTAGCGCGAAGGCTTTAGCCGAGCGTCTGCTCGAGAGGCATGCATGCGGATCATGTCCACACGTCGAGAGTTTCTGAAGCGATCTGCGGCGGCGACCGCCGGCATCAGCGCGCTCGCGGCCGCTCGCGTCCGCGACGCGGAGGCTCAGAGCGCCGCGAACGTGCCCGAGTCGATCCGCGCGCTGAAGCCGATGATGGCCGGCGTCGTGGCGATCACGTCCGCAGAGCGCGCCGCCCGCCTGGAGAAAGCGCGCCGCCTGATGACCGACAACCGCATCGCGGCCATCGTGCTCGAGGGTGGATCGAGCATGTTCTACTTCGCCGGCGTGCGCTGGGGACTGAGCGAGCGCCCGTTCGTGACGGTGATTCCCGCGAAAGGCGATCCCGCGTGGGTCAGCCCGGGATTCGAGGAAGCGCGGGCGCGCGAGCTGATCGAAGTCGGCGGACGCGACCTCCGGACGTGGCAGGAAGACGAGAGCCCCTACCGGCTCGTCGCGCAGATTCTCAGAGATCGCGGCATCTCGACCGGCTCGGTCGGCATCGAGGAGCGGCTGCGCTTCTTCGTCTTCAACGGCATCCGCAAGGAGGCGCCGGCGATCGACTACGTCAGCGCCGACGCGGTCACGGCCGGGTGCCGCATGATCAAGTCGCCGGCCGAAATCGCGCTGATGCAGCGCGCCAACGACATCACCATCGCGGCCTACGAGGCGGCATTCGCGGCGCTCCGCGAGGGCATGACGCAGGGCGATCTGCGCGCGAACATCATGGCGGCGTACCGGGCGCTCGGCGCCACGACCGCCGACGTCGCGGTCAGCTTCGGCGAATACACCGCGTTTCCACACGGCAGCATCACGCCGCAGAAACTGAAGGAAGGCGACGTCGTCCAGGTGGACGACGGCTGCAGCGTGGAAGGCTATCAGTCCGACATCACCCGGACGACGGTGTTCGGCAAGGCGACGAAGCGGCAGACCGACGTCTGGA
>DATFWL010000478.1:0-21561 GCA_035259385.1 Vicinamibacterales bacterium | reverse complement strand
CGTTGTTGACGATGACGGTGATCGCGGCGGCGGTCGCGGCGTTGTTGGCCGCGTCTCGCGCGACGGCGGTCAGCGTATGCGCACCGTTGACGGCGGCGCTCGTGTTCCACGTGATTGTGTACGGACTGGAACTCAGTCTGGGGCCGAGGTTCGTACCGTCCAGGATAAACTGGACGCTGGCGACGCCGATGTTGTCGGCCGCCGTCGCTGACACCGTGACTGCAGCACCCGAGACTGTCGCGCCGTCTGCCGGTGCCGTCATCGACACGGAAGGCGGCGTCGTGTCTGGCGGCGGCGCGTTGTTGACGATGACGGTGATCGCGGCGGCGGTCGCGGCGTTGTTGGCCGCGTCTCTCGCGACGGCCGTCAGCGTGTGCGCCCCGTTGATGGTCGCGGTCGTGTCCCACGCGATCGTGTACGGACTCGAGGTCAGTTGGGGACCGAGGTTCGTACCGTCCAGGATGAACTGAACGCCGGCGATGCCGACGTTGTCGGCCGCAGCCGCTGACACCGTGACCGCAGCACCCGAGACCGTCGCGCCGTTTGCCGGTGCCGTCATCGACACGGAAGGCAGCGTCGTGTCGGTCGCCGTCGCGAGCGCCGCGGTGACCACGTCGAACGTTGTCGTGCCTTCCGTCCAGATCAACCCGACCTGGCCGCCTGCCACGCGCGGATAACCGGCAATGAAACTGCGCGTCTGGGTGCCGCTATCCGTGCCGGGAACGGCTGCCCAGGGTGTCCACGCGGTACCGTTGAACGCGCTGTACAGGATTGAATTGGCGGGATCGCTGTTGATGCAGAACAGCCAGACGTTCGTGCCGTCGGTTGCTCCGAACAGACCCGCGCCGCTTTTCGGCACCTGTCCAGGGCCGAACACCGGCGGCGCAGCGGACATCGATGTCCACACGTTCGACGCGGGCACGTAGACGGCGCCGTCGATGCCGGCGCCGGACGCGTCGCGGCGAAACGTGAAGATCACATCTGTGCTGACCGGCACCAGCGTCCAGTCGTTCGCATCGATCGTCGCGTCGGTTGAAAAGACCTTGCCATTACCGCCGCTCGACCCCGTAACACTGGTCCACGTCCCGCCGGCGCCCGACTTCTGGAAGCGCAGGTTCGTGAGCATCGGCTGCGGCGCGGCGCCGTTGCTGTAGACGGCGAGCATGACGTTCGAGGCCAGCGGCGCAAATGCCAGCGACTTGCATTCGAAGGTCATCGACTTGTCGATGACGGCGGTCGTATGCGGAGGGGACGCGCCGACGGAGTTGGCGCCAAACCCGTTGATCCAGGTCGCGGCGATGTCCGCGTTCGTCGACCGGGCGGCGTTGCAGTCCACCTCCTGATCCATCGTGACGCTCGAGTGATGGACGAAGCCGCCGGTCGAGATGCCGACGACGTTGCCCCACGACGAATGCGTCGAGCCCGCACTCGGATTGCCCGAGCTCGCCGGTCCCTGCCATTGCGACGCCGCATTCGGTGAACCGGGGTTGTCCCACGATTCCCACGCGATCGCGTTGGCGCCGAGCCGAGCCCGGATCTGCCCATTCGAAGCCACCTGGCCGTCGAAGGCGGTCGATGCGAACACGTGCGCGTAGTCGGTGCCGCCGATGCTCAGAACTGCGACGCCCAGCGAACGTCCGCCGGCGAACACCGAATCGGTCGCGAACCCGGCGTTGCCGAGATGAGGGCTCGGGGTCGCGGCCGTCCAGGTTGCCGTGGCCAGATTCGGTCCGCTGCTGTAGTAACTGCGCACGGTGTGATCGTTGAGCGCATCGTGCGCCGACGACAGCGAGAACAGCCACCAGACGCCCGCGTTCGGCGCGTACACCAGGTGCGACTGTGCCGAATGGCCGGTTGCGTCGTTGAACGCGCCGGCGACGAGACTTCCGACCTTCGTCGGCGGCGCTGCCGTGCCCGGCTGCAGTGCGCCCGCGGTCGCGACCTCCCCGATGTGCTGATCGGCGGCGAGGAGGACGCACGGGCTGATCACGAGCGCCGCGATGAGCGCGCGCACGCGGCGCAACCGGAATCGGCCGCCTCCGCTGAGTGTCAATGCAGTCGCGCGGTGTGTTGGCTCGGCCATCGAAACTCCTCGAGGTCGCGTCGCCCGACTGACGGACGCGGCAGATGAAGAATTCGTCAGGACGTCGGCCCTGCAAGACGGGGCGCCGCAGCGGCGCGTACGACGGCGACGGCGGGCGCGTTGACGGTGTTCGATGTCAACGTCTGGAAGCGCAAGGACTTCTGTCGGCGAACCTCACGCGAGGGGTCCTTGGTATGGAAGAGCCCTACTGCAGAAATTAGTCTGACAGCCTCACCCGAATCGGAACAAAAGGCGCGGCCCGCGCCGACCTCAACCGTAAGCGGCGACTTCACTGGGCCGGGGACGGCACCCGACGTCCCCGGCACCAGAATCGTTTCGGGATCTCGTTGGCGCCGCTTACTGACTCACCCCGTTGAAGCCGTCGCACGATACGTTCGGATTCCAGTTCGTGAACGTGCCGAGCGGGTTGTCCTTCCACGCCCACACGTGCAGCGTGTAGAACGGCGGGAGCCCGAAGCGGTTCGGGGCGTCGAAGAAGTGAAAGAGCTGTCCGTTCAGCTCCGGCGCATGCGCGTGATCCTTGTTCCAGTCCGCCGCAAATACCAGATAGTCCGCGCCGGTGAGTCGCAGCCGTCCGTTGGAGGTCGGCTCGTAGAGCAGGATCTCCGGCGTCGCCACGTCGATCGTGCCGTCGCCCACGAGCTTCATGTTCACGAAGTGAAGTCCCATCGCGCCGTAATCGCCGCCGCTGACGCAGCCAAACAGAAGTGAATAGTCAGGGCCGGCCTGCGACACGTCCTTGAAGCGCTCGGTCACTTCGCGGACTGTCGCCACCAGCTCGTTCGCCTGCTTGCTCTGCTCCGCCGTCTGCGGCGCCTGCGACATCACGACGTGGTCGTGATCCTGCGCCAGCGCCGGCGACGACGAAAAGCTCATGCACAGGGCTGTGCCGATCATGGAATGCCCGAGTTGCGTCACGAATCGTCCGACTTTCATCACTGAAACCTCCTCGACATCAATCAGGAAACCGGGGCCAAAACCTCTCTGATTCAGATATCGAGAACGGCCGGGAAAAGGCGACAGGACGCTGGATGGCTCAGGCTCGGCGCCCCGACAAGGAATGAAACGAGGGTCCCCGCCCGTTGTAGTATCTAGCGTGAATAAGAGGGTTTAGCCGATGCGCGTGCGATGCGCTCCGACGCTGTGGCTCGCCCCAACGGTCTTCGTACTCGGCATCGCCGCGGCGCGCGACGCCGCGCCGCTCGCCGACGCGGTCCAGCGCGCCGACAACCAGGCCGTGCAGTCGTTGTTGAAGGCGCACGCCGACGTCAACGCGCCGCAGCGCGACGGCGCGACGGCGTTGCACTGGGCCGCGTACCTGAACGACGCCGATACGACGGCGCTGCTCATCCGTGCCGGCGCCAGCGTCGATTCAGCGAACAACTACGGCGTGACGCCGCTTGCGCTGGCCGCGGGCAACGGCAATGCCGCGGTCATCAATCTGCTGCTGAAGGGCGGAGCCGATCCGAACCGCGCGGTGCGTGCTGGCGAGACTCCGCTGATGCTCGCCGCGCGGACAGACCGCGCGGACGCGGTCAAGGCGCTGCTCGAAGGCGGCGCGAACGTCAACGCGAAGGAGAGCTGGAACGGGCAAACGGCGCTGATGTGGGCGGCCGCGGCGGGGCACGGAACCGTGGTGCAGGCGCTGATCGATCGCGGCGCCGACGTCCATGCGCGTTCCAACGCCGGCACCACGCCGCTCATCTTCGCCGTGCGTCGCGGCGACATGGCCGCCGTCCGCGCGCTGCTCGCGGCGGGAGCGGACGTCGCCGAAAAGCGGCCGGACGGCGCGGCGCCGCTGCTCGTAGCGGTGATCAACGGCCACGCGGATCTCGTCGACCTGCTGCTCGACAAGGGCGCCGATCCGAACGTCGAGGGCGGATCGACGGAGCTCACGGTGCAGGGCGTACGCGCCAGGCCGATGGAGCTCAAATACCGCAAGCTCACCAACAACGAGCGCGATTCCGAGGGCGTCACCAGGGGCAACATCTTCGGGAAGCCGCTGCATGCCGCCGTGCATGTCGCCAACTGGCACACCAGCGATCAGTTCATCGCGGTGCAGTTCGATCGGATCCGCGTCATCACGTCGCTGCTGGCGCACGGAGCGGACGTCGACGGCCGCATCAGCATGGAAGAACCGCGATGGTCCGGCGCGAGATATCGCCGGCATCTCGCCGGCGCCACCGCGTTTCTCCTCGCCGCCAAGGCGGCCGACGTCGCGGTGATGCGCCTGTTGCTCGCCCACGGCGCCGACCCGACCATCAACACCGAGGAGAACATCACGCCGCTGATGGCCGCGGCGGGCATCGCGTGGGCCTCGAACCAGGATCGCGCGTCGGAGAGCCAGGTGCTGGAGGCGGTCACGCTGATGGTCGATGAGGTCGGCGCCGACGTGAACGCGGTCAGCGATCTCGGCGAGACCGCGATGCACGCGGCCGCCTACCGAGGCGCAAACAGCGTCGTGCAGTACCTGTTCGACAAGGGCGCGAAGCTCGACGTCGTCGCCATCGACGGGCGCACGCCGCTGATCGTTGCTGACGGCGTCGAGTACGGCAATTCGTTCGCGGCGCAGCCGCAGACGGCGGCATTGCTGCGGAAACTGGGCGCAAAGGAAATGACGTGCCCGTCTCCGTGTGCGGCGGCGATCCCCGAGGGAAAAGAGATCAAGCGATGAAGGCATATCGCCGGGCGGCAGTCGCGGTGTTGTGTGCGATCGGTCCTGCCGCGCACGCCGTGCAGGGGAGGCCCGCGTCAACGCAGTCGGACCCCACGCCTCGGGCCGTCTTCGACAAGTACTGTGTCACCTGCCACAACACGCGAATCAAGACTGCCGGGCTCGCGCTCGATGCGCTGGATGTGGAGCAGGTCGGCGCACACGCCGAGGTCTGGGAAAAAGTCGTCCGCAAGCTCCGGACGGGCGCGATGCCGCCGGTCGGCCGCCCGCGTCCCGACAAGGCGCTGTCAGACAGCACCGCGGCGTGGCTCGAAGCGAGCCTCGACCGCGCCGCGCTCGAACATCCCAACCCCGGCCGGCCGACACTCCATCGTCTCAACCGCGCCGAATATCGGAACGCCATCCGCGACCTGTTCGCGCTCGAGATCGATCCGGCGTCGCTGCTGCCGGCAGACAGCGCGGCCTACGGCTTCGACAACAACGCCGACGCGCTGTCGCTGTCGCCGGTCCTCGCGGAACGCTATCTCGGAGCGGCGGTGCGAATCAGTCAGATGGCGCTGGGACGCGTTCGCGGATCGCAATCGCCAGAGACAATCTTCGTCCCGACCGACCGCAACCAGGGCGCGCGCTGGAGCGAGGATCTGCCGTGGGGATCGCGCGGTGGACTGGCAATTCGCTACGAGTTTCCGGTTGCCGGCGAGTACCTGTTCCAGCTGCGGTTGAAGGAGAGCGGCGCCGACGGCGGCATCATGGGGCTCACCGCGGAACCGCAACAGCTCGACGTCAGCCTCGATCAGGCGCGGGTGTGGACGACGATCGTCGGCGGGCCTGAGAGCGCAAAGCTGCGCGGGGAAGAGCGGACGAAGAAGGCTCTCGACGCCCTTCAGTTCCGCGCGCCGGTCCAGGCCGGCTCTCATCTCGTCGAGGCGTATTTCGTCCAGAAGACGTCGGCCGTCCTCGAAGATCTGTTCGACCCGTACTTGCGCCGCGATCCCTATCGAGCCGGCAATGGCGAGCCGGGAATCTCCAGCCTGACGATCACCGCTCCAACCGCCTCCGCGGCGACGGCGATCTCCGATTCGCCCAGCCGAAACCGACTGCTGCTGTGCCGGCCGACGTCACCCGCCGACGAGGCCACTTGCGCGAGAACCATCATCACGAATGTAGCGCGACACGCGTATCGGCGGCACGTGACGGACGAGGATCTCCGGATCCCGATGGCGCGATACCGCGATGGCGTGCGTGACGCCGGCGGCGGTCCGGCGAGCTTCGAATACGGTCTCGAGCTGGCGCTCCGCAGCATCCTCGTGAGCCCCAATTTTCTGTTCCGCTTCGAGGGGCAACCGGACACCGCGGCGCCGGGCACGGCATACCGCCTCACCGACGCGGAGCTGGCCTCGCGTCTGTCGTTTTTCCTGTGGAGCAGCATCCCGGACGACGAGCTCCTGAGCATCGTGGAGAAGAAGACGCTGCACAATCCGGGCGTCCTCGAACAGCAGGTGAAGCGGATGCTCGCCGATCCGCGCGCGGATGCGCTGTCGAGCAACTTCGCCGGCCAGTGGCTCCACACCCGCAACGTGTCCGGCTTCAGGCCCAGTCCGGAACTGCTGTTTCACTTCGACGACAACCTGCGGCAGGCGTTCGAGAACGAGACGTCGCTGTTCTTCGACAGCATCGTCCGCGGGGACCGCAGCGTGCTCGACCTGCTGGACGCCGACTACACCTTCCTCAACGAGCGTCTGGCGCGGCACTACGGGATCGCGGGCGTGTACGGCGAACGATTCCGGCGCGTCACGCTCCCGCCCGACAGCGCGCGTCGGGGCCTGCTCGGTCAGGGCTCGATTCTGACCGACACGTCGCGCGCGAACCGGACGTCGCCAGTGATCCGCGGCAAGTGGATTCTGGAGAACATCTTCGGTACGCCGCCGCCGTCGCCTCCCGCCAACGTCCCGGAGCTGAAGGACGAACGGGATCCGGCGAAGGTTCTCCCGATGCGCGAGCAGATGGCGCGACACCGCGCCAATCCCGTGTGCGCGAGCTGTCACGCGCAGATGGACGAGTTGGGTTTCGCGCTCGAGAATTTCGACGCGATCGGCGAGTGGCGCGACGTCGATGCCGCCGGCACGCGAATCGATCCGACCGCGAAGCTTCCCGACGGGACGACCTTCACGGGCCCCGTGGAGCTCCGCAAGGTTCTGCTGAACCACTCGGATGACTTTCTGACCACGCTGACCGAGAAGCTGTTGACCTACGCTCTCGGACGAGGGCTCGACGCCGCCGATGCGCCGGCGGTCCGTCAAATCAAGCGTGACGCCGCGCCGTCGAACTATCGTTTTGCCTCGATCGTCGCGGGTATCGTCAGAAGCACGCCGTTTCAGATGCGGATGGCGCAGGAGCGCGCGAACTAGCACGGGAGAAGGTGTCGAATGGTGATCACCAGGATCGCATTGCCCCGGCGCACGTTCATTCGCGGGATGGGTGCCACGCTGGCGCTGCCGCTCCTCGATGCGATGGTGCCGGCGATGTCGGCCCAGTCGAAGACCGTGACGGCCGCGCCTCGATTCGCCGCGATCTACGTCGGGAACGGGGCGAACATGAACGACTGGACCCCGTCCGCCGACGGGGCTGGGTTCACGTTCTCTCCGATCCTGAAGCCGCTCGAGGCGTTTCGCGATCGGACGCTCGTCTTCACCGGTCTCGACAACTTCCCGGCGACCGATCAGGGGGACTCCGGCGGTCAGCATCCCAGGGCCGCGCCGGCGTTCATGAGCTGCGTGCACCCCAGGCAGACCGAAGGCGCCGACGTGCAGGCCGGCACCACGATCGATCAGCTCATCGCGCAGCAGATCTGTCGCGACGCCAGGCTCACGTCGCTCGAAGTGGCGGTGGACCGGAATGACGTCGTCGGCGCCTGCGATCACGGATACGCGTGCGCGTACATGAACTCGATGTCGTGGAAGAGCCCGACGATGCCGCTGCCGTCGGAGACCAATCCGCGTTTCGTCTTCGAACGGTTGTTCGGCAGCGGCGACAGCGCCGAGGCGCGGGCGGCCCGGACCCGGGAAGACCGCAGCATCCTCGACGGCCTGGCGGAGGAGATTGCCACCCTTCGACGCAGGCTTGGCCGCCGCGACGGCGTCAAGCTCGCGGAGTACCTCGACGCGGTGCGCGAGGTGGAGCAACGGATCGCGAGGAACGAATCCTCCAACAGCGACGTCGAGTTACCGGAACGTCCGGTCGGCGTGCCGGACACGTTCCGCGAGTATGCCGAGCTGATGTTCGATCTGCAGGTGCTGGCGTTCCAGGCGGACGTCACCCGCGTCAGCTCGTTCATGATGGCGCGCGAAAACGTCAATCGCGCGTATGCCGAGATTGGCCTGCCCGAGGCGCATCATGCCATGTCGCACCACAGCAACAACCCGCAGAAGATGACGGCGTACTCGAAGCTGAATACGTATCACGTCGAAACGCTCGCGTACTTCCTCGAGAAGCTGCAGGCCATCCCCGACGGCGACGGGACGCTGCTCGACCACTCGGTTGTGCTCTACGGCAGCGGCATGAGCGACGGCAACACGCACAACAACTACAACGTGCCGGTGGTGGTCGTCGGCGGACGCGACCAGCAGTTGAAGGGCAATCGCCATCTGAGATATCCGAAAGGCACGCCGCTGGCGAATCTGTCGCTGCGGCTGATGGAGAAATTCGGTGTGAATGTCGAGCGGTTCGGCGACAGCACTGGAAAGCTCGATCTGCTGTCCGGCCTCTGATGCCGATTACGATCACGGTCAACGGCGCGCCGCACGCGCTGGACCTCGAGCCGGAGATGCCGCTGCTCTGGGCGCTGCGTGAGACGCTGGGGCTGTCCGGCACGAAGTACGGGTGCGGCATCTCGGCCTGCGGTGCCTGCACGGTGCATCTGGACGGCCGTGCCGTGCGCTCGTGCACGCTGCCGCTGTCGGCGGCCGACGGCCGGCGCGTGACGACCATCGAGGGCCTCGCGCAGAACGGCGCGCTCCACAAGGTCCAGCAGGCCTGGGTCGCACATCAGGTCCCGCAGTGCGGCTACTGCCAGTCCGGCGTGATCATGGCCGTCGCCGGACTGCTCGCGCAGAACCCGACGCCGACCGACGAGCAGATCGACGCCGGGCTGACGAACATCTGTCGCTGCGGCACGTTCGCGCGCATGCGCGCCGCCATCCACGCCGCGATCGCCGGCGAGGGAGTGGCGTCGTGAACCGGTGGACGAGACGCGCCTTCATCGGCGCCGGCACCATGGCCGGCGGCGGCTTCCTGCTCGGCGTCGCCGGCTTCACGTTCGCGCCGGGCCGTCACTCGCTCGTGTCCGCTGACGCGGCGAACCTGGGACAGCTCACCACCTGGATCACGATCAGCCCCGAGAACATCGTGACGATCCTGATCCCGCACTGCGAGATGGGCCAGGGCACGCCGACCGCACTCGCGATGATGGCGGCCGAGGAGCTCGAAGCCGACTGGTCGCTGGTCCGCGTCCGCGAAGCGCCGGCGCTCGACGCCTACGCGAACGGCTACATTGTCCGCGCCGCCGGCGGCCACTACGTGCCGGCGGTCCTCGGGCGCGGCGTCGACTACGGCGCCTACAAGCTGGCCGAGTGGTTCGGCTTTCAGGTGACCGGCGGATCCACCGCGGTCCGCGGCACCGGCGAATACGGCATGCGCGTCGCCGGCGCCGCCGCGAAGGAGATGCTGATTGCCGCCGCCGCGAAGGAGTGGGGCGTGCGCGCGGCGGAGTGCGAGCCGAAACGCTCGCGCATTTCGCATGCGGCCTCGGGTCGGAGCGCCAGCTTCGGCGAGCTCGCCAGCCGCGCGGCGTCACAGCGCGTGCCGACGGCGCCGACGCTCAAGCATCCCGACCACTTCACGATCCGCCGCACCTCGACGCCGCGCCTCGACATCCCCTCGAAGGTCGACGGCACCGCGAAGTACGCCATCGACTTCACCACGCCGGGCATGCTCTACGCGGCGATCGAGATCGCGCCGGTCTACGGCGGCAGGCTCGTCTCGGTGGACGCGGCGCCGGCCGAATCGATGCCGGGCGTGAAGAAGGTGGTGAAGCTCGAGGAGGCAGTGGCGGTCGTCGCGGACAGCTTCTGGCGCGCGAGCCGCGCGCTGGCCGCGCTGAGGCCGGAGTTCAGCGATGCCGGCCACGGCCGCGTCTCCACCGAGTCGATTTTCGCGGCGTTCGACGCCGCGCTCGGTGCGCCGCCCGAGGTCCCGAAGAACGCGGCGAAGATCGTCACCGCCGAGTACCGCGTTCCGTTTCTCGCGCACGCCACGATGGAGCCGATGGTGTGCACCGCGAAAATCGACGGCGGCCGTGCCGAGGTGTGGGCAGGCGTGCAGGACCCGCTGAACGCGCGCTCGGTCGCCGCGAAGGCGCTCGGCATCGACGCGGCCGACGTGCGCTTCACCAACTTCATGCTCGGCGGCGGCTTCGGCCGCCGCCTGCCGTTCACCTTCGACTACATCGATCTCGGCGCGCGCGTGGCCAAGGCGATGTCGCCGGCGCCGGTGAAGACGATCTGGACGCGCGAGAACGACATCCAGCACGACTACTACCGTGGCGCAGCCCTCTCACGGCACGCGGGCGCGCTCGACGGAACGGGCGTGCCGATTGCCGTCCACTCGAGCTATACGGGCGGCGGCAACGGCGAATCGGTGTTCACGCCGTACGAGATCGGCGAGGCGGACGCGCGCGAGAAGAAGGCCGAACATCCGATTCGGCTCGGACAGTGGCGGTCGGTCCTGAACTCGCAGCACGGGTTTTTCAAGGAGTCGTTCATCGACGAGATGGCGCACGCCGCCGGGAAGGATCCGTTCGAGTTCCGCCGCGGTCTGCTCGGCAAGCGGCCGCGATTCAAGGCGGCGCTCGAGAAGGCGGCGGCGCTGGCCGGCTGGGGCACGCCGCTGCCGGCGGGCGAGGGCCGCGGCATCGCGATCTGCGAAAGCTTCGGCACCATCGCCGCCGAGGTCGTGCACGTGGCGGTGTCTGCGGAAGGCCGCCTCCGGGTCCTGAATGTCCATGCCGCCGTCGACTGCGGCGACGTGATCAACGTGGACAGCGCGACCGCGCAGGTCGAGGGCGGGATCGTCTTCGCGCTGTCGGCGGCGCTGCTCAGCGAGATCACCGTCGCCGGCGGGCGCGTCGTGCAGACGAACTTCCGCGACTACCCGATGATGCACCTCGCCGATGCGCCGACGATCACCACGGCGTTCATCCGGTCCGGCGCGGAACTCGGCGGTCTCGGAGAACCGTGCGTGCCGCCGCTGGCGCCGGCACTCGCCAACGCCATCTACGCGGCGTGCGGCGTCCGGGTGCGCGAACTGCCGATCAGGAAGACGCCGTTGAAGAAAGCGTGAGGCGGCCGACCTCGAACGAGCGTAGGATTCCGGCGAGGCTCCGTGCTGCGAATCAGCCCTGATCGCTGGAAGGTGCTCAGTCCGTACCTGGACGAGGGCCTTGCGCTGACCGGCGAGAGTCGTGCCGCCTGGCTCGCAGCCATCTGCGCACACGACGCTGAGCTCGGCGCCGACCTCGAAAGCCTGCTCGGCGAGCACGACGCCGTGCGGAACTCCCGGTTTCTCGAACGCGCGATTCCCCTGTCTCAGCCCGCTCCTGACGCGCCGTCGCTGGAGGGGCAAATCGTCGGGGCCTACCGGCTGCAATCGCTCATCGGCCAGGGCGGAATGGGAAGCGTGTGGCTGGCGGAACGCTGTGACGGCCGCTTCGAAGGACGCGTGGCCGTCAAGCTGCTGAACGTCGCGCTGGTCGGACGTGCCGTCGAGGAACGCTTCCGGCGCGAAGGCAATTTTCTCGCGAAGGTGACGCACTCGCACATCGCACGTCTTCTCGATGCGGGCGTATCGGCAACCGGCCAGCCCTATCTCGTCCTCGAGCACGTGAACGGTCAACCGATCGATCGCTACTGCGACGAGCGGGGGCTCGGGATCGAGGCGCGCATCAACCTCTTCCTCGACGTGCTCGAAGCCGTCGCCCACGCACACGCGAATCTGATCGTGCATCGCGACATCAAGCCGGCCAACGTGCTCGTCAGCGTGGACGGCGACGTCAAGCTCCTCGACTTCGGAATCGCCAAGCTGCTCGACGACGACACGCCGTGGGGCTCCGGGGCGTCTGACGCAAGCGTCCTGACGCGCGACGCCGGAACGGCGCTGACCCCGCAATACGCGGCCCCGGAGCAGCTCGCGCACGGGCCGGTCACCACCGCGACCGACGTGTATGCGCTTGGCGTGCTTCTGTACGTGCTGCTCACCGGCCAACATCCCGTCGGCGCGGCTGTCCAATCGCCCGTCACGCTGATCCGCGCCATCGTCGAAGTGGAGCCCCGCCGGATGTCGGACGTGGTTGTCGCCGGGACCGCGACGCCGGAGGATCTCGACCGGCATGCCGCCCGCTGCGGCACGACGGCAGGCAGACTGAGCCGGGCCCTGCGCGGCGATCTCGACACCATCGTCGCCAAGGCGCTCAAGAAGAACGCGGCCGAGCGCTACGTCTCGGTCTCGGCGCTGTCAGACGATCTCTGGCGGTTTCTGCGCCAGGAGCCGATCACTGCGCGGGCCGATACGCTGCGGTACCGGGCGGCCAGATTCGTCAGGCGACACGCGCGCGCAGTCGCGGCGGCGGCCGCGGCCGTTCTGATCCTCGCCGGCCTGACGACGTTTTATACGACGCGGCTGGCGAGCGAGCGCGACCGCGCGCAGCGAGAGGCGGCGAAGGCGGCGAGGGTCAGCGAGGCGCTCAGCGGCCTGCTGCGCGGCGCCGATCCGATTGCGAACCGCGAGACGCCGTACGGATCGACGGTCACGGCCCTGCTCGACTCGGCCGCGGAGCGCGGGGAGAAGGAGCTCGCCGACCAGCCGGAGGCCCAGGCCGAGATTTTCACGATCATCGGACGCATGTACCGCCGCGTCGGCGTGTACGACAAGGCGCAGCAGGCGCTGGAGCGGGCGCTCGTCAGCGGACGCGCGGCCTTCGGGCCGGAACACCCGAGCGTCGCACAGACCCTCCACGATCTCGGCGCGCTCGCGGCGGAGAAGGGCGACTACAAAACGGCGGCAGCCAGCCTCGAGTCGGCGCTCGGCATGCGCCGCCGGATCTACGGCCCTGCGCACACGGCCGTCGCGGACACGCTGGCCGAACTCGGCCGCATCTACCAGGATCAGGGCTTGAACGAGCGCGCCGGGTCGCTTCACCGCGAGGCGCTGGCGATCAGGCGGAACGCACTCGGCGACGAACACGGCGAGACCGCCGTGAGCTTGAGCGATCTGGCCTCGGTTCTCCGGTTGAATGGCGACCTCGATGGTGCCGAGGTGCTGCTTCGCCAATCGCTCGAGGTGAACCGCAAGACCCGCGGTGACGCTCACCCGATGACCGCCACGACGCTGCACGACATCGCGCTGGTCACCGCAGCCAAGGGCGACCGGGCTTCCGCTGAAGCGATGTTTCGCCAGGTGATGGACGTTCACCGGAAGGCGCTGGGCGACACCCATCCGCTCGTGGCGGTGACGCTCAACAGCCTGTCGCGGATTCTTCGTGACCAGCGACGCTATGACGAGGCGGCGGCCGCGCTCGAGGCGGCACTCGATATCGCGCGGCCTGTGCTGGGGAGCGATCATCAGCTGATCGCGATCTACACGATCAACCTCGCATCCGTTCGTCTGGCGCGAGGGGAGCCGGGTGCGGCCGAGGCGCTGCTTCGGGACGGCTTGCGCATCCGGCTGCTGTCGCCGCACATGGTTCCGAATCGCCGACGCATCTTTCCCGAAGACGATTGGAGCATCGGCGCCACGAAGAGCCTGCTCGGCACGTCGCTGGTTGCGCTCTCGCGATACAGCGAAGCCGAAGACATGCTGTTCCAGGCGCGCCGCGATCTCGACGCGCTGTCGTCACCGCCCCCGCGTGAGGTCCATGCGACCATCTCTCGCCTGATCGACCTCTACACGGCGTGGGGCAAGCGCGGCGAGGCGGCGCGTTACCGGGCGCTGCTCGGCTCCGCACCGTAGCGCGCCGGCACCGCGCCGCCCGAGCGTTCAATCAGGGTGTCGTCGGTGTCTTGGGGGCATTCAACCAGACGGCGTTCACGAACCCGGGATCGCCCGCGGAATCCCAGACCGCGAATCGTACCCATGCCTTTCCGGTGGCGTCGAACGGAATCGCAAAGTGCTTGCTGCCGAACGCCGGCAAGTCGGTGGCCGGAATGATCTGACGGTCGATTTTCTTCCCGTCGCCCCACACCACCTCTACGAATTCGAGCGGGAACGTCCAGGTGACGTCCGCCGCGATGGTCCGTTTGGCTCCGCTACCCTCCACCGCGAACTTGTTGATCAGGATCTCTCCGGTCGTGACGAAGAAGTTGCCTTCATGCATGGCCCGCAGCACCGGGGTCCAGTCCTCGTCCGGACCTGGAACGCGATCGAGTTTCAGGTACGCAGTCTGGTACCCGGAATAGAGGTTGTCTTCGGGTCCCTGCACATAGGTGTCGATGTCCGGCAGCAGATACTTCGGTTTCAGCGCTGAGCCGGCGTTCAGGTTGTTCATCGTGTCGGTCGCGTCGAAACTTCGGTATTCGGTCATCCGCTTCTCGGACAGGTCGTCTCCCATCGCCTGCGTGAAGTCGAGGCCGAGGAAGATGTCGTTCTTCGCAAACGGCTTGTCCCAGTAGACATCCGGTTGGCCTCCCGAGCTCTTGGTGCGCGGATGCGACGTGTACCAGTACCCGTGCTCGGTTTCCAGCAGCCGCTGCAGATCCTCGGAGCTGCCAAGGTGGTACACCTTGCCGTACGCCGGATCGTTCTCGGTGAACGGCTGCCCTTCCTTGCGAACGCGCGTGAAGTAAACAGGCTTGGGGAACAGCACGTTGTAGTGCCCGCCGAAGTACACGTTCGGTTCTTCCCACGGCAGCACGAGGAAGTCCTTGTCTGACGCGCGACGCGACGCCTCGGCGTAGTCTTTCTCGTCCTTGAAACGCAGCGCACCAGAGTCGTTGAGGTGCATATCGCCGTGAAAATCGCTCAACCCGACGATGTTGAGGCCGAGCGATTTCATCGCGGCGAGATCCGGCAGCGGCGAGTCGAGCGAGCCGGTGGCGCGCACGCGTTCGGTGAAGCGGAGGTGCCAGTGGTTCGTGAACGTCTTGTAGCCAGGCAGCGGTACGTAGGTGTCGCCGTGCGTGAACGCCAGCACCGACTGGCGCGTCGGCTCACCGGCGTCCGGGCTCACGTAGAAATACATGCCCATCCGCTGCAGCGTGCCGGGCGGCGCATTGTAGAGCGCGAAGTCGTCGATCTGTCCGCGTTCGGTGGACTCCTCGTGCTCCGCCTGTCGAACGCCCATGCCGAATTGCCTGTCGCCGTCCTTCCGATACCAGACGTAGCCCAGGTTCTTGTGAATCTCGCGCGCCCAGAAGAACTTGTGCGGCGCCGGGAACGTCGCCAGCGATCCGCTTCGGCCCTCGGCGACCAGCACGCGGTTCCTGGCCTTCAGCGGCACCATCGTCTCGTTCCTGACGCCCCCGAACTGGTATTGCTGCGGGCCATCCGCGGTGTCGCGCCAGATGACGCGCGACAGCACGTCGGTCGAAAACCCCTTCAGACCGGCGTCGTACTTGTACGCGACGAACGGCTCGTCGGTTTTCGCAACGGCATCCATGCGGATCAGATTGGTGCCGCGATAGACGGTGAACTGCAGGCCACCGGCGAAGATGCCCATCGCGAGGCCGGGGAAACTCACCTCGAGGCGCGCGCCGTCGGTCTTCACGGTGCACCCGGTGATGTTGAACGTCGCGTCGGCGCGGCGGATCTCCTCGGGCGTGCGCGGAAGCGGCGGCATCTGTGCCCCGCTGTTCCCTGGCACTTCGAGCGGCGCGTCGTGAAACGCGTACCAGCGGTTTTTCGCGATGACCTCCGGCGTCAGCGGAATGCCGGCCGCCGGAATCGAGGCAACATGGTCGCTGGACATCCGGCGCAGCCCGCTCACCACGTGATATTCGGGCGCGAGATTCTGGCCGAGCGCGGCCCACTGGCCGCCTTGTTTCCGGACCGAGAGGTCGCGGACGACGGGCTGGCCTCTGTCGATCGCGAAACGGGCGCGCACTTCGCTGCCGGCCTGTCCGGCCCACGTGACCACGAGCAGGTCCTGATCGACGGCCGCCGTCAGGCCCGTGGCCTCTTTGTACTGCGTCATGTCGCACTTGAGCCCCTGCGCGAACGCTGCCGAGGCCATCACAAGCGACACCAGGACGCTCGATAGCAACGCTTTCATCGGCGGTACCTCCTGTTCATGCCGACACGCTTTCCGCAACACGAAGCCCGCGGGCGGATGGGCGCGTGCATTATGGCAAGAGGGCACCCCCCAATTTGTCGTAAGTTGTCGCCGCAGCCGCCTCGGTCCGGCGCGATGACCGGGCGGCTGCCGCGTGCGTCGTCGGTTCGTCTACTGCCGTGCAAACTGCTCGGCGAGTTCCCGTTGAGCCGCCGAACAGTCGCCGGCACCCTCTGATGGCGTGAAGATCTGACGCAATTCGCACTCGCCGTCGCCGGCGACCTTGAGAAAGTCCTTGGTCATCCGGATGGCTTCCTCCTTCGACGGAGCCTCGAGCACGGCGAACCCGGCAATGATCTCCTTGGTTTCCACGAAGGGGCCATCCGTCACGAACATGGCGCCGCCGGAGGATCGGACGCGCGCGCCAAGTGCGCTTGGCAGGCATCCTTCCGTCGCGAGCAGCCTGCCGCCTTTCCGTGCCTCCTCCACGAGCCGCCCCATCGTCTCCATGTATTCCGGAGTCGGGGGAATACCTGATTCCGCAGTTTTGTAGATCGACAGAAATCGCATCAGAAGCCTCCTCGGTGCTGTCGAGCCGGAGGACTCGATCGTCGCCGCACTCCGTTGTCGATCGGAAGTCTCCGAGATCGACACGTCTCAAAGAAAAAATCGCCGCTATCCGACCCGGGTCGGACTGCCCTAATCACCCGGGAGGGGAGCCGGGAGCAGCAAGGTTGTCGTGAAGCCCGGCACGGGCGGCGTCGTCCAGCGACGCGCTCGCCCGTGGCCAACTGCCTGCACCTTGCCGTCGGCCGCCAACGAGTCGAGCGCCCGTTGCACCGTGCGCTGACTGGCGTCGAGTACGAGCGCGAGAGCCGAGCTCGACCACGACTCGCCGTCAGCGAGGACGGCAAGGACCGACCCATACTTTTCTTCGACCGGTCGGAGCAGCACCACGACCTTGCGTGCGCGGCGCGGCGCCAGACCAAACCCGCGCGTGGTCGCGGTCACGGTGGCGATTGCGCGCAGCACGCGGCGAAGGCGTCCGACTTCGACCCGCAGCCGCGCGCGATGCGATTCGTCGGCGAGCGTCGCGCCGAATGCTCGCGCCAGGAGCGTGTCTCGCGGCACGTCGCCGGGCCACGCTTCGCCGAGCGCGCGTGCGAGCGCGAACAACACCGGCCGGCGGGCGAGCGACACCACCGTGCCTGCGTCGCACACGACATGACGGCATGCATCGACGACGAGTGCGTTCGATGCCAGCACCGCCTCGACCTCCTCGAGCAGGAGGAGCCGCTCCTTGCCGTCCGCGACGACGCGCGCCGCGGGCGTGTTCAGGACGAGGGCCGCGCGCTCGACTTCGGCGGTCAGCGCGGGGATGCGAGCGCGGCGAGCGGCCTGGCTGGCCCGCGCGAGCGCAGCGCGCGCCGCCTTCGTCTGGAGGCGCCGCATCGCGATGCCCGCAACCACCAGCTCGTGGGCGGTCCTCGAGGCGGGCGGGAACGGCGCAGGATCGAGCTCGGCGAGCCTGCGCTCGGCCTCGTCGAGCCGCCCGATCAACAGGAGGCGCCGGACCTCGAGCTGCCGCGCATGCGCTGCGTTCACCCGATCGCCGTGCGCCTCGAGCGTCTCCCGCGCGGTGTCGAGCGCCTTTCCAGACCAGCCGAGCTCGCGGGAGACGAGCGCGATCTCGGCCTCGGCGACCACGCACCTCGCGCGCGCCACCGCCTCTTTCGGACCGAACGCCCGCGCCGCGCGTCGCAACAGCGCCTTCGCGCGAGCGAAATCGCCGAGTTGCGCCATCGCGATGCCGCGAAGCGCGAGCGCGGGCGGGTCGTCGCGCAGGGCGACGCGCTTCAAAGCGCCAAAGGGATCACCCGCCGCGAGCGCACGTGCCGCGGCCGTGATCAACGAGTCCATCGCGGTGCGTGCTTTTCGTTACCGGAGCGGCGATCTACCGGACGCCGGGTCCGCCTCCGCGGCGGCCGCGGCCGCCGGGCAGTCCGATTGTCGGCTCTTCGGTACTGTTCCCGCGTCCGCGCGCCGGCGGCGTCCACCCGTCCATCGACGGGCCGTTCTGAACGAACCGCACGTCCGCACTCAGCGGGTTGCCGGTGAGGTATTGCGCGCCGGCGTTGCCCCAGAACTTGCCGGCGCGGAGCGTCGCATTGCGGCTGACGGTCAGGAGCGACTGGTATCGCGGGTCGGTCTGCGCCCATCCGGAGAAGCGCGACAGATCGTTGTTGCCCTGGATCACCACGTCGACGCCAAAGGTGCTCGCGATCTCGTCCGCGTTGATGATCCCGTCGAGCGTCTCGAGCATCACGACGACGAGCACGTTGTCGTTGTAGGTGTTCTGGTAGCCGCCCGGCACGTCAGCCCAGATCCTGGCGGCCTGGCCCGCGCCGGAGCTGCGGCGGCCGAACGGCGGAAAGCGCGAGTAGCGCGCTGCGTCCAGCGCCTGGTTGCCGTCGCGGATCGTCGGAAAGATCAGGCCGATCGCGCCGAGATCGGTCGCCTTCTGGATGCTCGATTCGAGCTGATCGGGCATGCGGATCATCGGCGCCGCGCCATCGGATCCCGGGCACGCGGCGATCATCTTCGCGACGTTGTCCCATGACATCGTGCTGTGCTGCATTTCGAACCACACGAACCCGTAGTGCTTGCGGACCTCGCAATAGAACTCCGGATCGAACGTGCTGATGGTGTAGCTGGTGACCTGCTTGTCGCTGAACAGCAGTTCCTTCGCCTTGTTGTAGAAGGGACGCTTGTACTGTGCACTGACGTACGACTTCGTCATCCAGCCCCAGCCGCGCGGGTCGACGGCCACCGGATCAATGCCCCAGACGCCAGTCACCAGATTTCCCGGACCGATCGTCGGAGCGTCCGCGCGGCCGCCGCCGCGCGCGCCCTGGCCGCCGCCCCGCGGGGCCGTCGTCTGGCCTGCGTCCTGTCCGGCGGCGCCGGCCCCGCCCTGTCGCCGTGCCTGCGTCGTCACCAGCGCCACGGATACGAGCACCAGCACGCCTGCCGGGATGATCGAACGCCTGCTCGTCATTGCCGCCTCCCTTGCTCGAAGATCTACGAGCTGGTTTGAAATCTGGTCCGTCATTCTGAAACGCACTCTACGACAGTTTCACGATCTGCTCCATCACCAGCATCAATTCCGAGAGCGTCGGATGAATATTCTGTGCCGGTGGCGCAGCGGGGCTGTCGTGACCGGTCAGACCAGCCGATTGCGAAGAGCCTTGGCGACCGCTTCGGATTTCGAGTGGACCTGCAGCTTTTCATAGATGCTGCGGAGGTGGAAGCTGACGGTGTGAACGGTGACGCCCAGCTCGGCGGCTGCTGTCTTGTCGTTGTGCCCCTCGACGAACAACCGCAGCAGGCGGATCTCGTGCGGCGTCAGACCGCTGGCCGTGGCCTCCGGAGGACGAAAGTCGCGAAACAGGGCGATGCGGACGGCCGGTGCGGCGGCGTGCCGGCGGCGGCGCGGGTCGAAATATGACAGCCCTTGCGTCGTCGCGAACCAGAGGCGTCCACCGTGGTCGGCGTACACCGTGCCCACTTCCGTGCCCGCCAGACCGTCGCTGGTGGTGTACAGCGCGCTGATCGCGGCAGAGGCGCCGCGCGTCGACGCGCCATCGATGCGCACCACGCCCCGGCTGCTGGTCGCGTATATGTCGCCAAACGCGTCGAGCGCGATGCGACCGATGATCGCTCCGCGAAACCGGGCCGGGGTGATGACGACGAATCGGCGTGAGCGGCTCGCGATGGAGGTTGTCGATGCGAAACAACCCGGCAAGGCCTCCCGCACACCAGAAGCTTCCCCAACTATCGAAGCGCGCCGCTCCGATCCCGCCGGGCGGCAGACCATCGGCCGCGGTCAGCAGCCGAAACCGCTCGCCGTCGAAGCGCGCGATGCCGCCGTCCCGGAACGTGATCCACAAGCGGCGATCGCGATCCTCGGAGAACGTCGTTGCTGCATTGAACGCGCGCAGTCCGTCGGCGTCGGAGTAGCTCCGAAAGCTGTCGGACCTGCGGTCCCTTCGCGTCAGGACCTCGCGCCCCGGATTCAGGCCGCCGGCCCAGATGTCCCCGCGCGAATCCTCGAACAGACGGCCGAGGCCGTTTTCGGGAAGCCCGTCACGCGTCGTGTAGACGCGCGGTACGCGCGCAGCGAGATCGTCGACGTCCCGGACGTGCGAGAAGCGGAGCAGACCGGCGCTCGTCGCGAACCACCAGTCGCCAGCGCGGTCCTCGATCACCGACTGGTCGCCGCGCCAGCCGGCGTGTTGGACGGCCGACGGGATGTTGACGCGGACGCTGTGGAAGGCTTCTCCATCGAATCGGCTGACGCGCCAATTCTGCTCACGACGATCAGATCGCCGTTCTGGTTCTCGAACACCGACGCCACTTCCGGACCAAGGCCGTCCGATTCGCGGAACGTCAGGAACCCGTCGCGCGCGATCCGGATCAGACCACCCGCGCGCGTGGCGAGCCATAGGTTACCTTCGCGATCGTCGGCTGCGGAGACGAGCGCTGGCGGAAGGCGTGGATCGTGAATGGCCGCGAAGCGATCGCGCGTCCATTCCCATACGCTGCCCGGAGTCAGGAATCGGATCGTCCCGGACGCCGATCGTTCGAGATCGACGACCGCCGGCGGCGCGTTCGGACGGGCCGTGTCGAAGTAAACGCCGCCGCCAGGCGTTCGGGGAAGCTCGGTCGGAACGTCGAGGGCCTGCGGAGGCGACAAGACGATGCGGGTGAGCGAATCGTCTTCGACAGGCTGGGCCGCAGGCGCGACTGCGGCCGCGTCGAGTGCTGGCACTCTGAATGCGAGCAGTCCGGTTCGATGGCCAATCCACAGCACGTCGTCGTCGGGTGCGTACGCGAGCGAGAACACA
This sequence comes from Vicinamibacterales bacterium, assembly GCA_035259385.1. Taxonomy (GTDB): domain Bacteria; phylum Acidobacteriota; class Vicinamibacteria; order Vicinamibacterales; family CAVVIG01; genus QHWK01. The sequence goes on along the minus strand of DATFWL010000478.1, from coordinate 559 downwards.
TCGTCGTTCTCGAGATCGCGACGCAGCGGATACGACACGATGCGGCCGTTCGGCGCGAGGCGCACGAGACCGAACCGCGTGCCCGCCCACAAGGCGCCCTCGTGGTCCTCTGCCATCGACCAGACCTGCGCGGCTTCGTCCGGATGTCCACGGAATTTCAGGACGACGCGGGCGAAGGCGACCTGTCCGCCATCGGTCGTCATCCGGAAGAGACCGCCATCGGTGCCGGCCCAGATGGTGCCATCCGATCCCCGGAACAGCCTGTTCACGCGATTCGACGTCGGCTCGGCACTGATCGGCGTTGCCTCGTACCGGCGCTCTGAGCTCCCCAGTCGAACGCGAATGAGCCCGCCGCCGTTCGACGCGAGCCAGAAATCTCCGTCGGCTGTTTCGATCAGGTCGTTGATGGATGGAAAAGGCAGGCCCTCGGCGAGACCGAAATTCTCGAACACCGATCCGTCGAACCGGCTGATGCCGCTGCCGGTGCAGATCCAGAGCAGTCCACGCGAGTCCACCAGCATGCGCTTGACGCGGTTGTCGGGGAGGCCGTCGGCGGTGC
>DATFWL010000477.1:0-10625 GCA_035259385.1 Vicinamibacterales bacterium | reverse complement strand
GTTGAGGCGGATCGTGCGCCCGATCGCCTCTGGATCCTGCGCGAACTTGCGCTGCCAGAGTTGATAGCTGATGACAACGACAGGATGCGCGTTCCGCCCGATGTCCTCCCCCGCCTTGAAGCCACGGCCAAGGATCGGCTTCACGCCGAGCGCGTCGAAATAGTTCGCGGAGACGATACTGCCTGGCGCGCGCTCCGCCTTTTGATCGACCAAGCCGATCACCGCGCCGTTGATTCTGTCGGCGATGAACGCCTGGATAGTCGTCGCGCTGCGCTCGAGGTCCTTGAAGTCAGGCCACGAAATGTCGGTGCCCTTTGTCGCTTCCGGTGCCGTCCCCGCAATGACGAACACCCGATCTTCGTCGTCCACGAGCGGATATGGGCGCAGCATGACGCCTTCGATCCAACTGAGGACGGCTGTGCTTGCCCCAATCCCCAGAGTGAGGCAGAGAATCGCGATGGCAGAGAATCCAGGATTCCTCCGGAGGAGACGAAGACCGAAGCGGATGTCCTGCAACATGGTCTTAGACCTGGTCCGACTGAATCAGGGTACAGAACGCGCGATCGGCGCCGGCCATGATGACTGCGGTCGACGCCGCGACGGTCACCAGCACTCCGCTTATGGCGGCAGCGCGGAGTACACCGAGCGAAATGCCGCCGTAATGGTGGATACCGTATTCCCACGCGGCGAGTGCCAGAAAAGCAGCGAGCCAGCGTGCGGCTCTTGCGGTCGCGCTCGGCGGCCGCAGCCTTCGTCCCACGAGCTCGTGCCAGAGCACGAGGACCAAGACGATCAGGCTCGCAAGAACGGCCATGCCACGGAACGCCCCGGGGCGGCTCACGGCGAGCTCGAGCCCAAGCGCGACGACAATGGACACGGTCAGACCGGCGGTAATTCTGAGCGCATGCGCGAGCACTCGCTGCGCACGATACACGATGCACAATCTCGATGCGACTTCGTCTGCGGCCCCAAACGCGGCGAGGGCCTCGTCGAGCGTTCCGCGCAGGCGGGCGGCGTCGTCGAAGTAGGTCAGCAGCTCGCGCCGGAGGTCCTCGCGCTGCAAAGGCGTCGGGACCCGCGTCCGCGCCACCAGGTCGTCGACAAACGCAGCCGCGCGATCGTGCTCAGTCATTGCTGCCCTGGAGGATCGCCTGCATGGCGATCGAGAGCGCGCTCCACTGCCGCCGCTTGGATTCAGCTCGCCGCCGTCCCTTCGCTGTGAGGCTGTAGTACTTGCGCGATCGTCCCGCGTCGCTCTCGCGCCATGTCGCTCGGACGAGTCCGGCGCGCTCCATCTGTCGCAACGCGGGATAGAGCGTCCCTTCCTTGAGTTGAAACGCCCGCGCGCTGCGCCGCTCGGCTTCTTGCAGCATCTCGTAACCGTACATGGGCCGCTCGACGAGGAAGCTGAGGATCAGGACACCAACGGTGCCGGTCAGGAACTCGCGGTCGTAATCCATGGCCCTACACTGTGTTCAGCAAGGTATACCATACTTTGCTGGCCAAGGTAGACACAGTGCGCATCTGGGCGAGTGAAGCACGTGGCGTTCATGTCCGCCGGCGGCGCTGATCCCACCACGTCGGCGACTGGATCACGCGCCGCGGGAACGGCGCGCTACGCTCGCGTGAAAGGCGAGGCCGAGGACGCCGTGAAAAAGAGTGGTCCGGCTGTCGTGAGCATCTTCCGCCCGGCGCTGATCATCGGATCGCAACACACGCCGTGGCTGCTTGAAAAACTGCTTCCCGCGTTCTCGTTCATGACGCCCTCAAATACAAATCGATCGCCGCCGAGCAGATCGCGACGGCGATGATCGCGACCTCATTGAACACGCCGGCAGAATCGGACGTCTACCATTACCCTGATATGATGCGTTGAATCGCCCTCGGCCTCGACCCAAGGTCAAGGACAGCTCACGCGATTGAGCGCCCGACGCTTCTTCATTCTTTGCTAGTCCAGTGCTGCGCCGGCTGTTGCGTTGACGACGGTTCCGGTGAACATGCGTGCACGATCCGACGCCACAAGCACGACTGCGTTCGCGGTGTCCTGGATCGTCGCAGGAACTTTCAAGAAATTCGACTGCGCGATTTGTCCTATCGCTTGATCCTTGGTGATGTTCAGTTGAGCAGCCAAGAAGGCCATCGTGTCCTGGATGGACCGACTGTCGACGTTCGCCAGGGTTCGAACGCAGACGACTCTGACGCCGTATGGACTGACCTCAAACGCGAGGTTCTGCGTGAGATTCTCGATCGCGCTGAATGCGGCCGATGGCGGTCGCGCCTGGCACGTGTGGCCGCGCGGGGCTGCCCGTCACCATGATGATGACGCCAGCGTGCTGCTTGATCATCTGGCGCGCGGCGGCGCGAGCGGTGATGAACCGCGACCTGACCATCGTGTCGAGCGGCACCATGAACGCTTCAACCGGCAGATCGACGGCGAATTGACCGTTGCCGTACTCTTTGGCCAGAGGCCCGGCAAGATCAATGAGGATGTCGACCTTTCCGGTCTCGCTCGCGATGCCGTTGATGTAGTGGTTCACGGCCGTGTCGTCAACGCTGTCGACGACGGCGGTGTGGACGCGGCCGCCATTCGACGCAATGTGCTTCGCGACGGCCTCCACACCAGTCTTCGTGCGGCCGGACAGAAGACCTGGGCGCCTTCGGCCGCGAACTCCTTGGCAACTGCTGCGCCGATTGTGCCCGCCGCCCCGAAGACGACCGCGTGTTTCCCATTCAGGACCGGAACGCCGTTCATATGATCCTCCTTCCTTTGCGCTGCTTTAAGGACGTTCGAGCCGCGCGAGAGCGGACAGAGCGGTACGCCTCGACAGGCAGCTATGTGGTGAGCTGGATACAGGTGGAATCGAGATCCGATGATCGATTCGTGCCATGGAGTCCTCGCAACGAATCCCCTCACTCGTTTGTCGGTCCGGCCTTTTCGATTCGATTAGTGATCGCAACGAGAAAGGGCATCTTCGCGTGTTGGTAGCCTGCCTGGTCGACTCCGTCGCCCGCGATCGCGGCGCGTTTGATGCGATCGTACTCGGCGGCATCCTCCGGATGCGATCGCATGTGGTCGCGAAATGCGATCCAGCCCCGGTAAATGTCGCTCTCGGGCGCTATCAGGTAGAGAAGGACGGGGAACGACTTTCCCCGAGTGCTCGCGGAAGCGACCAGCAGCGGGAGAAAATGACGAAACGGGCTCGGCTGAAAACCGAGAGCAACCAAACGGGCGCGCAAAGGCTCGTGGTCCGCTTCGGGTGCCGCCACAACGATGTCGAGGACATTCCGGCCACCCAGGCCCGGGACCGAGGTGCTCCCGACGTGCTCGATCCGAATACCGAACAGCTGACCCCGCAAGAACGTCGCTATGTCCTCGAAGACGTGCGGCAGATCGGTATCGTAGGGATGGTATTCGGCTTTCGTCGACGGAGCGTCAGGCCGCGTGATTCGGATCAAGGTTATTAGCAGACCAGACCGAAGAAGGGTAGGTATTGTAGAAAACGGACTCAGCGCCGACGTGCGTCGTACCACTGCTGGGGCGTCACAGACGTCATCCGCTTAAAGTCGTGGATCAGGTGGGCTTGGTCGAAGTATCCGCACAGGGATGCGATCGACGCCCAATGCGGGGGAGTGGGCGCCTTTTCGAGGATCGTCAGCGCTTTCCGAAAACGCTGGATCCGCGCAAAGGTCTTCGGACTGGTTCCGACGACGACCTCGAACTTTCTTCGTAGGTGACGCTCGCTGATACCCAACGCCGCCGCGATCTCTCGGACTCGGGCGGATCGCCCGTCCGCAGAGAGCGCGACCATCGCCCGCGCCAGCCCTCTACTCGGCTCGGAACTGAGCGATCGGCCGAGCCGTTCGACGAGAAACGACTCGAGCAAGGTCGCCGTGTTCTCGAGCGAAGTCGACGTACTGACACAGTCGAGGAGTTTCGCGACCTCCTCGGGCCACAGATCGCAAAGCGACACTCTCTGGTTCTGGAGCTCGCTCATCGCAACGCCAAAGCAAGGGAACGCACGGCCGGGCCGAAAACGAACAGCAACGATAAACCGAGGCCCGTATTCGCCGTTCACGAAGGGCCTGGTCGGCGGCCCATTGAGTTCGAATCGCGTCGGATACCCCGGCGCGTCAAGACGCAGGATGAGATCCGCGTGCGCGTCGGGCACCATGACTCGCGGCTCCCCGCCGTCTCGCGGCCTTTGCGCGATCCAGATCGCGTCGACGACACGCGCGAGCGACGGAACGGCGCTTCGCTCAGCGTAGAAGCCACCCTCGTCGTCGAGCGGGTCCGAAACCACAGTGGGCCAACGAGGCGCGAGACACGGGCTACGCGCCCTCTCGACGGCCGGCGCACGCATAGATTCCCGATCGAGCCTCTTCACCTCGTAGTCGAGAATCCTTTGCTCCACTACTCCTCCTCAACGGGAGCCGGCCGTGCCGGCGCTGAATCCCTGGTAACCGGCGTCTCTGGTCGGCGCACCTGGTGGGCGCACATCGAGTGTACCCGCATGACGACTGAGCTGACCATGCTCCGCAAAAAGCTCGAGAAAATGCGCGCGATGAGGGTGTTGCCAGCGCTTAGCCCAGGCGCTAAATATTGTTTGACAATTATTAGCCTGTGGGCTCAATATTCTGGCGTGGAGAGGAATGCACAGACAAACGCCCAAAGTCAAGATGGACGCATACGAGGCCGTGTTCACGGCGCTCGCACATCCCGTGCGTCGACGGATCCTGGTCACGATGCACTTCGAAGGCGGATCGATGACGGCCGGTGAAATTGCCGCGATGTTCGAGCATGCGTGGCCGACGACTACTGGGCACCTTCGCGTGCTCGAGTCCGCCGGGCTGCTCCATCACGACCGGGAGGGGCGCACTCGCGTCTACCATCTGGATCGCCGGCGCGTCGAGCTCGTACGGGATTGGCTCGCGTGGTTTTCGAAAGGATAGGGACACGGTCATGATCTTTGGTGCGCACGCAATTGTCTACAGTAAGGATGCGACGGCTGATCGCGCCTTCTTCCGGGACGTCCTTGGACTCCCGTCCGTCGACGCCGGCCACGGGTGGTTGATCTTCGCGCTGCCTCCGGCCGAAGTCGCGGTTCATCCCGCGGAAGAGAATGATCGCCACGACCTCTATTTCATGTGTGGCGACCTGAAGACCGAGATTTCGGCGCTGGCGCAAAAAGGGGTGTCGTGTTCGGACGTGCAAGAAGCCAGATGGGGCTCGATCGTCAAGATCCGGCTTCCCGGTGGCGGCGAGGTAGGTCTCTACCAGCCCAAACACCCAACGGCATTGACTCACACTCCACAGTGACTCAGCACCGCGCCATCGTGAAACGCCTCGCGAACAAGAACAAGGTGGCGAAGAAGGCGACGGCGAGGAGCGCGAAAGAAGGCGTCGTTTCGGACGCACCTTGTCTGTTTCGCATCAATGTCGAGGTGGGAAACCTCGACGAGGCCGCGGCCTTTTACGGCAAGTTGTTCGGGCTCGAGGCGCGAAAACAAGCGGGTTCGCGCTGCTACTTCACATGTGGTCCTGTCACACTGCAGGTGATCGACGTATCGTCGGTTGGCAAGCCACACCCGGCGGCTAAGGCATTGTATTTCACGGTCCAGAACCTTGACGCCGTCTTCGCCCGCGCGAAGGCGCTTGGCTGTCTCTCTCGCGAAAAAGTCCACGGTGTCTCCGCCGGTGCCATCAGCGTGCGGCCGTGGGGCGAGCGTTCGTTCTACGCCGAAGATAAATGGCAGAACCCCCTGTGCTTTGTCGAGGTCGGGACGATCTATCCGGGCTAACGGTCAGCGGTCTCTTGGCCAAACGCGTTTCCGTTGATGCCTGTGCGATGTAACCCAGACACGATACGGTGCTACGCCGCCGCAGCGCTCGGCAAATCGGCGCGCCTGGGCTCAGGATGTAGTTCTCGATAACGGCCGAGCGTTCGGCTCGCCGGTCGAAGCGCCCAAGAGGCGACGGTCAGCGCCGCCAGGCTGAGCGTCACGATGACGTGCCACGCAGCATCGTGGCACGCGAGATGAGAAACGGCGGCGCCGGTCATGTTGAAGAAGATGCCGGCGTAGGCCCACTCCTTCACCCTCGGGAAACCGGGGAGCACGAGCGCGAGCGATCCGAGCAGCTTCCAAAAGCCCAGGATCATTACGAAGTACACCGGATACCCGAGTTGCTTCATGCCGTCGATGGTCTCTGGCCGATGCGCCAGCTCGGTAATGCCTCCGCTGAGCATCGCAAACACGACCATCCCCGTTGTTGTCCAGTACGCGATCGACTTCGTGGTTGTCTTCATGGTCTCGTCTCCCTTCTCACGGAAATGACGGCTGAGGGGGGCGTCGTTCGACAGGGGGCTTACGAGCTATCGGCTGCCCGACGATTCGTCCCGGGGCCGGTCGAAATCATCCAGGCTCGCCCGTCATGCTCATGGAAGCGACAATTTCGAGAAAAGGAGCGAACGACATGCGATTCATGATGCTGATTCACCACGACGAGCCCGCCCTTGCGGCGGCTCCGCAGAAGGAGCTCTGGGCAGAGTACGGCGCCTTCAATCAGGCGCTCGCCAAGGCTGAAGGCGCCTCTGCAGGGGTGCGGTTGCAGCCGAGTTCGGCGGCGACCACTGTCCGTCAACACGACGGCAAGACCGATGTACTCGACGGCCCGTATGCCGACACGAAAGAGCAGTTCGCCGGCTACTTCTTCGTGGAGGCCCCAAGCCTGGACGAGGCCATTGTCTGGGCGAAGCGCTGCCCGTCGAGTAAATACGGATCGATCGAGATTCGGCCGGTCGTCGATCCGACGACGGGCGTGAAAGGCTGATGGCGCTAGACGACGTCCACCGTGCCGCCGAGCGCGTGGCGCGTGAGAGCTACGGCCGCCTGATCGCCTTGCTCGCCGCCCGCACGCGCGACGTCGCTGGCGCCGAGGATGCCCTCAGCGACGCGTTCGCGGCGGCTCTCCGCACGTGGCCGGTGGACGGCGTGCCGGACAACCCGGACGCCTGGCTGCTGACGGCAGCGCGCAGACGGCAGACCGACGTCATCCGCAAGCAGCAGGTTCGCTCGGCGGGTGAAGAGCATGTGAAACGAATCGCCAACGAGATCGAAGCCATGGCAGACCAGCGCGATGCGATCCCCGACCGACGACTTGCTCTGATGTTCGCCTGTGCGCATCCCGCGATCGACCCTGGCATGCGCACGCCGCTGATCCTCCAGACCGTCCTCGGCTTGACCGCCGAGGACATCGCGGCGGCTTTCCTCGTTCCGCCTGCGACGATGGGCCAGCGTCTTGTCCGGGGAAAGACCCGCATCCGCGACGCGGGGATTCCCTTTCGCGTGCCCGACGCGGAGGAACTTCCCGCGCGCCTGGCTGCGGTGCTGGACGCGATTTACGCCGCCTACACCACGAGCTGGAACGATGCCAGCGACGGTGGCATTTCAGAGTTGGCCGACGAGGCCGTCTGGCTGGGCGAGTTGACCGTCTCGCTGCTCCCCGATCAGCCTGAGGCCAAGGGCCTGCTGGCGCTGATGCTCTACACCACCGCCCGCCGCGCGGCCCGTCGCGATGTTGCCGGTGCCTACGTGCCGCTGGAACAACAGGACACAAAGCTCTGGGACCGCGCCTTGATCGGACTCGCAGAGCAACTTCTGCACCAAGCGAACGCGGCCGGTCCGAGCGGCCGCTACCAGATTGAAGCAGCGCTTCAATCCGCGCACGTCGCTCGTCGTCTGAGCGGCGTCGCCAACTGGGCGGCGGTGGTCGCACTCTATGACCACCTGCTCGCGATCACGGGCTCGCCGGTCGTTGTCCTCAATCGTGCCGTCGCGCGGGCCGAGCTCGATGGTGCCCGCGCGGCACTTGCGGATCTGGCGCCGCTCGCGGCCGACAAGCGGATGATTGCCTACCAGCCTTATTGGGCCGCCCGAGGCCATCTGTTGTCCCTCGCCGGCGACACGGCCGCCGCCGCGCACGCGCTGACCGTTTCGATCAGTCTGACCACCGACGAGGCGATGAAGGGATACCTCATGGGACGGTTGGATGCTTTACAGGACGACCGGAGAACACAAACATGAAGTTCAAAGCCAAGGTCATTCCCTCCGGCAACGCGACTGGTATCGAGGTTCCGAAAGACGTCGTCGAGGCCCTGCGTTCCGGCGCTCGGCCCGCGATCACCGTCACGATCAACGGCCACGCGTGGCGCAGCAGAGTCGCGCGGATGCGCGGGCAGTGCCTAGTTGGGATAAGCGCAGCGAATCGTGTCGCGAGCGGGATCGCCGAAGGCGACATCGTCGTAGTCGATCTAAAGCTTGATACCGCGCCGAGGGTCGTCGCTCCGCCGCCGGACCTCGCCCGAGCTCTGCGAAACCACCCCGAAGCCAGGTTGGCGTTTGATCGCCTGGCCTTTGGCCTCAAGCGCAAGCATGTGGGCACGATCGACAGTGCGAAAACGCCAGAGACTCGACAGCGGAGAATTGCCAAGCTGGTTACGTCGATGTCCGAGAAAGCGAGGGCATGAATATCGACTATCGCGAATGGCCGCCGTCCGCTCCGTTGTAGGAGCCATCCTCGCATGCTGGCGCGTCGCCGGTCTGCTCGGCGCCGACGAGCCGGTGACGGTCTCCGACCTCGCGAGGGAATTCGCTCTGTCTCCTCGGTATCTGCAGCGTCGATTTCTCGACGAAGTGGGTGCCACCGAAGCGACTCGAACGGCTGGCGCGTTTTGCGCGCGCCTGGCGGCAGGCGGTCATGGGCCCGCCACTCACGTGGGCAGACCTCGCCTTCGCCAACCAGTACGCCGATCAGTCTCATCTGGTGCGCGAGTTTCAGACCTTCGGCGCGCGTCCTCCGGCGCATCTCTTTACTGCTGAGTGGTATGACGCGACCACCGTGACGCGCGGCGAGGGGGCTTCGAGGCATGTCCGATCCGTTCAAGATCGGCTGGACGAGACGAGGCACGATGGTCGCAGGAGGACATGACGATGCGATCCGTGTTTACGCTGTTCGTGACCGACCAGGATCAAGCGCTTCGGTTCTCCGTCGACCGGCTCGGCTTCATCGTGACGGAAGACAAGCGATTGGGCGATGACCGCTGGGTGCTGGTGTCGCCGTCGCAGGGCGAAGACGTCGCCCTCAACCTCGAGCTCGCGCGGACGCCCGAGCAACAGATGCTGGTCGGGAAGCAGGGCGGAGGCAAACCCGTGTTTGCGCTCGACACCGACAACTGCCATCGCGAGTATCAGACGATGAAGGCCCGGGGCGTGACGTTTGACAGCGAGCCGCGCACGATGCCGTACGGAACCGGCGTCACGCTCAACGATCTGCACGGCAACAAGATCTATCTCAACGAGGATCCCCGATGACTCGCGACTGGCGGACAGACAGAGCCCGTTGGGTGAAGATCCTCGAAGCCAGGACGGGGAAGGGACTCGTCGACTGGAACCGTCGGATTCGAGCGCGCGGGTTTCGAGACGCAGGCGATCTGCGAACCTGGCTCTCGAAGAGCGGCGTCACCGGGTATCCGCAGCAGCTGCTGGTGATGGAACGCTTCGGGTATCCTGAGCATGTTCTGGCCGGCGGAACACGCCTGATTGCGGATCAGTATGCCGACCGCCCGCAGTTGCGTCCGATTTTCGACGCGGTGGTGAAAGTGGCGCAGGGCTGCGGACCTGTCGTCGTCCAGGCGAGAAAGACGTTCGTCGCGCTTGCCACCGCACGACGGACCTTCGCTCGCGTGCAACCGACGACGCGGACGCGCGTCGATCTCGGCCTCCGGCTCGACGGGCAACACGCCGGCGGCCGCCTGCGGGCGAACCGTCACGACACAATGCGCCTCCGGGTTGGCCTCGCGAGCGTGAGCGACGTGGATTCGGCGGTGATCGCCTGGATTCGCCGCGCACGCATGGAGAGCACCTGAATGAACGCACTTTGCGAGTCGCCACAATATTTCTGAGTCTGCGCCGTCTCCAAAGGGAGAACGAGATGGAACGAGGAGATTAGGAGGATCCGATGGACTGGACGCAGGTTCTCGAAATTCAGCAAGTCCTGAATGGTTACTTTCGCGCGCTCGACGAACGCGACCTCGAGGTCGCGCAGCTGGAGCGGTTGTTCATGCCGGATGCGCGGGTCGTCCGGCCGAACGGCGCGATGCTGGTCGGACCCGCCACGATTTCGCAGAGCCATCGAGAAAGCATGGCCCGCTTCTCGAGCACGCAACATCTCCTGAGCAGTCAGGACGTCGCGATCGACGGCGAGACTGCCTCGGTGAGGGCAAATCTCGTCGCGATGCACTTGTGGCCAGACGCCCGGGGCAACGCGAACTCGCCCGAGAACTACTTCCTGGCCGGTGGCGTGATTACGGCGGGGTTCGTGCGAACCAGCGAAGGCTGGAGGATTTCCAAGGTCGAGAACCGCGTGGTTTGGCGCGCGGGCGCGGGGTTCGAGCGGATGGCCGAGATAGGCCGGTAAAATATTTCTTTCTATATCTTCAGGCAACGCCATATGAAGCGTCGCGAGTTCTTGAGGATATTTGCCGCATCGCCGCTGATCAGCGGCGTCCAACCGAAGCTGTCCGAAGCTGGCGAGGAAGGCGCGATGTACGGATTGATCAGCAAGATCA
>DATFWL010000476.1:0-8208 GCA_035259385.1 Vicinamibacterales bacterium | reverse complement strand
AGCACACCCCAGTCATCCTGGTGACAGCCGACAATCTGCAGGCCGATCGGCAAACCGTCGGCGCTGAATCCGCATGGCACAGAGATCGCCGGATTGCTCACAAGCGAGATGAAGTAGCACGACTTCATCCAGTCGATGTAGGTCTCCATGGGCTCGCCAGCGATCTCGATCGGATACGGCTGGTCGACGTCGAACGGCGGCACCTGCGTGGTGGGGAGAACGAAAAACGCGTAGCGCTCCATGAACTGCCGCATGCGGTGAAAGAGCTCCGTTCGTTTCGTGAGCGCCCATGCGATCTCGGCGGCGGTGAGCCGCTCGCCTCGCTCGAGCTCCCAGCGGATCGTGTCTTTCACCTCGCTGCGCCGGCCGGCGGCCCGCGGCGCCACGCCCGTGAGAAACGCGACCGCGCGCATGGTCTTGAACACGGCGTCGAAATCCGTGAAGTCGGGCTCCGCTTCGTCGACGCGACAGCCGAGTGATTCGAAGAGGCGGCGCTGATCGTTGACGACCGCGCGCACGCGCGGATCGACCGGCGCACCACCGAGGTCCGACCACCATGCGACGCGCACGCCGCGGAAGTCGCGCTCGAGCGTTGCACCGGGCACGGCCAGCGGCGCGGCGATTGAAACCGGAGACCGTGGATCGGGGCCGGCGATCGCCCGAAGCATCAGCGCGACGTCCGCCACGGTCCGCCCCATCGGACCGTCGACGCTGAGCGTGGACCAGGCATCAGCCGCCGGCCAGGCCGGCACGCGGCCTGGCGACGGCCGCAACCCGACGACGGAGCAGAAGCTCGCGGGATTGCGCAGGGATCCGCCCATGTCGGTGCCGTCGGCGATCGGCAGCATGCCGGACGCGAGCGCGACCGCCGCGCCTCCGCTGCTGCCGCCGCAGGTCTTGGTCTCGTCGTACGGATTCAGCGTCGCGCCGAAGATCGGATTGAACGTCTGCGATCCCGCGCCGAACTCCGGCGTGTTCGTCTTGCCGACCGTGATCGCGCCCGCGGCGCGCAGCCGCTCGACGATCAGCGCGTCCTGATCCGGAACGAAATCGCGGAGCAGCGGCGACCCGAAGGTCGTGCGCATGCCGCGGGTGAGGAGGAGATCCTTGTGCGCGACCGGCAGCCCGTGCAGCGGGCCGATCGCCGCGCCGCGCGCGATCGATTCGTCGGCCTGCCGCGCGGCGTCCATGGCGCAATCGGCGGCGAGCGTCACGATCGCGTTCAGCCGCGGATTGCGCTCGGCAATCCGATCGAGATGCGCGGTCATGACGTCGCGGGCGGACAGCGCGCGTGCGCGCAGCTGCCGCGCCATCTCGACGGCGGTCAGTTCGCAGATCGTCACGGGCGAGCGAGAAACTCGAGGGCGACGCTGACCCCGCGGCGCGTGAAGGGCACCGAGGCGGCGGCCAGCGCCATCTCGACTCCGCTGAGCGTCGCGGCGAGCATCAGGTCGTTGAAGTCGCCGATGTGGCCGATGCGGAAGATGCGGCCCTTGAGCCTGCCGAGGCCGGTGCCAATCGAGATGTCGAAGCGCTCGAGCGCGGTCTTTCTGAACGCCTCGGCATCGTGTCCCTTCGGCATCACGACAGCCGTGACCGTGCTGCTGTACTCGGACGCCTCGGCGCACAACAGCTCGAGCCCCCACGCACGGACCGCGCACCGGGTCGCTTCCGCGAAGCGCGCGTGGCGCGCGAAGACGTTCGACAACCCCTCGGCGAAGAGCATCTGCAGGGCTTCGCGCAGCCCGAACAGCAGGTTGATCGCCGGCGTGTACGGAAAGTACCCCGCCGGGTTGTCGCGGATCATCGGCTGCCAGTCCCAGTAGGACCGCGGCATGCGCGCGCCCTTGGCGGCCTCCAGCGCCTTGCCGCTCACCGCGTTGAAGGCCAGGCCCGGCGGCAGCATCAGCCCTTTCTGCGATGCCGCGATCGCGACGTCCACTCTCCACTCGTCGTGGCGGTAGTCGATCGATCCGAGCGACGAGATCGTGTCGACGAGCAGCAGCGCCGGGTGCTCGGTTTCGTCGAGGGCCATCCGGATCGAGCCGATGCGGCTGGTCGCGCCGGTCGAGGTTTCGTTGTGGACCACGGCCACGGCCTTGATGGCGTGGTCGCGGTCGGCCTTCAGCTTCTCGCGCAGCGTCCGCGGATCGACGCCGTGCCGCCAGTCGCCGGGCACGAAATCGACGTCGAGGCCGAGGCGCACCGCCATGTCCCGCCACAGCGTCGCAAAGTGGCCGGTCTCGAACATCAGCACGCGATCGCCCGGCGAGAGCGTGTTGACGAGGGCCGCCTCCCACGCGCCCGTCCCGGACGAGGGATAGATGATGACGGGGCCCGACGTCTGGAAGACGCGCTGCATGCCGTCGAGCACGTCGCGGCCGAGTTCTGCGAATTCGGGGCCGCGATGATCGATGGTCGGCTGTGCCAGTGCGCGCAACACGCGGTCGGGCACGTTCGTCGGACCGGGGATCTGCAGAAAGTGACGTCCGCTCTTCACGACCGCATGTTAACCACGAAGCGCCCGTCCACGAAAGCCGCAGAGGCGGGATCTCACGAAGACGCGAAGGCACGAAGAAAATAACCGCAGACTGCGCTCTCCCGCGGTCCTGACGAACGTGTCGCGGAAAACGGTGCGCGACGGCTCTGCGGATCTCTGCGTGCTCTGCGGTCTTTGCGTTCCAATGCGGGATCGCAGCATGACAGCGTGGACAGGATCGCACCGTGACGGCGGGACTGTGTAGGATGAAGGGATGCCTGTGATTGCCGGACGCTCACGCGTCGCCACCACGTACGGGATTGTCGCCGCGAGCCAGCCGCTGGCGGCGCGCGCCGGCGTGCAGATCCTCGAGCGCGGCGGCAACGCCGTCGATGCGGCGATTGCCGCGAACGCGGTGCTTGGCGTCACCGAGCCGCAGTCGAACGGCATCGGCGGCGACCTGTTCGCGATGGTGTACGACGCGAAGACGGGGACGCTCCACGGGTTGAACGCGTCGGGCTGGGCGCCGCGCGCGCTGACGCCGCAGCTGCTCGCCTCGCGCGGCATCACGAGCATGCCGCAGAACGGCGTGCATGCGGTGACCGTCCCCGGCGCGGTGGCTGGCTGGGAAGCGCTGCGGACCCGGCTCGGCCGGCTGCCCCTCGCCGTGCTGCTGGCTCCGGCGATCCGCTACGCGGACGAAGGATTCCCGCTCACCGACGTCATCGCCGCGCACTGGGCGGCGCTCACCGACAAGCTCGCGGCCGAACCGTCCGGTGCCGCCACCTATCTGCCCGACGGCCGCGCGCCGCGCGCGGGCGAGCTGTTCCGCAATCGCGATCTCGCCGCCACGCTGACCGCGATTGCGACCGACGGGCCGGCCGCGTTCTACGACGGGCCGATCGCGAGCGCGATCGTCGCGGCGTCGCGCGCACGCGGCGGCACGCTCGATCGCGACGATCTGCGCGAGTTCGACGCGGAGTGGGTCGAGCCGATCTCGACGACCTACCGCGGGTGGATCGTGTACGAGCTGCCACCCAATACCCAGGGCATCGCGGCGCTGCTGATGTTGAATCTCATGGAGCAGTTTCCGCTCGGCGAGTACGGGTTTCACAGTACCCGCGCACTCCACGTGATGATCGAGGCGAAGAAGCTCGCCTACGCCGACATGCTGCGCTACGTAGGCGACCCGCGGTTCGCGACGACCGACGTCGCTGCGCTGCTCAGCAAGCGTGCGGCGCGTGAGCGCGCGACGCAGATCGACGCCGCACGCGCCGCCACGGACGTGCGGCCCTCGGTCCTGGCCGGCGTGACGACTTCGGTCGGCGCCGACACCGTCTACCTGTGCGCGATCGACAGGGACGGCAACATCGCGTCGCTGATCCAGAGCATCTACGAAGGCTTCGGCACCGCGATCGTACCGGCCGGCACCGGCTTCGCCCTCCACAGCCGCGGCGGCCTGTTCACGCTCGAGCCGAACCACGCCAACACGCTCGCGCCGCGCAAGCGGCCGCTGCACACGATCATCCCGGCCTTCATGCAGAAGGACGACGTCCGCATCGGGTTCGGCATCATGGGCGCGTTCAACCAGGCGCAGGCGCACGCGCAGTTCGTGGCCAGCATCGTGGACTACGGGATGGACATCCAGCAGGCGCTCGAGGCGGGGCGCTTCACCAAGGGGACGTTCGCCGGCGCCGACGTCAACGTCGAAGCGCTGGTACCGGAAGAGACTCGAGCCGGCCTCGCCGCGCTCGGTCACGAGATCACGACAATCCCGCCGCGCACCGGCGTCTTCGGCCACGGTCAGGCGGTGATGAGCGACGGATACGGCGTCCACTTCGGCGCATCCGAGCCGCGCCACGACGGCGCCGCGATCCCGGAAGCTCCATCGCTGGATCGCGCTTAACCGCGGCGTGCGCGGAGGACGCGGAATTTTCTTTGGTTAGCGTTGTCTCTGCGGTTTCCGCGTTCTCCGCGGTTAAGTACGGAGTGTCAATGGTGCGAGGTCGAGGCCTTCGACTTCGGCGCGCCAGGTTTCTCCAGCGGCAATCGGCAGCGAGGTGGTGAGCGTGCCGGAACTGATCAACTCCCCCGCCGCGAGCGGATCGGCGTCCGGTTGACGCGACACGGCGGCCGCGAGCTCCGCGAGGCAGAGCGCCGGGCTGCGCAGCGAGTTCTTCCCCGATCCCTCCTCGGCGACCTCTCCGTTCTTGAGCAGCGTCGCCTTGAACGACGGCAGCTTCTCGACGAGCGAGGCGATCGCCGCCGGATCGACGGGCGCCGGCTCGCCGACGATGAGCGCGGCGTGTAACCCGTACGCGGCGACGAAGTCGGCCGGCTGAAACTTCCAGTCGGGATAGACCGCGTCGATGATCTCGAACCCGAGCGCGAGCCACTCGACCGACGCGAGCGCCGCCGAGGGATCGCCGTTCACGTCGGCGAGCGGCGTCCTCAGCTTGAACACGATCTCCGGCTCGATCTTCGGCGAGTACATCGGCGCGATCGACAGCGTCGCCGTGCCGCGCGCGGCGTAGTGCACGGTGTCGTCGTACATGTGCGCCCACACGAGGGTGTCGAGCTTGAGCACGCGCCACATCGCCTTGTTGGCGTAGCCGACCTTCCGACCCCCGGTGCGATGGCCGCGCTCGCGGCGCATCCGCACGAGCTCACGCTCCACCGCGTAGGCGGCGGCGAGATCGAAGCCGGGATCCTCGGACGAAGGAGTGGGCGCCGGCTGCCGCGCCGCGTAGGCGTCGCGCAGCCGCAGGGCTGCGGCCCGTGCGTCCATCACTCGGTGACAGGCGTCATCTGCATCGCCGGCTGCGCCGCGCGCTGCGCCGCTTCGCGCAGCGGCTTGACCACGAACAGCGCCGCCGCGCCGACCGCGACGTTCGCGATCGCGGCGACGGTGAACACCGCGTGCCAGCTGCCGGTGCTCGCCTGCAGCAGGCTCGCCACCGGCACCAGGAACGATGCGGTCCCTTTGGCCGTGTAGAGCAGGCCGGCGTTGGTGGCCGCGTACTTCGACCCGTAGACGTCGGTGCAGAGCGCGGGGAACAGGCTGTAGATCTCGCCCCACGTGAAATAGACGAGCCCGGCGGTGATGATGAAGGCCCACGGCGTCGTGCCGATCGTCCCCAGCGCCCAGTACGCACACGCACCAGCCGTGAACACGAGGGCCATCGTGTTCTCGCGCCCGATGTGATCGGACACCCACCCGAAGGTCGGCCGCGCGAGACCGTTGAGGATGTTGTCGACGATGCCGGCCATCACCAGCACGGTCGAGCTCACGAACAGGAAGCTCACCGGAAGATTCGCGATCTTGTAGTCGCGCGCGATCGGCGCCACCTGCGCGGTGACGACCAGCCCGCTCGCCGCCACCAGCACGAACATCACGTAGAGGATCCAGAACAGCGGCGTCGCCAGCATCTCCATCGGCAGCGAATCGCGGCCGGTCTGGCTGACCTTGCGCGCCGCCTTCGGCGCTTCGCCGGGCCGCGGTGCCTTCAACACCTGCGACAGCACCAGGATCACGAGCCCCTGAACGAGGCCGAACCACAGGAACGCGCGCTCGTAGCCGTAGTTCGAGATCACCGAGATGATCGGCACCACTGTCGCGGCGGCGCCCGCACCGAAGCCGGCTGCCGTCAGCCCGGCGGCGAGACCACGGCGATCCGCGAACCACTTCAGCGCGTTGCCGACGCAGGTGCCGTACACGGCGCCGGCACCGATGCCCGACAGCGTTGCGGCGACATAGAGCATCGGCAGCGAGGTCGCGAACGAGTTGAGCGTCCACGCCAGCGCGACCACGATGCCGCCGAGCATGACGACGATGCGCGGGCCGAACCGGTCGACGAACCACCCTTCGACCGGCACCAGCCAGGTCTCGGTGGCGACGAAGATCGTGAACGCCACCTGAATCGCCGGCCGCCCCCAGTGGAACTTCGCGTTGATCGGATCGACGAAATAGGTCCAGCCGTACTGAAGGTTGGCAATCATCACCATGCAGATGATGCCGGCCACTAATTGAACGACTCGATTCACGGGTGCTGCGGGCAGTGCTTCAGATGTCGCCATATCGGTGATCCTCGCCTGGTGAACGCGTGCAATCGAGAATTTGAAATTAACAGTGCGTTGCAAAACTAGCTCGAGGCGGGTCCTGTCCGCGAACAGCCCCACCGGGTGCTCGCCAGAAAAGCACTGGTCACGGCCCACGGCTCCGCGCCCGGCGGGGCGCCCGTTCGCGGCCACCCGCGAGCGAGCTAATTTTGCAACCTGCTCTAAGAATCAAGAATTCGTGCACATGTTCCCGGCATCCGGATCGCAGCGTGACGACGAATTCCTAATTCTTACGTCTTAATTCTTAATTTCGCGCTCTCCGCCTCTGATCCAGCATCCGCGCGCACGCGTAGACAGCCCGCGTCACCGGCATCGGCACGCCGAGCCGCTCGCCGAGCTCCACCGTCGCGCCCACAATCGGCTCGAGCTCGAGCGGCCGCCCGGCTTCGAGATCCTGCAACATCGAAGTCTTGTGCGCACCAACTTTCTCTGCGCCGGCCATCCGCTGGTCGATCGAGATCGGCAGCCCGATATCGAGCTTCGCCGCCACCGCCCCGGTTTCGGCCATGATCTGCCGGATCACCGCCGAGGTGTCGGTGTGCCGGACCAGCTCCTCGAGCGTGGCGCCGGTCAGCGCGCTGATGGGGTTGAAGGCGACGTTGCCGAGCAGCTTCACCCAGATCTCGTGGCGGAACCTGGTCGTCACCGGCGCGCGCAGGCCGGCGGCAATCAGCGCCTCGGCCAGCAGCTTGATGCGATCGGTCCGCGCGCCGTTCGGCTCGCCGAGACTCAGCCGGTTCCCCTCCGTGTGGTGAATCACGCCCGGGGCCGCGATGTCGGTCGAGAAGTAGGCCAGCGATCCGATCACGCGCTCGGGTTCGATGGCCTGCGCGATCACGCCGCCCGGATCGACCCGCTCGAGGTGCAGGCCGTTCAACGCGCCGGGACAGTTCTGAAAGTACCACCATGGGATCCCGTTCTGCGTGCTGACCACGACCGTGTCCGGCCCGAACAGCGGCCGGAGTTGCGGCGCGAGCGTCGTGAGCCCGTGCGCCTTGACGCCGAGCACGACCACGTCGGCGCCGCGCAGGTCGTCCAGGACGCCGGTGGCCCGCGGCTTCACCTCGAAGGCGCCGTCCGCGCTCTCGACGCGCAGGCCGCGCTCCTGCATCGCCTGGAGATGCGGCCCGCGCGCGAACAGTACGACGTCCGCGCCCGCTTTGGCGAGCTTTGCGCCGATGTAGCCGCCGATCGCGCCCGCGCCCGCAATCGCGATTCTCACGACACGGTCGACTTATAGGTTTTGGCGACGACGCCGCGTTGAACCTTGCCGGTCGCGGTCCGCGGGATCGCCCGCGCGACGTGGATCCGCTTCGGCCGCTTGTAGTCGGCGAAGCGCTCCTTGCAGTACGCAATCAGCTCGGCCTCGCTGGCGCTCGCGCCTTCGCGCAGCACGACGGCCGCTTCCACTTCCTCGCCCCAGGTGCCGTGCGGCACGCCGAACGAGACGGCCTCCGCGACAGCGGGATGGGCGAGCAGCACCTCGTCGATCTCGCGCGGGGAAATCTTCTCGCCGCCGCGGTTGATCAGCTCCTTGATGCGCGCCACCAGATGCAGGTAGCCGTCAGGGTCGAGATAGCCGCGATCGCCGGTCCGGAACCAGCCGTCCA
>DATFWL010000475.1:0-10574 GCA_035259385.1 Vicinamibacterales bacterium | reverse complement strand
AGAGGCACCGTGCCGCGCGGACATGAAATGCCTTCCGCGGTGAACCGACGTCGATTATGGGGAGGCGGCCGAAAACGCTCACTTCCGAGCTCGCATCACCAGTCTGTTTCCACGCAGTTACGAGCAGGTTGCCCGCTCCGTCGAAGCCGTCGAACGAGAAGATGAACGTGATCACGTGCGACGTCGAAGACTGCGAGCAGTCATGGCATTCGAATATGGCACGTGATGCGGCATCAACGGCGACGTCGTTCAACAGAGGAACGCCATGCAGAAGAGTAGTCTCCACAACACCGCCATCGGGGCGCACCCCGACGCGCACGCTCACTCCCCCCTCACTCGTGACGACTCCGCAATCGGGGATACGAGATCTGAATCCGCGAGAGCACGACGGCAGGAATGCGCATCGTCTCGATCGGACGTGACCGTCGCGAATGCCGCAAGACACGCCGCGAGCAAGCGCTCACGAAATATCATCGATGCGGTGTAACGCTATCGCCGGTATCGTTCGATAGAGGGCGCGAACGCGCGTATAATCGGCGCAGCGCAATGGGCCGCATCAGTCCGCGGAAAGGGTCGTGCCCGCCCACACGATCACGGAAGCCACGAACCTTCGTTTAGCCTGATTCAGGGGCAGACTCCAGGCGCGCGATGAAAGCAGATTCGCCCACTCGAATCTCGAGCAGTCCAGGAAACACGCCAAGAAACGCGTGAACGCATCGAGTCGATGATGGGACAGCCGCCGTCGAGCGACATCTGGCAGCGTGCCGAGCAGGCTGTCGTCGAGGACGATGCGTCCACGCTGGAGGCGCTGCTGCGCGACCATGGTGACATGCTCCGCACCGGCCCCGTCCAGTCGACGTGGCGGGGCGGACTTGCGCCGGACGCTCGCATGAGAGCGGCGCTCGGAAAGGGGGTCCCATGATCCGGATCGCATCGAGCCTCCTGCTCGCATTGCTCTCGTTATCTGATCCTCAGAGTCCGCCGCCGCTCTTACACGCGAGCGAGTGGACGCTCGACGGACCCAGGCCAGCCGCATACGTGCTGCAGGCGGATGGCCGCGCGACGGACCAGAACGGCGCCACCATCTCGTTACGATCCGCAGCCGACGCGTCGGGCGCCTTTGGCCCGGTATCGTCCCGGCTCACGGCGGATTCCTTTCGCGGAAGACGGGTCACCATCTCTGGTGAGCTGCAGACCCGCGGCGCGGCCGACGGAGCCTCGCTCTGGCTGCGCATCGATCAAGACGCCACTGCCCTGCTGCTCGACAACGGGACCGACCAGGCCGTACGCGGCGACGCCGAGTGGACCGCGCGTTCCATTTCGCTGCCGGTTCCGCTCGAGGCCACTGTCGTCGTCTTCGGCGTGCTCCTGCGGGGAGGCGGCGCCGTCTCGGTGCGCCGGCTGCGCCTCGAGGTGAGCGCGCCGGTTGCCGCAAGCGCACCGCTCGCGGCGCCCGCGAAGGACGTTCTCGATGCAGCGCTGTCGATCACGAAAAAGCACTCGCTTCGCCGCAACGACGTGCCCTGGGACGTCGTCGAACCGAAGGTCCGGGCGCTTGCCGCCGGTGCCGAAAAGAGCGCGGACGTCTATCCCGCGATCAGATATCTGCTGGCTCAGCTGGGCGACCATCACAGCTTTCTGATGCCGCCAGCGCAGACCAGCCAGTTCCGGACCGGAGGCGCACAGAATCCGGGCCCGGAGGTGCGGGCGTTGCCCGAGCGCGCCGGCTATGTCAGCGTGCCGGGATACTCCGGCGCCGAACCGGGCGCGATGCGCGCGTATGCCACGCGAATGCATGAAGCGCTCGGGGGCACCATCGCGTCGGTTTCGTGCGGGTGGGTGGTGGACCTGCGCAAAGACACGGGCGGCAACATGTGGCCCATGCTCGCTGGCCTGAAGCCGTTTCTGGGCACTGTGGGGCTTGGCACGTTCGAGAGTGCGGAGGGATCCAGCGCTCCCTGGATCGCCGGCCAGGGTGTGGACATCGAGCCGCCGCCGGCCCTCGCCGTTCTCGAGTCCTCCTGGGTCGCAGTTCTCACGGGCCCGCGGACGGCCAGTTCCGGCGAAGCCGTCGCGATCGCGTTTCGCGGACGGCCACGCACCCGTTCGTTTGGACAACCGACAGCCGGCCTGTCGACCGCAAACGGGACGTTTCCCCTTCCGGACGGCGCCATGATTCTCTTGACGACGGCTGTCGATGCGGACCGCACGGGACGGCGGTATGGCGACAAGATTGCGCCAGACGAGCCGGTGGACGCCGCCGGGACCGACGACACCACGCTCTCAGCGGCGCTGCAGTGGCTGAAGCAATCGTCTGGATGTGGAAAGGATTAGTGCCACTCAACCAGGATTCCTGCGGATGGCTGCGCGATCGAACAGCGCAAAATTCTGCGGGCTGAGACCCCGCCGCCAGCACCGGACGATCTGATTGTCGGACACGGACCAGAGCCGAGCGTGACTCCGATCGATGTCCGACGGATCGACGTTCCATTCGTCGTGCGGATAACAGAATGCGCCCGTGGCGGCGACCACCATGGACCACGTCAGCGCAGCCGCGGCTGCGGCCTTTGCGGCTCGTCCTGTCTGCGGTCGCGCCATGCCGGCGGCGGCAACCGGGACCGCCACCGGCAGGATGTCCAGCAGGTATCGCGGACCGTAGGTGTGTCCGCCCCACCACACCGCGAAGCTTCCGTACACGGCGTACTGCGCCGCCAGCGCCAGAATGCACCAGCCGAGCGGCGATCGCCATCCGTCGGTGATGGCTTGACGAACGCCCGCGGCAGCCACCAGCACGATCGGGCTGAAGACTAGGAGTCCGCGACTCGGTGACACGAGCAGGCCCAGGAACGCCTCCGGATGAATCCCGAAGGTGGCGCCGGTCCCGTGGACCTGCGAGTTGACATCCTGCACCAGGGCGAGCGCGCCAAGCGGATGTCCAAACCACCGGACGTTCAGGGAACACAGGACGGCACCTGCAAGCGCGACGAGCGAGACGGCGGCGATAGCGCCGCCCCGCGTGCTGCGGACGCACGTGCCTGCGAGCAGCAGGGCCACGATCGGTGCGACCTGCGGCCGGGCCGCCCCCGCCAGCCCCAGCCCGATCCCGACGGCGACGGCCTGCACAGCGGGAATGCGGGGACGCGGCGGCGCGAATGCCAGCACGGCGACCGCCAAACCAAGCGCTGTCGTCGCCGTCTGCCATAGCGTCTGGCTGGATGTGCTCCAGAATCCGGTTCCAAGACCGAGCCCGATCGCGAGGAGCAGGGCGCGTCCCAGCGACAGTCGCTGGCGCGCCGTGAAGAAGGCCAGGATGACGGCCCCGGAGATCAACACCGAGGCCGCCAGCTTGGCGATCAGCGCCGGCGCGAGCGGCGCCTGAATGTCGATCATCCCGGCCCGCCACAGCGGCCACACGATCACCGCGGCGGCCACGGACGAGACCGGTGAGTACACCGAGCGGTAGCTCCCGTCCGCCGCGAGGATGAACCCGCCGCGTTCCGCGTAGGCCGGCGTCTCGCCCACGACGTGATTCAGCTTCAGCGTGCCCCGGAGCAGCAGCTCGCGAGCGGCGAACTTCGTCGGCTGGGTGTCGTAGCTGCCGATCTCGCGGCCGTTCGCGTTGTAGACGATCATCAGCGCGACGAACAGGCCGATCGCCGTCAGGCGATCACGCGTCGTGCCGGTGAGCGTCGGTCCCGTCACGCTGCGGGGTTCGTCCCTGAAGTGAAGAACATCATCGTCCCTTCGCCGAACACGAGACGGCTCCAGAAGCCGTCGTCCTGATAGTAGTGCCTGAGAAACGTGGGCGTCTGACCGGCGCGCCGGAACCAGGCCTTGATGTCTTCCGGCCAGTAGCGATGCTGGATCGGTGCGTACATCAGGTCCAACAGGGACGATGACGGTCTGAGGAGGACCGGAACGTACCTCAGCACGCGCGCCATTGTCTGGCGGCGGATGAGGCGTCCGAGCAGAATGGCCACCGGGACGACCACTTCGTTGAAGATGCCGCCACGCCCGTAAACGCCGATGTAGATGCGGCCACCCGGCGCGAGCACGCGGACGAGCTCCCGAAAGGCTCCTTCGGGATCCACCGTGTGGTGCAGCACGCCATTGCAATACACGAAGTCGAATGCTCCGGACGCGTACGGGAGCCACAGGAGGTCAGCCTGAGCGACCTGCGCACCGGCATACCGACGATGCGCGGATTGTGCGTTCTGGAACGAAAGATCCACGGCCGCCGCGCGCCGGGCGCCCGACGCCGCCGCGATCGCCAGGCCTCCGGCGTACCCGCCGCAGCCGGCGTCGAGGAAGACGCTGCCGCGCAGCGCGGTGTCCGGATCGAGCCCGAGGGCTGCCAGATGACGGCGGAAGCCGGGCACGAAATAGTCCCGCGCAAACGAGTCGTCCGCGTATGTGTGGAGCTCGGCATACAGGTCAGCCGTCTGCCTCGCGGCGTCGGTGGGTGTCATGCATCACCCTCAGGCCGCCGCTTGCGCACATAGAAACGCTCGAGGGCGAGGCCGTCGAGATCCGACGCGAGGAGCGTCCGAATCGCGTCAGCGGGACTGCACACGATCGGCTCACCGTGAAGATTGAAGCTGGTATTCAACACGCCGCCGACGCCGGTGAGCCGGTGGAATTCGTGCAACAGCCGGTGATAGCGAGGGTTGTCGCAGCGCCTGACGATCTGCGGGCGGCACGTGAGATCGAATTGATGGAGGCCGCACGGCAGGTCGCGCTGGGCACGCTCGGTGGACGGAAAGGCGTTGATCATGAAGGGCGCATCCAGCGCGCGCGGATTGTCCAGGTACTCGGCGCTGCACTCCTCCAAAAGTGACGGGGCGAATGGCATCCAGAAATCGCGCTTCTTGATCGCGAGATTGATCCGGCGCACGTTCCACAAGTGGCGGGGATCCGCGAGAATCCCGCGGTTGCCCAGCGAGCGCGCGCCCCACTCCATCCGTCCTGCGAACCGGCCCACGATCTCTCCGGCGGCGAGCCGCTGGGCGACATAGCTCTCGATGTCCTCGTGCTCGCTCCACGTGAGCCGATCGGCCAACGGGGCCAGGGCGGCGCGAATCTCGGCGTCGGTGTAGTCCGGTCCCCAGAACAGATGGGTCAAGGCGTCGATGTCGATCGCGCGACCTTCCGCGAGACGGCGCTGTGCGTAGACGAGTGCCGCCGCGCCCGCCGCGAGGCTCTCGTCACCCGCCGACGGCATGAAGAAGGCGCGATTGATCTCCGGGCTCCGGCTCAGAAGCATGTTCAGCTTGACGTTCATGAACACGCCGCCCCCGACCGCCACGTCGGCAATGCCCGTCTTCCGCACCCACGCGAGCACGAAATCTCCGACGACCTCCTCGACCAGCCGCTGGATGCCGGCGGCGATCGCGTCGAACCGGATGCCCTCGAGCTCCTTGCGAAGGGCCTCGCGCAGCGCCGGACCCCATTTCCCGGAGACGTTGCGAAACGTGAGGCCGCCGGCGCGAGATCGCAGGAACCGATTGAAGATCCCGTAGGCGCGGTCGGCCAGCGCGGGTGGCGCGTAGGGCGCCAGTCCCATCACCTTGAACTCGTCTTCGAGCGCGCGCATGCCGAGCAGTTCCGTGACGCGGATGTAGAGCTCGCCTATCGAGTGAAAGCTCACGATCCAGTGGATGCGCCGGATTTCACCTCGATGCGCGATACTGACCGTCGCCGAGACCCCGTCGCCGGAGTTGTCCGCGGTCACGATCAGCATCGGCTTGTCGTGTTCGCGGAAGGGCGCAAAGAAGTAGGCCCCGGCCGCGTGCGCCAGGTGATGCTCGACGCGATTCGTCTTGTACAGGGCCGGCGAGACGCCGTGGGACGCCAACGCCGCGTTCAGGCCCTTCCAGTCCCGCTTGTGCTTGTAGATGAAGACGTAAGGCTTGAGCAGCAGACGGCTGCCGACGAGCATCCCGGGCAGCAGGGCGTTCGCGGCGCGAAAGATCCTTCGACGCATCTGAGCGAGATCCTCTCCCCAGTGCGTCAGCGGTTCGGTGATCATCGCGAGCGCGACGGCGTCGATGTCTTCGCCGCGGATGCCGGCGCGCTCGAGGACCCAGCCGATGCTGCGCCCTGGCGGCCCACCCTGGTTCTTCTGGCGCGTCAGCCGCTCCTCACTGATCATCGCGGTCAGACGGCCGTCCACCATCAACGCGGCGGTGCTCAGATGCCCGTCATAAATGCCGAGAATATTCACGCTGTATGCCTGCCTGTGTCTCCGCCAGGCCGCGGCCGCTGGCGGCGCGCAGAGCCGCACCGACGATCGGACTGACGACCGGATCCGCGCAAAACGCCGACCAGCTCGAACGATGGAACGCGACCAGACGAACGGATGTGACGCGTCGCGAGACAGGAAGACGAAGATCCCCCCGTGCGCCTCCGGTCAGTAGACACTAGATCGGGCGTCCCGTCGCGATCGAAGTCGCGCGAGGCCGACTGTCGGCGGGCCCATCTCCGGGTGCGCGGATCGTACCAGAGGCTCCGAAGGGTGTCAACGCGCCACGCCAGCGCGCGCTGCAGAAAATAGTGCGGATCAGCTGATCATCCGGATGACGTGGAACCCCTCGCCGGCGGCGAACCCGGCCTGCGTGCCTCGAAACCGCGCCAGGGCGTCGATCGCCTCGATCGATCGCGCGCCCGGGAACGGGGGGATCTGCGACCGGTAGCACTTCGCGGCCTCGAGCTTCCGCGGCAGCTCCGCGCTGATGTCGACCACCCAGTTCGGCACGAAATTCGGCTCGACCTGCGGGGCGTTCCAGTGCGTCTCGGAAAGCGTTTCGTAGGCCGCCACGATCTCGATGCGGCGCCCGGGTCCGACCGGACGCGTGGTCACCATCACGCTGTCGAACACGAGTCGGTGGTCGATGTGGCGGTCCCAGTACGGGCAGAGGACGATCTGCGGCTCGAGCTCCGCGACCACTTCCCCAATCTTCCGATTGAGGACGCTGATCGGCTGGTCGCCGATCATGGTCGCGGGCACTTCGAGGAACCACGACCTCGACACGCCGAGGATCTCGAACGCGCCCTTCGCTTCGGCGACGGTGGTGTCGTAGTGCTCCCGGGGATACAGCGGCGGAAGGTGTCCCGAGACGATGAGCACGGCGACGTCATCCCCGCGCGACGAACACTTGGCGATCGTTCCTCCCGCGCCGAGGGTCTCGTCATCCGGGTGCGGCGCGATCACGAGTACGCGCTTTGTCATTCGACGATGCGGACGGTCGGCATCGGGACGATGAACCGCCCTCCCTCCGAAACGAACGGTTGATGAGCCGCCATGATCGGCGTCGCGAAATTCCAGGCCAGAATCACCACGTAATCCGGTCGCCGCCGATACAGCTCGGATGGAGGAAAGACCGGGATGTGCGTCACCGGTGAAAACAGGCCGTACTTGAGCGGATTGTCGTCGACGAGAAAATCCAGCTGTTCCCTGCCAATCCTGAAGTGGTTCAGGAGCGTCGTGGACTTCGTCGGCGCGCCGTACCCGGCGATGGACTTGCCCTGAGATTTGAGCGTCGCGAGCAGCGAGCGGAGGTCGGCGCCGACGTCGCTTATCCGGCGCCCGAATTCGGCGAACGCTTCAGGTGAGCACAGTCCCGCTTGCCGTTCGAGCTCCGTCAGCGTGGCGACCGACTGATCGGCCTCGCGTCGAGCCGCGACCCGCTGCACGAACAGCCGCAGAGACCCGCCCTGCGGAGCGACGCGCTCGACGCCAATCGCCTCCATCCCGACGCGAGCAAGCAGCGAGCGGAACGGGCCCACCGTGTGATAGTCGAGGTGCTCGTGGTAGATCGTGTCGAACCAGGTGTTCTGGTAGACGTCGAGAAAGTATCCCACCTCCACGCCGAACACGCCCTCGTCCGCCAGCCAGTGCTCGACGCCGCGAAACACGTCGTCGAGCCGATCGATGTGAGCGCAGGCGTTGTGCGAGGTGATGAACGCCGCCGGGCCGTATTGGCCGCGCAGCCGGACGGCGAGGTCGTGCGAGAAGAACTCGCACAAGGTCGGAATGCCCGACTGCGTCGCGCGCGCGGCGATCTCGGGAGCCGGGTCCACGCCCAGCACGTTCATGCCAGCCCGCTGGAAGCATCGCAGACCCGTGCCGTCGTTCGACCCGATGTCGACGACGAGATCGCCGCGCTTCAAGCCGAAGCGGCTGACGACGGTGGAGGCGTACTGCTCGAGGTGCTCGACGAATTTCGACGACGTGCCCGACACGTAATTGTAGGATCGCTGGTACAGAATCCTGGGATCGACGACGTGCCCCAGCTGAACGTGGCAGCACGTGCGGCACAGGTACAGATCGAGTGGATACACGGGTTCCAGCAGTGAAAGCTCGTCGGGCCTGAGAAAGTTGTTGCCGGGAGGCGTCGGCGACAGCGTCATCACTTTCTCGAGGGCGGCGCCGTCGCACATGCGGCATCTCGCGCGTAAATAACAGTCCGCCACGCTACGCGATGCTCGCGGGATCGACCAGCGTGACCCTGCGGACGTCTTCCTCGTACGCCTCCTGGTCGCGCGGGTTCCGGCTGACGACCAGGAGCTGCGTATCCTCGCGAAATACCGTGGCGTGATCCTCCATCGGCGGCGTGAACACCATCTCGCCGGTCTTCACCGTGATCATCTCCGGCGGGTCGGAGCTTCCCGTCGGTCGATAGTAGTAATCGAACGATCCCGACAGGACGTACATGTAGTGCCAGTCGGTCAGATGGTAGTGGTTGGACCTCACCGTTCCCCTTCGCGACGAGATCAGCGAGATATTCTTCATCGGGAAGTTCACGAGCGGCTGGATCGCGCCGCGCTCGTCGGCATGCGGCGCCGGAAGCTCCACGAGTCCACGCTCGGGCCACATGCTCTCGTCGTCCAGCTTGACGTTTTTCCAGTTCTGCATCTCAGACCTCTTGCCCGCGCTGCGGCTGCCTGGCGGACCAGATGCGATCCATGACGTCGGCGCTGCGCGCGATGCGGCGGTGCTCCGATTCGAGCGCGTCCTTATCATCTATCATCTTGCTGAAATTCCGAAGCATGAGAACGAAGTGATCGGCCGCCTGGCCGGGTTCGATCGTCTCCGAGCCCCGCGCGTCGCGCACCCGGAAGAACGGGACGTAGTCGGCGGGCTTCGAAAAGATCTTGTCGGTGAAGACGGAGCCCCGGTCTCCCCAGACGTCGATCTCGTTGCGATAGGACCCGTTGATCCGCCACTCCAGATGCGCGACGGCGTCGTTCGAGAGCTGGAGCAGCGCGTGGCCATCTGTGTCGAGCGGCCAGCCATCGCGAGACTCGACGCTCGAGTAGACGACAGATGCGGCCGACTCGGGAAACAGGGCGTGCACGGCAGAAATCGGGTAGCAGCCGACGTCGAACAGCGCGCCACCGCCCAGCGAGGGATCCGAGCGGAACCCGGGCTGCTCGAGGCGCGGAATGCCGAATCGGCATTCGATCGACGTCACGCGGCCCAGGCGGCCCTCCGTGATGTAGCGACGGACCTGCTGGAACTGGGGGTGATGCAGGTACATGTGCCCTTCGCACACTGCGAGCCCGAGTCGTGCCGATCGCTCCAGCAGCAGAAGGACCGCGTCGCGGCTGGCGGCGAGCGGCTTGTCGCACCACAAGTGCTTCCCGGCCTCGAGCACCCGCCTCCCGTGCTCGCCGTGCAGTGCGATGGGCGTTGCGACGTACACGACGTCGATCGCGTCATCGCGGAGCATCGACGCGGGATCGGTCCAGCCTCTGCACCGCCACCGCTCGGCGCATTCGGCCACACGCTGGGCGTCCCGGGAGCAGACGCCGTGGAGCTCCAGGCCTCCCGCGTCCGCGATGGCCGGCAGCACCTTGCCGAGGGCATGCCGGCCCAACCCCCACACCGCCAGACGTCTCGACGTCATGTCCGGGGCTCGCGCCGGCTCCGGGGCCCCTGCCAGTTCTCGATCGTCGTCTGCTGCGATCGCGCGAGCGTGAGTTTCGCGGCGGGCACGTCACGGGTGATCGTCGATCCGGCGCCGACGGTCGCGCCTTCGCCGATTCGCACGGGCGCGACCAGGTTGCAGCCCGATCCGATGTACGCGTCGGGCTCGATCACCGTCTGAACGTTCCCGACGCCGTCGTGATTGCACGTGATCGTCCCGGCGCCAATCGTGACGCGGTCCGCCACATCGGCGTCTCCGATGAACGAATGGTGATTGATGCGGGAGCCGGCGCCGATCCGCGAGCTTTTGATCTCGACGTAGTTCCCGATTTGCACGCGATCGCCAACCGTACTTCCCGGCCGGATGCGGGCGTAAGGGCCGACGACCGACGACTCCCCCACGCTTGACGACTCGACGAGGGAAAAGGGCTCGATGCGTGTGTGCTTTCCGATCCGGGCGTTCCTCACGATCGAATGCGCGCCGATCCGGACGCCATCCTCCAGCGTGACGCTGCCCTCGATGACGACGTTGACGTCGATCTCGACGCCGGTGCCGCACACGAGGTCGCCCCGGATCCGAGTGGTCTGCGGGTCGCGCAGACGGACGCCCGCTCGAAGCGCAGTCGTCGCCCGCTCGCGAAGGAGA
>DATFWL010000474.1:0-8329 GCA_035259385.1 Vicinamibacterales bacterium | reverse complement strand
GCCCACCTACAAGGAACAGCAGGAGAACCTCAAGGACAAGGATCTGTCGTCGATCGGATTTCTCGGCTACCCGGTGCTGCAGACGGCGGACGTCACCATGTACGACGCGCGCTATGTGCCGGTCGGCGAGGACCAGGTGGCACACCTCGAGCTGGCGCGCGAAGTCGTCCGGCGTTTCAACAACTTCTTCGGCGAAGTGCTCGTCGAGCCCGAGCCGCTGTTGACGAGCGTGTCGACCCGCCGGCTGCCCGGACTCGACGGCGACAAAAAGATGAGCAAGAGTGTCGGCAACACCATTCACCTGTCGGACACACCCGGGGAAGTGACGAGAAAGGTCCGCCAGATGTACACCGATCCCCAGCGCATTCGCGCCGATATTCCCGGCACGGTGGAAGGGAATCCGGTGTTCACGTATCACGACGCCTTCAATCCGAATACGGCCGAGGTCGACGACCTGAAGGCACGCTACCGCGCCGGCAAGGTCGGCGACGTCGAAGTCAAGACCAAACTCGCCAACGCGCTGAACGCCTGTCTCGAGCCGATTCGTGAGCGCCGCGCGGCGCTGCTGGCGCAGCCGCAGCGGCTGAAAGAGATCCTGTTCGAGGGATCGAAGCGCGCGCGCACCGTCGCCGCCGGCACGATGGAGCGCGTCCGCGATGCGATGAAGATCTCGTACCGATGACGGACGCGCATTTCGATTTCGAGTCGGCGCGCGAGGCATTTCCCGTCAGGCTGTCGAACTTCGAGGGGCCGCTCGATCTGCTGCTGCACCTGATCAAGAAGAACGAGATCGACATCCACGACATCCCGATCGCGCTCATCACCGCGCAGTACCTCGAGGCGATCGCGCTCATGCAGGAGCTGGATCTCGACGTCGCCGGCGAGTTTCTCGTGATGGCGGCGACGCTGATTCACATCAAGTCGAAGATGCTGCTGCCACGGCCTGAGACGGCGGCCGGCGTGGAAGGCGAGCCCGAGGAGGATCCGCGCGACGCGCTCGTGCGGCGGCTGCTCGAGCATCAGAAGTTCAAGGCCGCGGCGGGCCTGTTGCACGAGCGCGAACAGCTGCGTGCGGCACAGTGGCAGCGTCCGGACGAACGCGTCGCCGCGATTGCCGGCGACGACTACGAGCCGGAGCTCGAGGTCGATCTCTTCAGCCTGATGACGGCATTTCAGTCGGTGCTGCTGCGCTTCAAGCAGCGGCCGAAGGTACTGCTGCCGCCAGAGGAGATTCCGGTCGAGGTCAGAATCGAGCAACTGCTGGCGCGGCTGTCAGAGACCGAGGCGTGCGGCTTCGACCAGTTGTTCACAGACATCGACGACCGCCGCGGGCTGATCGTCACGTTCCTCGCATTGCTCGAGATGATTCGGTTGAAGCTGGTGCGCGTGTTCCAGTCGGGCAGCTTCGGACCGATACGCGTCTACAAGCGGCCGCGGCCCGCCGATGCACCGCATCCGATCGGCGACCCGGAGGGACGCTGACGGGGGGATGGCGCTCACAAGGCAGGAAGGCAGATGGCACAAGGGCAGGAAGGGAAGGCCGAAAGGCTGGAAGGAACGGCCGAAGGGCTGGAAGGAAAGGCGGAAGGGCCGGAAGCGAGGGCCGAAGGGCTGGAAGGGAAGGATGCTGCCGACCTGCAGCCGCGCGCGACGGCCGAGCTGAAGGCGATCCTCGAAGCGCTGATCTTCGCGTCGCCCGAGCCGCTGACCCCGAAGGCGATGTTCAACCTGCTCGACACCGAACCGAAGGAGGACGTGGAGGCGGCGCTCGCCGCGTTGAAGCAGGACTATGACCGGCCCGGCGGGCTGCAACTCGTGGAAGTGGCCGGCGGCTATCAGATCGTCACGCGGCCGGATCTCCACGAATGGGTGCGGCGCCTCTTTCACGAGCGGACGACGCAGAAGCTCACCGTGCAGGCCCTCGAGACGCTCGCCGTCATCGCGTACCGACAGCCGATCACCGCCGCCGAGATCACCGACGTCCGCGGCGTCAACACGTCAGGTGTCCTCAACACGCTGCTCGAGCGTCACCTGATCAAGATCGTCGGCCGCAAGCAGGTCGTCGGCCGCCCGTTCCTGTACGCCACCACGAAGGAGTTCCTGATCCGGTTCGGCTTGAACGATCTGACCGACCTGCCAAAGGTGGAGGACATGGCGGAGGCCCTGGGCCTCGACGCCCCGATCCTCGTCGAGCAGACGCCGAGGGAGGAAGACCTGCCGCTGACCGAACCCGATCCCGTTCATTGACAAGGACACAAAGGTCAACAGAGGAGTCTCTACCCGGTGTTCCGCATGCCCGCGGCAATCCCGTTCACGGTGATCACGAACGCGCGGCGCAGTTCGTGGGAGTCGGGCGACTGACGCAGCCGGTTCAGCAGCTCGATCTGGACGAGATTGATCGGATCGACGTACGGATTCCGCGTGTCGATCGAGCGACGCAGCACTCGATTGGTCTCGACCAGCTCGCGGTGCCCGGTCACCTTCAGTACCGCGCCGATCGCGCGAGCGAGGCGGGCGCGGAGATCGTCCCCGAGCGGCTGCAGCTCGCGCGGGACGAGCCGACGATCGTATTCGGCGGCAATGCGCCCGTCCGACTTTGCCAGCACCATTTCAATGACGTCGAGCGTTGACCTGAAGAACGGCCACCGCTCGTACATCGAGCGCAGGCGCTCGCGTTCGCCGCACGCCAACGCCGATTCGAGCGCCGCCTCGGTGCCGAGCCACGAGGCGAGCAGCAGCCGCGTCTGCGTCCAGGCGAACTGCCACGGGATCGCGCGCAGGCTCTCGATGTCGCTGCCGGAGACGCGGCGCGCCGGCCGGCTGCCGATGTTGATGCTGCGCAGCTCGGGTTCAGGTGTCGCGGTGCGGAAGTAGTCGACGAATCGGGGATCCTCGTGCACGACCGCGCGGTACGCCGTCCGCGCCTCGTCGAACAGACGATCCATTGCGGAACGCCACGACGGATCCGGATCGGCTGCCGGCGTCAACATCGCGTCGAGCATCGCGGTCGTGTAGACCTCGAGCGTGCGAACCGCGATATCGACGAGGCCGAACTTCGCCTGGATCATCTCGCCCTGCTCGGTGACGCGCAGCGTTCCGTCGACCGAGCCGGGCGGCTGCGACTGGATCGCGAGATAGGTCGGACCGCCGCCGCGTCCGATGCTGCCGCCGCGGCCGTGGAAGAGCGTCACGGCGACGCCGTGCGCGCGGCAGCTCGCGACGATTTCTTCCTGTGCGCGATACAGAGCCCATGCCGCCGCGAACCGTCCGGCGTCCTTTGCCGAATCCGAGTAGCCGACCATCACCTCGACGTGCCCGCCGGCCTCGCGGCGCCGCCCGCTGTGGCTGCGAATCCGCTGGCGGTACCACGGAATCCTCAGCAGGCCGTCGAGCACGGCGCCGGCGCGATGCAGATCGTCCGCAGTTTCGAAGAGCGGCACGACCCGTTGCGGCCGACGATGGCCCGCGAGCTGCTGCAACGCTTCGACCGCGAGCACGTCGGACGCCTGATGCGCCATCGTCACCACGTACGCGCCCAGCGAATCCGGATGCAGGCCAGCCGCGGTTCGAACCGTGTCGAACACATCACGGACCGCATCGGGGGCGTCCCCGAGCTCTTCGTCCGCGACCTCAGACGACGATTGGTGGAGCAGCGAGGTCAGCAGCACGATGCGCGCCGGTTCGCCGGCGTCTGCGTAGGCGCCCAACCCGCGGCGGCCTGCAACCCAATCGATCGCCTCCGCGTGTCGAGACGACTCCTGACGGAGATCGAGCGGCGCGAGCGTGAGACCGAACACCGCGACCCGGCGGAGGATGTCGGTGAGGCGGCCGGCGGCGATGATCCCGTTGCCGGTGTCGACGAGCGAGCGGTGACACAGGTTGAGCGGGTCGGCGAATTCGGCGACGTCCAGATAGGGGGCGGGATCGATTTCGGCATGTCCGTCCTGCCGCCGGTCCAACTGCGTCGTGGCCCAGTCGAGCGTCGCCTCCAGCCGCAGCACGACTCCGCGCAACAGCGCCCGGTAGGGTTCGGCCGCGTGCGCCGCTCGCGCTCGCAGTTCGTCGCTCGCGTCCGCGAGTGACAATTCGGCGCGCAAGGCTTCGAGGTCGCGCTTGTACAAATGCGCGGCCATCCAGCGGGCCAGCCACGTCGCCTGCCGCGTCACCTCCGGCGTCACGTTCGGGTTGCCGTCGCGATCGCCGCCGATCCATGAGCCGAATCGGATCGGCGTCGCGTCGAGCGGCAGCGCGTCGCCGGTGGCGGCGCGAAGCGCGCGGTCGAGCGACCGCAGGTATCGCGGCACGGCATCCCAGAGCGTCTGCTCGAACACGACCAGGCCGGCGCGCACTTCGTCGAGGGGCGAAACCGGGCGATCACGGCCCTCTTCGGTCTCCCAGAGGATCGCAATTTCGCGCCGCAGCGTATCGATCGCGTCCTCCTGCTCGACAGCCGTCAGATCGGTGCGGTCGCGCAGCGCCAGCGTTTCGGCGATGCGGTGCTGCGCCTGCAGGACCGTGCGGCGCGCGATCTCGGTCGGATGGGCCGTGAGCACCAGCTCGATCCTCAGCGCGCCGACGTCCGCCGCCAGCGCCTGAGGCGTGACGCCCGCCGCCAGCAGCCGCGGAAAGGCTTCTTCGCACGATCCCGGCTGCGGCGTCCGCCCGGCACGCGCGTACTCGCGGCGGCGGCGGACGCGATGATGCTGTTCGGCGATGTTCGCGAGCGCGAGGAAGTGCGAGAACGCCCGTGCGATCGGGACGGCAGCCTCGAGCGGGAGCTCCCGCAGCAGGCCGGCGAGGCGATCGAAGCCGGCGCGGTCGCCTTCGTGCGCCGCCTTCGCGAGCGCGCGTACGCGCTCGATCTGCCGGAACCGGTCGTCACCTTCGCGCGCACGCAGCGCGTCACCAAGCAATGTCCCGAGCAGGCGGACGTCGTCCCGGAGAGCCGCGTGCGGATCGGACGGCGCCGTCGTCACGGGATGCGCGTTCTGCGACGGTCCTGTGCCGCCGCCTTCTTCAGCAGCGCGATCTCGTCGGGCCGCAGGTCGCGCCACGCGCCCGGCTTCAGCTTCGCATCGCGAATCGGTCCGATCGCGACGCGGCGCAGGTGATTGACCGGATGTCCGATCGCGTCGCACATCTTCCGCACCTGGCGGTTGCGTCCTTCGCGGACCGTCAGCACGAGGATCGCTTCTTCCGCGCCGCGCCGGACGGGCATCAGCCGGACGTCAGCGGGTTGCGTCCGCCTGCCGTCGACCACCAGTCCGCGCGACAGCCGATCGAGATCGTGCGCGTCGGGCACCCCCAGCACCCGCGCCTCGTAGACCCGCGCCACGCCGTGGCTCGGATGCGTGAGGCGTGCCGCCAGGTCGCCGTCGTTGGTCAGGATGAGGAGCCCCTCGGACTCGAAGTCGAGCCGGCCGACTGGGTACACGTACTCGCGGACGCCGCCGAGCAGATCGATCACTGTCGGCCGCCGCTGCGGATCCGATCGCGTCGTCACGTAGCCGCGCGGTTTGTTCAGCAGGAGGTAGCGGTGATGCTCGACGACTTTGATGCGGCGGCCATCCACCCGAATGTCGTCGTGAATCGGGTCCGCTTTCGTGCCGAGCTCGCGAACCGCCGCGCCGTTGACGGTCACGCGGCCGTCGAGCATCAGCTGCTCAGAGGCGCGCCGCGATGCGACGCCGGCCTGCGAAAGAATCTTCTGGAGCCGTTCCACGAAGGAACAGACTACATCTCAATCCCTTGCTGATGTAGGGCCGCGCTCCAGGTGCAGGGTCACGAGCGTGTTCACTCCGCGCGCAGCGCCTGCAGCGGATCGACGCGCGTCGCACGGAACGCGGGAATCAGACACGCGAGGACCCCGACCGCGAGAACGACAGCCGACACGACGCCGAACGTCGCCGCATCGCGAGGCGTCACACCGAGGATCAGACTCGTCAGCACGCGTCCCAGCGCGGCCGCGCCCAGGCGTCGCGGCGCGCGGCGTCGAGCGACATGCCGGCGCGGATGTTGTCGTCGATGTGGAGCTCGACCGCCGGCGTCAGCCGGTAGAACCGCGCCTTGCGGTTGTTCTCGGATGCGATTGGAATCATATACGAGAGGCGCGGGAAGTTCGCTGCGTCAGCGCGACAGGAGATCGCCCCAGAACCCGGAGAGCTCGAGCACGTCGCCGGCGTGGATCGGGCGGTCGGCTTCGGCGTGCGAGATCAGGCCGCTCAACAGCAGGCGCACGGGCGCGGAACCGCGAAGGTCCTCGGCGAGATACTCGGACTCGACGACAGGGATGACGTTGTCCTCGAGTCCGTGGAGCAGGAACACGGGGGCCGACGGCTTCGGAGACTTCGAAACCGAGAGCGCGTCGGCGCCGCCCTGCAATACGGATCCAAGGAGTGGGAGCAGTCGCGCGCCCAGATGCACCACGTCGCGTTCGAGGACGTAGCGCATCAGCGTCGCCGACGGCTCAGGCAGCGTTCGCGCGTACTTGCGGAGCGCGTCGAACTCCGCGGGCGCGCGCGTCTTGTCGACGCCGCCGTCGAGCGCGGACGCAAAGAGATACTGCCGCACGCCGCGGCGCAGCCGATCCGCCTGCGCCGGCGGCACGGCCCGATCGGCAACGCCAAGCAGGATCACCGCGACGCCGTAGTCGTGGGGAGCGAGGACGAACGTGTCGTCGGCGTGGCCGTCCGACGCAAAGCGCACCTTCGGCACCGGCCGCGGCTCGCGTCCGGTGCACAAGTACCGCAGCACCCGCGGCAGATCGTCATGCCCGCCGAAGGAAAGGACGTAGGCGACGTGGTTCGCCAGCGACGGCCGTCCGGCGGCGATGATCGAGAGGCCGCCGCTGAAGCTGATCCCCATCAGGCCCACCTTCTGATCGGACACGAGGCCCGATTGGGTCGCGAGCCAGAGGCCAGCGTCTTCGATGGCGTCGGTGATCGCCGGTGCAATCTCGAATCGCGCGAGTTCCGGAATGTCAGGTGTGACGACCAGCACGTGGCTCGCCGCGATCTGCTGCGCGAGACGGACCAGTCGCGGTTCGTCGATCCCCGACACGTGCAGCCCGGAGGTCAGCAACGCCGCACGGCGATGCGAACCCGCCGGCTCGTATGCGCGCGCGCGCAGCGGCCCGCGCCGGGTCGGAATGTCGATCTCGCGCGTCTGGACGCGGGCGGTGTCGATGTCCGCGACACGTCGCACGCCGCCGTTCATGTCGGCCGCGCGCACGACGAACGATGCGCCGCGGATGTACGGCCGTGCGACGAAGCCGGCGCCGATCGCCACCGCGATCGCGAACAGCAGCGAGGCAAGACGGCGACCGCGCATGCGCGCATGTTACCCTTGGGAGGCTTGTGGGACCGATAGGCCCATGGGCCGGGTAGGGTCGGGTGGGAACCCTCCCGACCAAGCCCACGGGCCCATCGGTCCCATGAAACCTCTGATCATTGCCATCGACGGTCCATCGGGTGCCGGGAAGGGCACGGTCGCTCGCGCGGTGGCGTCCGCGCTCGGCTACAAACACATCGACAGCGGCGCGATGTACCGCGCCGTCGGCTGGAAGGCGCTGCGCGACGGCGTCCCGCTTGACGACGAGACCGCGGTCGCGGCGGTGGCCGAATCGCCGATCGACGTGTCGGAGACGCGCGTGGTCATCGACGGCCACGATGTGACTCGTGCGATCCGGACCCCTGAGATCGATCGTGCCGCCACGTCGGTCGCGCGCCTTCCGCGCGTCCGCAGCGTGCTCGTCGCGCGCCTGCGCGAGATGGGATCCGAAGGCGAGATCGTGATGGAAGGGCGCGACATCGGCACGGTCGTCTTTCCGAGCGCCGAGGTGAAAGTGTATCTGGATGCAGCGCCGGAGGAGCGCGCTCGCCGCCGGGCGAGCGATCCGGCGCACACGGGGGGACCGGCTGCAGTGGCCGACGTGAAGACGCTTCTTGCGGAGCGGGATCGCATCGACTCCACCCGCGCCGCATCTCCGCTTTATGCCGCCGCCGATGCTGTCGTCGTCGATACGACCGGAAAATCGGTCGATGAAGTCGTACGCGAAGTGATGTCGGTGATTCGGGGCGGCCGATAATTGAGAAAGCGCTTCAGAATTGCGCACGGCAGCGGTAGCGCAGGCAGGCGTGCGCTACCGTCGTTCTCGAGTTCTTGATTGCGGCCGCTGCCCTCAGTCCCGGTCCTTGTAATCCTCCGAAGAAGCCGGGTCCAGCTCCCATCGGTGCTTGTCCCGCTGCGTGACCTTGTCGCTCGCCTTCAACTCCTCGTTGTCATCGTACTGGACGCCCAGCGCTCGGCCGATGTCGTCGACGATGTCCTC
>DATFWL010000473.1:0-3334 GCA_035259385.1 Vicinamibacterales bacterium | reverse complement strand
TGGCGCGGCGCCAGTACGAAGCGCAAAAAGTGAACGTGATCACGCTGACGCTCATGGGCGAGACGGTCGGATACTTCGAGGGGATGCAGTTCATCCCCGGCTACACGTTCGGCTGGTCGCCGAAGGACCTCGCGTCGATCGCATACGTCAACTCGTCGGGCCGCCTGGCGGTCATGGACAAAGACGGGAAGAGGCAGCTGGTGGACGGCACGAAGAACGTGCTGCTGCCCGCGTGGTCGGTCGACGGAACGAAGATCGTGTTCCTGCAGAAGGCGGCGAAGAACAAGTACGAACTGTGCGTTGCCGCGGTGACGAAGTGAACCCGCGCGATCCTGTAGCTTCCGCCTTCAGGCGGAACGTGCGGTGACCGAGGTCCGACGTCCGAGGTCCGATAACCGATATCCGATAACCGATATCCGATATCCGATGTCCGATATCCGATAACCGATTCGGGGTGAGACTCGATGCGCCGGTGGTTTCTTGCAGCGCTCGCCTTGCTGGCAGCCGGCAACTGGAAGCCGTCAGCTGTTGGCCGGGAGCTGATAGCCGGAAGCTGGGAGCGGGAAGCCGTAAGCCGGCAGCCGCCTGCCCAGCAGCAGCCGCCTCAAACGTTCCGGTCGGGCGCGCAGCTCGTCCAGGTGGACGTGCGCGTGCTCGAGGACGGCCGGTTCGTGACGGACCTTGGTCGGGCGGACTTCGTGATCAAAGAGGACGGCGTCCCGCAGAAGATCGAATCGGTCGCGCTGGTGACCACGCGGCCACCCTCAGCGCCCTCCGCACCTTCACCACCAGCACCCGCAGCGCCGTCAGCACGTGCAGCACCTTCAGCGCCACCACCTTCGATCTGGATCTTCGTCTTCGACACCGAGCATCTCTCGCCCGGCGGCCTGAACCGCTCGCGCGACGCGATCGTGAAGTTCGTTGCCGATCGGTTCCACCAGGGAGACATCGGCGGCGTCGTGCTCGACGGAAAGATGGCAAACAACCGCCTGACGTCGGACCGCGAAGAGCTGAGGGTGGCGGCCGCCTCCGTGAAGATGCCCGGCGAGCTGCGGAGCCGCCAGCTCGAGCTGCGCGAGTGGCCGCGGCTGCAGGACGAGGAGGAAGTCTGGCGGATCGCGACCGGCGATCGGCAGGCGCTCGCAGCGGCGACGATCCGCGCGTGCAACGAGGACCCGGATCAGTGCAAGCGCGTCCCCGTCGACACCCTCGTTCTCGAAAAGGCGCGCCGCGTCAACTCGCAGACGCAGCTCGCGTCGTTGAAGACGCTCCAATCAGCGGAGGCCCTGTCGAACGGCCTCGCGCGCCTGCCCGGGTCGAAGACCATCGTTTTCATGTCGGAGGGCTTCTTTCTGCTGGACAAGGAAGCCGAGCTGCGCCAGGCGATCGGGATGGCGGCGCGCGCTGGCGCGCATTTCTACACGATCGACGCGCGCGGGCTGAACAAGGGATCGGCCAGCTCCGACATCATCGATCAGCCCGTGGTCGCGAGCGCGTACGGCGCGCAGCAGAAGTTCGACACGCAGGCGGACGGCATCAACAGCCTCGCTGTCGACACGGGCGGCTTCGCGATTCGCAACGAGAACAACTTCGCCCGCGCGCTCGACGAGATCCAGCAGGACACCGGCACCTACTACGTCGTCTCCTACACGCCGGCGAACACGACGTTCGACGGCAAGTACCGGTCGATCGACGTCAGCGTGTCGCGGCCGGGTGCGAAGGTCAGAGCACGGCGTGGCTACCTGGCTCTGGAACCAGCTGCGCTGCTCAAACCGAGCACCACAGCGCCGAGCGGGGCTTCAGCCCCGCGAGTCGCGCCGAGGCCCGCAAGCGAAAGCGAGCGGGCGAAGGCGGACTTCAGCACGCCCGAACTACCCGTCTCGCCGGGCTTGATCGCCTTGCCTGATGCCGCAGTCCCGGGCGAGAGCGTGTCGCTCGCGACCACAGCCGGCACCTCGTCCACCGCGGCGGTGCGCATGCGCGTCGACGGCGGGAGGATGGTGGCGGCTCTGCGGTCCCCCGCCTTCGCTGGCGCAACGAGCAGCGCCAGCTCCGGCGAGACGAGTTCGGCCGCTAATACAGAGGCCGAACTCGGCTGGGCGGCCTACGAGAAAGGCGACGTTGCGACGGCCGCGACACACCTGAGTGACGCGGCGAAGGCGTCCGAGGCGCGGCCGTGGGTTCACTATGCGCTCGGGCTCGCGCAGTTCGCGCAGCGGCGCTACAGGGAGGCGGCCGCCTCGTGGGAGCGCGTCCTTCGCGACGCGCCGGAATTCGAGCCGATCTATTTCAGTCTCGCGGACGCCTACGGCCTGCAGCGCGACGAGGGAGCCGCGATCAAGGTGCTGCGCGACGCGGAACGCCGCTGGCCGTCGGATGCCGAGGTCCACGATGCGATCGGCGTGCTCCAGGTGAAGCGCGGCGCGATCGACGCCGCGATCGATTCCTTCGAGGCCGCCACGAAGGTCGCGCCGGATGAGTCGCTCGGCTATTTCAATCTCGGGCGCACGCTGCAGATGCGCTGGGTCAAGCAGCAGCGCTACGACCGCGCACGCGAGGCCTGGATCGGCCCCGACGCCGACCGCAAGCGCGCCGTCGAGGCGTTCCAGAAGTATCTCGAGCTCGGCGGACCTTACGTTTCACAGGCCAGAGCGGCGCTCGCGGCGCTCGCGTGGAAGTGAATGCCGTCAATGTCCAACTCCCCAACTGCCAACTCCCAAGCAATTCCAAACGGCCAAACTCCCTGGAACTCCCAAGATAAGAAGAGAACCACGATCATCGAAATTCGTTGACGCGTTCACACTCCAACCCGCACATCAAACGCCACGTTGGACAGCAGGCGACACCGCTGACACTGGAAATCGAAGATTCCGTGCAGCGGGTCCTTGCGCAGCCAGGCCTTGCCACAAGACGGGCACTTGCGTTTGCGCTCCGCCCGATCGCTGCGCCCGAAATGCTTCGAGAGGCAGTAGTACACCGGGACGCGCACCTTCGTCTCGAGTTTGCGCGCCAACTCCCGTCCATCTGTTGACAGCTCGCTGTCGAAACGGGACAGCTGATCGTGGGCAAAGCGCTCACCGGGCCCGGTTGCGATGAAGAGCCAATCCATCGCTTGATACGTGTCCTCCCACCACAACACGTCCTGGTGATTCCCTGCCTCGCTGGTCGCGGGCACCCGGTACAGGGCGATCGGGCCAAAGCACGCGCCACATCGGAGCGGCGGCTCGGCGTTGAGGAATGTCGTGAACAGGATCAGAAATGGCCGTTTCCGGCAACCGCACGGCGAGCGGCTCTCGGGGTCGGTGCCGAGATGCGTGATCTTCGGCCGGTCGAC
>DATFWL010000472.1:0-17630 GCA_035259385.1 Vicinamibacterales bacterium | reverse complement strand
GAGATGGCGGATGTGAAGGGGGATGGTTACGGCGACGGCAAGCATTGCGGCGCGCAGGTCGCCCGAGCCAATGAACGCCAACTGCCAGACGTCGATAATGCTCAACGCGACCGTGAGCGCGATGAGGACGCCGGCGATCAGGCGGACGATGTCGCTCGTGGCGACTGGCGCAGGCTCGATCGCAAGCGCGGAGCTGTGATCAGCCTTCGCGTTCGGGACGAAGCGCGCGGACAGCGGCAAAGACGTGGCACGAGATGTCAGCCGCGCCAGCGCGAGAACAAGCGATTCCCACGGGGCGACGCGGTCGGCCGCTGAGCATCGATCGGGCGCTCGCGTGCCGCGAATGAATCTGCCAGATGACGGTCTTACGCGATTCATATGACAAATGTCATAGACCGGCGCCGCCGGCTGACCTCGATGACAATCGTCACGCGAAAGAGAGCAAGCAGTCGCGCCGCCTTGTCGTCGTCCAACGTCGTCGCGATGACCCGAGCCCCAGATCCAACGGCCTCGATGCTGCCGATACCGTCAGCGCACACCAGGACATCTTGTTTGACTCTCCGGCGTGTTCAACCGCTTCTTCACGCGCGAACCCGTCACTTCGCTCAGCGAACACTGACGGGAGGCCAGGCGTCGCTGTCGGATCGAGTGTTATCGGCCGGGTGCGCTTCGCCGAATTCCGCGGCGGGCACGTTGCCGCTCGAGACGACGACGGGACTGCCGTTGCCGGTCGCCTCCCATCAACGTTGACGGCTGATCAGCGTCGACCCCATCAGAGTGCGTTGATCGTAATCGCGTTGGACCTTCGCGGTCTTGAACAAACTGGCTTTGGGCAGCCGCAAGATTCATCGGGTCTGCGATTCGGTGAACGCGCGCATCAATCGCGACCGTGAGAATCCGGCGACGGCGGCGAGTGCGGTCAGCGACGTCTGATGCTGATCCAGATGAACGTCACGCAGATGCTCGAGCACCCCTTGGATCCTCGCGTGCGGGGACGGGAACGGCCGTTCGACAGTTCTCTTGTCATCCACAAATGCGCAGGCTGCGAATCGAGCGTCTGGGAGCGTGTACTCGCAAGACTCAATCCGAGCGAGAGTTACACAAATGTCTGCAGACCTGCCTCCTCTGGCTGCGGCATCTGAATGAACTTGGTCGGAGCAACGCAGAGTGCAACTAACGGCTGAGCTCGCACATGTCGGTCCGGCTCTGCTGTCGAGAGAAGGAATGGCCAAGTCGTCGACTGGAACGGCCAAGCCTGGCCGGACTGAATATTTGCGGAGTACAACTTTGTGACAGTTTCATTCACGACTCGGAGCACCGAACCATCGGTGAAGCGCGCGATTCAGCGTTGCCGCCGAATTGTCGCCTGCCCAGCCTACGTAGCCATCCGGACGCATGAGCAGTCCCTTCGCCGGTGGAGCCGACTCACATTTCGCGCGAAT
Organism: Vicinamibacterales bacterium; assembly: GCA_035259385.1. Taxonomy (GTDB): domain Bacteria; phylum Acidobacteriota; class Vicinamibacteria; order Vicinamibacterales; family CAVVIG01; genus QHWK01. The sequence goes on along the minus strand of DATFWL010000472.1, from coordinate 16,188 downwards.
CAAGTCGATGCGATCCGACCAACTCACCGCCTCGTCGCAGAGCGCACCGTCGTCGAAATCCAGCAGTGCTCCGCGCGCGCCGTGCATCAAGTCGGCGAGGCGGTGACGACCCTGTGCGGTCAGCAGTGTCAAATCTGGCGCCCACCTTCCCACGAGCGGATGCGCGTCGGTGTCGTCAACCGTCGCGTAGCACACATCGTTTCCCTGCAGTAGATCCACGAGTCGACGAACCGTTGCAGGGTCCCGCATCAACTCGCTAAACAGCTCTCGTAGCGCCGGTGTTTGCTCGCCGGAGCCACCCAACAGCGCGCCCTGGGCGCGCGTATGCATCAGCATGCGTTTCCCTGCCGCATGGCGTTCGGTGTGATAGGTGTCCAACAGGCCGGGCGGCGCCCAGCCCTTGATATCCCCGGCCAGTTTCCAACCCAGGTTCACAGCATCACTGAGCCCAACGCTCAGCCCAGGTCCACCGGCAGGTAACTGAATATGCGCTGCGTCACCCGCCAGCAACACACGCCCCTTCCGGTACCGCTCTGCCTGACGGCTTGAATCTGTGAACCGTGAAAGCCACCGAGCCTCCGTGATGGGAACATCGGTTCCAGTGGTTTGCCGAACGCTTTGTCGCAATTCGTCGAGCGTCATCGGCGCGTCCCGATCAAGATCGGGCGGCAAGGGTTCGCTGGTGATGACTCGAAAGTACCCGTCATCTATCTCCGGGAAGCGGCCGACCGTCTTGCCATGCAGGCGGCCTCATCACAGCGTCGCCGAACTTGACGTCGCCCAGTCGCAGCAGGCGTGTTGGCTGCAGTCCAGGAAACGGAATCCCTGCAAGTTCACGCACCGTACTCCGTCCTCCATCACACCCCACGACAAATCGGCTGCGAAGCGTCTGGGTGCCTTGCTCTGACTGCACTGTCAGCTCCACGAATTCGACATCCTCTCGAATGCCGACGACGTCATGACCTCGACGCAGTTCGACGCCGAGCTCCGAAACGCGCTCGGCAAGCAGACGTTCGGTGACGGCTTGCAAGACGAAGACAAACTTCGCTGGTTCCCCCTCGAGACGCTCGACGTCAATCGGCAGGCCGCCAAAATGAAACAATCGAGCGAACGATCTGGCCGTCCGAGGTTCGCAGTCTCTGAATCGCTGAAGCAGTCCACGATGATCGAGGAGGTCGACGGCGCGTCCACCGAGCGCAAGTGCCTTCGAGAGTCCTGTCGGTCCCGGCAGCCGTTCCAGCAGTCGCGGGCGAACGCCACCCAGACACAGTTCGCAGGTCAGCATCAGGCCCGTTGGTCCTGCACCGACGACGACGACGTCTTCAATCACGTGCGTTCACCGAATCGCGCCCCGACCGTCGGATTCGTCCCGACTCGGGGGAAGCTGCACGGCACCAGCCACATCGCGAGATTAATCGTCAGGATCGGTGCCGACACGACTGCGGAGCGCCTAAAGAATGTCCCCGCGCCGCCGATCAGCAACACGAGCCCCGACAGAGGCGTTGGCGCCACGGGACCCACGCTGGGACGAGCTGCCAGTACAGCGCGAAGTTTCTAGAGAGGAGGCTCAAGACTCCAAGCCCGGCCAGACTTCCGGCGAAGACCGCGCGCGCAACGGACAGCTCCATGTCGCCATTGTCCTGCGAGCGCATCCGCGTGTGGATGACCACTTCGGCAAAGGATGGAATAGCCACTCACGAAGACCATCTGTTCGAACGGCTAGAGACCTCCGACCGCGAAATCAATTCGGTATTCGACGTCGGCGAGCTGCGTGTATGCGTGCTCTTTGCTCCCATCATCGAAGAAAACACAATGTCCGCGTCGACCCTAGCCGCATGTGACGATCGTTTGGGGCCACACTTCGCAAACACGGGCTCGCGGCAATCTTGTTGTGCCTAACCGTGGGTTCACGCGACCTGACTGCCCGCCGATGGTTCATCGCCGCGCCTGTCTGGCGATCATTACGACGGTCATATCGTCCGACGCCGGATTTCCCCAGCTGAACCTGTCCACGTCGTTCAAGAGGCTCTGAACTGTTGCCGTTTGATCGAGTACGTGATGGAGAATGCGATCTGTTCCGTATTGTTCAAGCGACGAGTTGACAGCCTCTGTGATGCCGTCTGAATAGAAAAACACACGGCTACCTGGAGTCATCTCGATCACATGATCGGAAAACTCCGACTCCATGAGGCCAAGAGGCCTCCCCGCGTCTGCTTCCAAAAAGCGTGCTCCGTCCGAATCGACAAAAATCGGAGGGACGTGACCGGCGTTTGCAAATGTGAACTGTCGAGTTGCGGGCGACACGAAGCCGTATATCAGCGTCACGAACCTGCTCGCCGGCATGTCTTCGACGAGGAATCTATTGACCTCTGACAGAATCGCTCGCGGTGACAGCCCGCGCGCCGCACGAAGCCTCAAGACACTGCGGGTCGACGACGTGAGCAAGGCTGCGCCCATTCCCTTACCCGAGACATCGCCGAGCACGACGGCGAGCCGGCGTCGCCCAGAGGAATGAAGTCATACCAATCGCCGCCGACTTCGCGGCAGGGCCTGCAGACGCCTGCAAGCTCGAAACCCTGAGCCGCGGGCGCAGTCGGCGGAAGGAAGCTGCCCTGCACAGCCCGCGCTTCTTCGAACTCTCGCGCCATTCGCGCGTTTTCGAGTCGTTCGCGCTGAAACATCCGCGCGTTCGCGATCGCCGTGGCGACGTGGCCGGCAAGTGCCTCGAGGAGGCGGATCCGTTCCGGCGAAAACGCGTCCACCTCAGTGTGCTCGACGTTGAAAATGCCGATCAACTCGCCGCGCACCTTGAGCGGAATATCGATCTCCGGACGCGTATCCTCCTCACCAGGTATGTAGAACGGGACGTTCCGCACATCCGTAGAAGGTCTCGCCGCTCGCGGCTGCATGAGCTCCGATACCGGCCTCTCCGATCTTGAAGCGAGTGCCCTTCAGGCACAATTCTCCGGTCCAGCCTGCGGCAATCACGAGTTCGTCGGTGTTCGGCTCTTTGAGGAGCACCCCGACACGGTTATACCCAAAAGTGTTCGACACATCGGCGACGATCTGCTCGAGAAGCGTGTCGGGATCAAGTGTGGAGTTGATCTTCTGTGCTGCGCGCTGTAGCAGATAGAGGTCTTCAATGTACGATCCCGCGGAGGTCTTGCTGGCTCACTGCTGGGTCACCCTTCCGCCGCCACCTGCGGACGCTCTCGGATGGCTGACACCCGCTTCGCCCTCGCGTGCGCGGCAATGCCCAGCTCGGAGACCTCCACGTTGCCGTCCTGAGCGCTGCGCAGCCAACCGCGTGCGCGGAGAGCATCGATCACGGCGTCCACGGCGCTGAGATCGTGTTCAACGAACGGCCGCACTGCTTGCGTGGCCGTTGCATTCGTGGCTAGTCCCGTCGCAAGCGTGTTCAGGATCTGCCAATGTCGCTTCGTCAGCTCATTCGCCTCGAGGGTTCGATCAAACGCAGCATCACTGAAGTGGTCAACGCGCTCGAGCAGATATCCGATCGGCCGACGATCTCCTTCCACGTGTCACCGCCTTCTCAGCTGCCCGGACCTGACGCGTTACGAGCCGTGAACCCGCTTGATGAGCGTGTCACCGTGAGCGCCGCTTGCGGTTGCCACCTGCGCATTCTGGTTCGAACATTGTTTCGCGCACACTCGACGAACATCGTCGCTCGAATGCCGAACGCGTCGTGCGCTGAAAGATCACGATGAATCTCGTCGTTCTCTGCGACCGCGGAGAATCGTAATGAGCGACACTCGCTCGCGTCTTGCACGAACTGGCTCTCTTGCAGGAACCTGTCAGGTCAACGTCCGATCATTTTCGAGAACGTGGCGCGCGTAATCGCGAACTGATGTCAGTGCCATGGGGAATGACCTCAGGATCGCGGTCATGTCGATCACATCCCCGGCAGCGTAGCAACGGCCCAGGCCCGCAAGAGATTGCTGCAACGAATCCGGCGCAATCTGTTGCTGTTCTGTCAGCTGCTCCTCAGAAACAAATTCCAGCTGAAATCGTCGACCGCCGACTTCCTCAAAAATCCCGACGGTATCAAGGGGGCTAATAGCGTCCGGACCGCCCAGCTCGAAGGTCGCGTTGCGCGCCTGCGACGTGCCCAGGGAGATCACCGCGAAACGGGCGACATCGTACATCGAGATCCAGCTGATTGGGTTGCGACCGCGACCATAGATCCGTGCGCGGGCATTATGGAGATCAAAACCGGCGATCGGACTCAGCCAGACCTCCATCAGAAACGTTGGCCGGAGAATCGTGTAGGCCAGTCGACTGTGTCTCAGGCGCTGCTCGACGGCTCGTTTCGCGTTTCGAAATGGAAAGTCCAGGTCGATATGCTTCGAAAACGAGACATACACGAACGAGGGAACGCCGGCGGCCGTGGCTGCATCGACGAGATCGGTTTGTCCGGTGCCATCGACGTTCTCAACTGTGTCGCCTTCGTGCCTCGACACCATCATCGATGCGGTCGATATTACTGTGTCGATTCCCCGACAGGCTTCGTCTAGCGAACTCCGATTTCTGAGATCGCCGTGGACGAGTTCTACGCCGATGCGTGCCAGATTTGCCAGCCGGTCCTCGCTCGTCGTCGGACGCACGAGTGCACGTACGCGTTGCCCAGCGGAACGGAGTTGGCGGCAGATCTCGCCGCCTAAACCGACTGGGCCGGTCGCCCCCACTACAAGGTACATCTCTCTCTCCTCGCTCCTCCTCTGTGAGCTCTGTCGGCCGCCGCCAGCAGAGTGCGCGATCCCCCGCGTCCGCCACCTTACCGGGGCTGCTTGTTCTGCGTTTGCATAGCTGCCTCCATGCTTTCGAGAACCGTCGGATTCTCAAGCGCCATGAGGTCATCGAGGGAAGCTTGGTCAAGCGCGTATTCACCGGCGAATCCGAGTACCCACCTCGTACTGAGCTTCCTTCCGCTTGGGAGCATGACGTGCTCACGCGGCAGATTGCATGCCTCTGCGATTGCGGAGCTGACCTGGTTGACGAGCAGGCGTTTCGCCTCGACCGGCAGCCCTGGCGGGACGAGGAAATTACAGATAGGGCGCATACGGTGGTGACCGGGTTCACCGTCAACACTACTCTCCTCGGCAGTCCATTCGCGAAGAAAGACTCGCGTGTCGTGGATCATGTACGCGTGACGGATGAACTCGCCGACCTCGTTGACGAGTTTCTTCTTGATATCGGCACCAAGGCCGGACGGCAGACCGACGTACGCGACAAGCGTTTTTAAGCTCCGTCCATGTTGAAGACGAGGCTCAGACGCTGCCGAAGGGCGTCATCCGCGCTGTTACCTCAATCGGGGAACATATCTGAGCGCGACCCACTTTTGAATCGCTGCAGCTCGACGAAATCGAAACTTGGGCAGAGACCCCCAATGCCCCCCAAATCCATACCCAACCGGTGTTCCACGGTTTCGTCGCGCGCGAATCCGCCGACTCTCTCAAGTGAAACCTGACGTCAGCCCAGGTCACTATCGAATCGATCGGCTACGGCCAGCTGCGCTTCGCCGACATCCCGCCGCGTGCACGTCGTGCCGCTTTGGACGACGATGCGATTGGCGTTGCCGGTTGCCTCTCAGCGTTGACGAGGGCTGATCAGCGTCGAGCTATCGAAGTTCGTTGATCGTAACGAGTTGGAGCGTCGCTGTCTTGAACAAACTGGCTCAGGCAGCCGCAAGATTCATCGAGCCTCGGCGCCCCCGGATCATTCGGGGTGGCGACTCTCGGCAGCAGCTGACGAGGAGTCGCCCCGAGCGTGCGACGGAGAGAGCGGGCGAAATGCGAGGCGTCTGAAAAGCCCGCCAAATGCGCCGCCTCCGTCACCGTGTGCCCAGAGTACAGAGCGCAGATGGCACGTTGCACGCGAAGCCACCGAATGTACGGCCGCAGCGGAGTGCCGATCGATTCGGTGAACGCGTGCATCAATCGCGATCGTGAGAGGCCGGCGACGGCGGCGAGCGCCGTCAGCGACGTTTGCGGCCGACCTAGGTCATCGGCACGCAGACGCTCGAGCACCCGTTGGACGCCCGCGTGGATGGGGCGGGAACGGCAGCCGTCCGACAGTTCTCTTGTCATCCACAAATGCACGCGCTGCGAATTGAGTGTCTGGCAGCTACCCAGCGCCTCCCGCCATCGCGCCACGACGACATCGCTGAACGGCTGTACTCCCGAACCGGTTTCGTCAAGGCCTGGAATTGGCAGATCGCTCTCAGGATTCACGTATGCAATCAGGACGAATGCGCCTCGTGCGTCGATTTCATGCATGACGTCGGATGGGATCAGCAACGCGTCACACGTCAACGCCTCGGCGTGCCCTTGGGCTCGGACCCGCAACGTTCCCGTAAGGGCCATGGTGACCTGCACGCTGTGATGTGAGTGTGAAGTCCAGAGACCACCGGGTCCCCAGACGGCCATCACAGCAGGCCACAACGAGAAACCGCCCGATGACGAGGCGGAAGCGTTGCTCACCGACGGCTGCTCAGTCGCGCTTCGATGCATGGGCTGGTCGCAGATGGCTGTTGCCAAGAGCCACCTCAGCCCGGACTCGATCGGTGCGACACATTAACCAGTTGGGTAACCACGAGCACGCACGCCTACCATCACGGCAAGCCAAATGTGACGTCCGCATGTGAGTACCCGTTACGAAACGCAGTGTTCTGGTCCTAGGCGTCCGCCATCCAGGGGGCACCTGGCGAGGCACCGCCAATCACGTCTCCGAAGGATCGTCTTCCCATGGTCGCCACGGTCGCACCAGCGAGGCACTTGCGTCGAGAATCTCTTGAGACCGATCGGTCTGTGCCCGGCGCACCCGCTGGTCCGCTCCCAGCGCTGTCTTGCAACTTGGCGGTAGTAACCTCCTATATGCTATTTAGGTGGTTCGACACCTTAGCCGAAATGTGCCAAGCTGTCAACCGTCGTCTGAAGAGCATCAGGGAAGGGTCACGAGTGGCGCAGTACTTTCAGCTGGTGGCTGGACACGTCGCGCTGGACTTCGCGAACACGCTCGACTGGCGTTTCGATCCCACACGGCGTATCGACTTGTTGTCGAACTATGAACAGCTTCTCGACTTCGCGACGCAGGCCGCCGTCCTCTCCACGAATCAGTCGCGGCGACTGCGTGCGAGGACCACCGACCAAGACGCTCGTCGAATCGTGCGAGAGGCGATAGCTCTTCGTGAGGTGATCGATTCGCTGTTTCGATCGATTGCGACCGAGAGTTCTCCGCGAGGCGATCAGCTGAAGAAGTTCAATCGCTTCCTTCGGGATCTGAGGCTTCCTTCATATATAGGGCGTCGCGGATCAGAATTCGTTCTTCTCGCCGGCGATGTGTCGGCCCGTTCTGACGGTCCGCTGTGGCCGATCGTCGATGCTGCGGTCAGCCTTTTGACGTCCGCGGAGCGGGCTCGCGTGAGGGAGTGCGGCGAGCCCAGCTGTCGCTGGCTGTTTCTCGACACCACGAAGAATCAATCGCGCCGATGGTGCAGCATGAAAATCTGTGGTAACCGTTCCAAAGCGGCACGTTTCCGAGCTCGACAGCACGGCGATCCCACGAGCAACATGTGATAGTCCCGATTTAGGGTCGACCAACCGCGACAACCGCGCCAGCATCGAGAACCTCGGCGACTGTTAGCGCAACGTCCGCACTCGGCCATAGCCGCCCTCGGCATCCGCGCTGACTGGAACCGACATCGCTTTCACGATCTTCGCAGGCGCGCGCACCATTGCGCTGCGATCGATCTGCTGGGCGTCCAGGTATCCCTCGACGTACGCAATTCCAGCGCTCGTGTTTCGAACTCTCTCGGATGTCGATTCTTCTGGCGGCCGCACTCCTGATCACGAAGAGTGGAGTGGCACAGTCGCTGAGCACGGAGTCCGACAACCCGTCCACTGACGTCCCTTACAACAAACCGTTCCTGATCGTCCTCCTCGGCGTTGTGCCTCCCTCGACCTATGTGACCGCGGCAGGCCGGCAATCGTCCGATGTTTTATCCAGCGGATCGGTTCGCGGTGGCGCAGATTGTAGGTGGAGGCTATGTGGTGAACCCGTGATTCAGATTTGGCGCCGTGGGCATCTTCAATGAGGTCTTCACCGGCTTGCCTCCGCAGGCCAACACGTGGCAATTCGGCGGCGTGATACCGGTTGCGGTTGGCACGCTCAATCGCTTCATCGTTGGCGGCGGCCCTATTGTACCGGACAGGGGGCGTCGCCAATCGGATGTCGGCGCCATCGGTTGACAGGCGTATCGATCCCGATTCGTAAGGGTCTCGCAGCGAATGTCGTCGCCCCTCTGACCGCGTTGTTCACCCACTGATCGACGATCTCGGTCGGCATCGCGGCCTGCGTCGCCGAGGTGTTCTGACCGATGATCCTGGTAGAGGCGCATCTGTGCCTCAACCATCTTTTCCCTGGTTGGGTTGGTGTTCGGGTCTGGTGTTCTTCCTGACCGTATTGATCCGCGGACCCGAACACACGTCGCCTGCGGGCCTTCGCATTTTCGTCGCGAGGGATTGCCGTCGCGCCATTGGTTGGCAGTGGATTGGGTTGCAGCGAATCTGTCGACCGCATCGCTGGGTGGAGGGTTGCGGCACAGCGAACTCAAGGCGCACCAGCCGACGTCACAGACCGCGCTCTGCGGCTTGGTCCGCGACGCAAACCGTTCAAGGATTTCGCGGTCAAACGGCCGATGATCCAACTCGCTCGATCGACGCCGCGCATACTCCTCAGCCACGTGATCGTAGCTTGCTCGACACGCCTCCTGAATCGGAGCCGTCTTCAGAATCTCGGTCATTCGTCGCCCCATTCAATGATCGATTGCGCGGCGCGCAAGCCAGTCGAAGAAAAACGCCATCACGGTCACGGGAAGCGGAAGGCCCACGAACGACCCAATTAGGTGGTCACGCCAGCGAACCGCGGTCATGGCGAGCGCATAGTTGAGCGGTGGTGCGGTTTGGAAAACGAGCCGCAATAGCGCGACGGTCATGACGGGACGATCGTCGATCGCGCTCAGCAATCGACCGAGAATGGGAAGCTGAACATCGGCAAGCGCTTGCCCCGTCAACCCGCGCAAGACAGAAAAACTGACGGTCGCCGAGACCAGCGCGCCAAGCAACCCGATAAACACACCGAGTGTCAGGCCGTAGACGGCTACGGCTGCTGCAACGAAGACAGGACTGGGAACGCGCAACAACTGCGCGGCAGCGAAGAGGATGGTAAAGGCAGCGACTCCCTGGAGACCATCCCCTGCCAGCAAGGCGCGGATCGTCTCGGACGTGAAGCGCCCAGTCAACCCGGTCGCCCACGCGGCGATCCAGACGCCAAGGGTCGCGAGCGTTGCAAGTATCAATCGGCGGCGCGATGGACCTCGATGCACCAACCTGAACCTCCTAGAGCCAGCGCCTGACCGAACGGCGATGTTCCAGATATGCGCCACCGAATCGTTGCGCGAGGAGCCGACTCCTCGTGTCGGACGAAGCCCCCTTGCAGGATGAGGAAAATCCAACTGCGACCAACAGAGGCGTCGCACTGCCAAGCAGAACCGCGACGCCCGCCACGACGAGCACAGCCCCGACGTACATGGGATTGCGGCTCCAGCGGTACGGCCCGTGACGAATCAGTGCGCGCGATTCGCTGAACGGCGTGATCGGAGTCGCCGCGGACTGGAAGGCGCGACGCGACCACACAATCATCGCGGTACCCGCAGCCATGATCGCGACACCTGCGTACGAGTAGGTCTCGGTACGAGCGTAGCGAACGGCGCCAGCAGGTGCAGCAGCAGCATCGCGACGATCGCGATGAGCGCGACCCTCGGCGGTCTGAGCGATGACACTCGGTTCACGTGTGGATCTCCGTCTCTTCGAACCCGCGGCTCGTGACTTGATCGGCTCCGTTCGCTGGTACATCATCCATGTTGAAGTGCACTTCAAGTCAAGAGGTGAGCATGTCGAGGCAAGTCGCTCTTGGAATCGGCGAGTTGGGCCGGCGAACGGGTCTGGCGACTTCCGCGTTGCGGTACTACGAACGCGTCGGACTGCTGACGCCGGACGGGCGAGCTCACGGATGGAGGTACTACGGCCCCGCAAGTGCCGAGCGAATAGCGTTGATCCGGCTCTGCCAGGACGCCGGTTTCGCGCTGGCGGAGGTTCGTACGTTTATCGCGGCGGGAAGTCGGCGACACCCCTCATGGACGCGCCTGATGGAAGCCAAGCATCTGGAACTCGAGGCATCTATCGCTCGAGCAACACGTGCGAAGGCGCTGATCGAGCACGCGCTCGCTTGCCGACATCGCGAACTCTCCATGTGTCCCGCCTTTCGCGCCGCGCTCCGCGCACGCCTCAGCCCCGTGGGCGCCGATTCCAGGCGGCGGATCAGGAGGGCATCGCCAGGTCATTCAAGGGCCTGATGCAGAAGTGCTGAACGGCGACGGCCAGCTGGGCGGTGTCCCACGGCTTGTCTCACCGGAGTTCGTCCGCAGCTGACTTGGATGGCTGCGGCCGACCTGCCATCATGGTGGTCGGCGCCGCGATCACGCACGACCGTGCTCACGATGGACACGAACCGTTGCACCAGCACTCAGCGGGACGATGAATCCGTCTTCGTGGAACGACTTTGTGCCAGCTGCCGCTGGGATCCGCGGCCGCGCGCCCCGCGGTGAAGGAGGACGCCGCAATGGTAATAGTTTCGCGCGAGACGGTCGCCGACCTACTGAGAATCGAATGAACGCTCTGGGAGAACAAAGCGAGCGTGTATCGCGATACCTACACTCCGGACGCGATCCTCATCTTCCCTGGCGTGGGTCGCATCGATCGTAAGAGGTCATTCCGACATGCCGGCCGCCCGACGACGAATCGGCCGCATTCCCTTCGCCTCTGTTAGCTCGCGCGGCGCGAAGCGGAGAGCCCGCGGACCTCGATCCGTTTCCCGAGTTCCATCACGATGTCGCGCAGCCAGAGCGAGGCTGCGTCCCGCTGCCGCCGTTGTGGAAAGAAGAGACACTCCCGATACACGCCTGGGTCGATTGGCGGACGCAGGACCGCGAGTGATAGGCGCGGCCCCAACGTCTGCGCGACACGCGTCGGGACGGAAGCAACGAGATCGGTCGTGGCGGCCGCGTGCAGCGCCTGCAGGTAGCTCGGGACGACGAGCGCGATCCGCCGCTCGACGCCCTCTTCGCGCAGCCAGCTATCGACCGGATCGTCCGCCTTGCCGCGCCCGACTACCGCCACATGGCTCGCGTCGAGAAAGCCGCGCAGCGTTTTCAGCCGCGACGCTGCCGGATGCCCTCGGCGGACTACGATCGACTCAGTGTCGGTGAACAGAGGGCTGCGATCGAAGCCAGGAAGGTCGTCGGGCGAGCACGAGATGCAAAAATCGACGGCTCGCATCTGCTCCGGCTTCATCGAAAAGGGACTCTGCCACGCCAGCACCACGAGACGGACGCGTGGCGCCTCGCGGTGCATCCGCCTGACGACGTCGGGCACGAGGAGGTCGGCGAGGTGATCGTGCATCACCACCCGGAATCGGCGTGCGCTCGTCGCCGGATCGAACGACTCGGTTGCCAGCAGGCTTCGGACGCGTTCGAGGGTGTCGGGAAGCGACTCCTTCAGTGCGGGCTGCGCGTCCGACGTGAGCTTCGGCAATCAGCGCCTCGAGTGCGACGAGCAGGTTCAAATCGACTGAAACTAGATTCATCATGTGAATTTGACCAATTCTATCAATCGATTTCACGAATGGTGCGTCACGGCTCACACTCGCAGTCATGAACACGATCGTGCCTTTTCTCATCGCTTTGACCGCGTACACACCTATGACACAGTTGCAGTCGCGTCACCTGTTCACGATGACCATTCAGCTCCACCCGACCGAAGAGCTCGGGCAGACGCCGGCCGGGAATCGCCGCGCGTTTGCTGTTTCCGGCGGCGATTTCAAGGGAGATCGGTTGCGCGGGACGATCCTGCCGATTATCGGATCGGATCTGCTCCTGACCCGTCCCGATGGTTCGTCGCAGCAGGACGCTCGCCTGCTGCTGCGTACCGACGATGGCGCAACGATCCTGATGACGTACCGCGGGGTTCGCCATGCGTCGACGGAAGTCAACGAGCGGCTCGCGCGCGGCGAGGCGGTGGCGCCGTCAGAGTACTACTTGCGCACGGCACCGTTTTTTGAGACCTCGTCGCCGAAGTACGCCTGGTTGAACAAGGTCGTCACGATCGGCGTCGGCGAACGGCGGCCGAACAGCGTGATCTACGAAGTCTTCGAAATCCTGTAGCTGCCCTTGGCAGGGCGAACGCGGAGCACGCTGTGTGACGACCTCGACAGCGACCTGCGCGCCGTACCCGTGCACGAAGCCGGGGGCTTCCGGTGCATGATCCGCGACTCGGGATCGTTGACGATGTGTTCCGCTGTGTCCGGTGGGCGCGTCGTGGTCGTGAGGTGATCGTGGAGTGCCTGTAATTCTGACCAGCGCTTCGCCGCGTATGGTGCCAATGGCAACGACGCCAGCGTGGCTTGACCGCCGCGACTCCACAGCCACGCGCGGCGCTCGATGCCATGCGCCAGTGCGAGGCCCTGCAAAGGCCGTTCTTCAGCCGCGTGCGCATGCGCACCCATCGATCCAGGTGCACGAGCTCTTGGTGAGTCCCCGGCTGTCGGGTTCAAGAAGAAGTAGCGGCGGCCGATGGATCGGACTCAACATGCGGCGGCTCATCACGGCTTTGGTGAGCGATGCGAATCGGTTCCTCTCTCAACAACCCGCGCGTTTGCGCAACGGCAATGGCCTGTGTTTGAGTCGCCGCACCCATCGCTGCAAACAGAGATGCCAACAGAGATTCGGTCTCGCCTGTGCATAAACCGAGACAGGTGCTCAATTCGCTGGCCGTGCTGCCGTCAGCTAGGAGTTGCAGAACTTCCCTCTCCCAGGGCGTGATGTAGAGCACTTGGTCCAGTGCCGGATGATTCGACGCTTCTCTCATATCACGACTCACAACACGATATGGCTTGCCGAGCCGCCAGAGTCCTGCGACCCATCATTGGGTGCGACTCCGTGTCACGGATTCTCACGCGGCCGCTGCGGACGCGAAAGAGCAATGCGTGGTCTCTTTTCAGTGACAAACGTCATAGTCATTCCATGACACCGATCGCTCGCCGATTCACGCCGGAGGGTCGAAACTGGCGCGAATGCACGACACCCTCTTCGCGTTCTTCGGCGGCGTCTTGCCGGAGGCGTCGATGGATATCCGCGCGGCGGTTGGCTTGTCGGAACCGCGGTATCGGCATGCCGCGGTGGCCGCCCGAGGAATACGCCGCGGTTGCGACCACCGTGACGACGGTCTTGCATCTCCGGCACGTCGCGTTCGCTCCGCGCAACGGCATGCGCCTCTACGCCGACGGGAGCTTCGAGGGTGCGCTCGGTGAGCTAACCAGGCCCCGCAGCTGGACCCGCTGTCGATGTTCGTGTCGGTGCCAGCCGTCTTGCCCCTGCTGCATCTCGGATGCGACGATGAAGCCACCCGTCAGCTCGAAAGGATCATCGAGTTGTTTCCGAATGTTCCGGACGTCGTCGCGTCTGGTCAATTCGCCCTGGCAGAGCCTTCGGCCGGACCGGCGGTTTGCCGAGATGATCCGGGGCGTCGGCCTCGACGAATAATCCAGCGGATCGTCGTCGCTCATTTGGGTTCAGCACTCGTCAGGTCGATCTCGCCAATCTGCAGGGCGCCGTGAACGTTGGTCAGCACGCCGCTGGAGCCGATCGTCAGCTCGAGGCGTGAGCTGCCGTTTGGCCGCTTCTCGTCGACGGTATATCGCCGCTCGGACGCGACGTCCGGCAGTCGTTTGACATGTTCGGTGACCTTCACGATGTGGAGGACCGGCTCGGGATCGACGTCGATCCCATCGACGTCCATCGCCTGGCCGACGCGCAGCGCCCTGGCGCGTTCGACCAGCAGCTGCCACGCGCCGGCGACGGACGGCACGAACACCGCACGGCCGACCGCCTCGTCGAGACTGACCGGGTCGCCGGACGAGAACTTCGCTGAACCTGTCAGGTGGCCATCGACGACTCGGAACGAGGCGGTGAAGGCACCGAACCAATCGCTCTTCCGTATGTCGGCGTCGAGGAGCGTGCCGCTTCCATCCAACGTTTCGTGGAGCTCGTTCGTCGCAGACCCCATGTCCACTTCGTCGAGGGCGGACTGGAGAGTCAGCGCGCGGCGGCCATCCGGCAGGCGATCGATCGCGAATCGCTGCTGCCCTGCAAAGACGCCGCTGTAGCGCACGCGGAACGTCTGCGGCTCGATCTCGACGGTGCCTTCACGGTTGAGCGGCTTGAACACTGCGAGCCTGTCGTGCTTCGGATCGAAACGGTCCACCCATCCCTCGAGCGCACGCTGCAGTTCGGCCTCGGGATACCACTGGCCCCGCAGCATCACACCCTCGCGGCGCGAGACGTTGCGCACGTCGTCCAGCGGGTTCCCCTGCGTCAGGATCAGATCCGCCCGCTTCCCGGGTGCGACCTCCCCGAAGTCGGCACCCAGATAGGCCGCAGCGTTCTCCGTGCCCATGCGAATCGCGTCGTAGGGCGTCAGGCCGGCCATGACCAGGAAACCCAGCTCCTCGTGGATGGAGAAGCCGGGAACGACGTACGGATTGGGGAAGTCGGTGCCGAGCAACAGCCGCGCGCCCGCGTCGTGCAACTGCCGCGCGAGTGCGAGTCGACGTGCATCTGCGCGTCTGAACGCTGCGAAGTCGTCCGCGGTGTAGGTCTTCAACCGGAAATCCTTCGTCGGATCCCAGGAGGCGCGCGTCTGCGGCGACACGTATTTCATTTCCGGACGCGCGAGCAGCGCCCTCCCCTCGTCGAGCGAAACGAACTTTCGATACACGACGAGCGTCACGCAGTTCCACGACCCGGCCTCCTTCGTGAGGGCAACGAGGCGAGCGAGCTTGTCCTCGTCCAGCCAGTCGATCGTTCTGAACTTCGGCGGGATCTGACGCTTGCCGAGGATCGGGGACCCTTCGCGCTGGGCGGCGCGAAAGTAGCCGTCCAGGTGTTCGATCGATTTCTGATGTACCTCGAGCGCGTGCTCCAGCCCGACGTCGATCGGCACGTGTCCGGCCACCGGGACGCCGAGCCGTGATGCCTCGGCGATTACCGCGTCGTACGCGCCTCGCGAGAGATTGTTATAGACCTTGACGAAGTCGTAGCCGGTGGCATGCTGGCGGTCGACCGCGTCCTTCGCCTCGCGGTCGTCTTTGACCACCGTGCTGGCGTCCCAAACTGGCGGCGCGCCGTCCACGATCGGGCCGGCGGTGACGATCGTTGGCGCCATGATCGCCGACCGCGAGACGTCGTCCCTCCAGGCGAGCACCTCACGCGTACCCCACATGTTGCGGACGGTCGTCACGCCGTTCGCGACCAGCAGCGTCAGAGTCGCCTTGTCGTTGACGTGCCCGTGCATGTCCGCGAGCCCGGGCATCAGAAACCTGTTCGCTCCATCGATGGTCCGGGCCCGACGCGCGACGCGCGTGGTGGCAGTCGGCCCGATCGCTTCGATGCGGGATCCTTTGACGATCACCGTCTGGTTCGCCAGGACACGCGGCGCGTCCATCGGGACGACGGTGACGTTGACGAAGGCCACGTCGCCGTCGACGGCTCGTCTTGAGAGGACCGCGCATGCGGCTCCGATCAGTGCCACGAGCAACACGCCGGCGTGAAGTCCTATCCTCACGGTCACCTTCGGGGAACAATCTCTCGCGGCCGCAGAGTCAGTGGTCTGTTGCGGGCGCATGAACATCACATCACCGTGTTGATGTTGAACGCGTTGTTGATAGAGGCCGGATCCAGCGTCGAGGTAACTGTCGCACTGTTCGAGATGGTCGTTCCCGGCTCATCGCCATGGTGCTGGCGGCGATTCTCGCCGAGCTCGTCGAGGGTGCATTCAGGATGGTTTATGCGTCGCGTGTGGGTGACGCTGAGGATGCCAGTCCAAGGTAAAGCCGAGGCGGCTGTGGTGGCGTTTGGCCCAGGCGGCTAGGGAATTCATGATCGGGTTCAGGCTGCGTCCGAACTCACTCAAGCTGTAGGAGACGGTCCGGACCCGGCCATCGCGCACGCGGCGATCGAGAATGCCCTGGCGCACCAGTGCTCGCAGCTGTTGAGCG
>DATFWL010000471.1:0-17820 GCA_035259385.1 Vicinamibacterales bacterium | reverse complement strand
GGGCGCCGCAACCCGCCGTAGTACTGCCGATCTCGCGCAGTCCGATTCGAGTCGAGCAGACGCCGATCATCCCGGACGTCACGGTGCCGGGGCTCGACCGGCTGCTGCGCCTGGCGTCGGCGCGCGGCGCATCGACGCTGTATCTGTCGTCGGAATCGCGGCCGTCAGTGCGGGTGGACGGCGAACTGCAGATCCTCGACGCCGAGCCGGTGCACAGCGCCCGCGACGTGCAGTCGCTGATGCTGACGCTGATGCCGGAGCGCAATCACGAGGCGCTCCGCACCGGCGCGCTCACCGAATGGATCTGCGACATCGACGGCGTCGGCCGCGTCCGCTGCATGAGCTTCCGCGATCACCTCGGTCCGGGCGGCGTGTTCCGGCTGATGCCGACTCGATCGGTGTCGGTCGAGCAGCTCGGCCTGCCGCGCCACGTCCAGTCGCTGGCGATCGAGCCGGAAGGGCTGATCCTCGTCACCGGCCCGCGCTCGAGCGGCAAGCGCACGCTGATCGCGGCGTTCGTGGACCTGATGAACCGCACGCGGCGCGATCACATCATCACCATCGAACGTGAGATCAACATCGTCCACGAGGGCGGCAACTCCTTCATCAGCCAGCGCGAGGTGCGCGGCAACGACGACGAGATGCTGGCGGCGGCGCGCGCGGCGCTGCGCGAGGATCCGGACGTGCTGGTGATCGAGGATCTGCACACGGCGCCGCTGATGAACGTCGCGCTCGAAGCGGCGGCGTCCGGCCATCTCGTCGTCGGCGGCTTCTCCGCGCACACCGCGACCGGCGCGATCGATCGCATCATCGACCTCTATGCGCCCGAGCACCGGCGACAGGTGCAGTTCGCGCTCGCCGACTCGGTGCGCGGCGTGATCGTGCAGGTGCTGCTGCGCAAGATCGGCGGCGGCCGCCTGCCGGCGCGCGAGATGCTGCTGAACACGCCCGCGGTCTCGAGCGCAATCGCCGAGGGAAAGACGTCGCAGCTGCCGATGGCGATCGAAGGCGGCCGCCGCTACGGGATGATCCCGCTCAACGATGCGCTGATCGGCCTCGTGCAGAGCGGCAACGTCGAAGCGCGTGAAGCGTACCGCCACTCGCCCGATCGTCCGGGCTTCCTCGCCGCGCTCACGCGGCACGGACTGGACACGTCGTTCGTCGAACGTCTCGCCTGAGATCCCCTCAACGCCGATCCTGCGCTGCGCGAACACGCTCGACGTGTGTTCGGATGCGGAACGCGCCGCGTTGAGGAGGGCAGGAGGCAGGACGGGGGAATGACCCGACCAACGGCGCTCGCGCTCGCAGCCGGCGCGGTGATGATGCTGCTGCCCGCGTGCAGCCGCGACAGTCCGGCGGCCCCGTCCCCAACGGGCCCGTCTCAGGCGCGGATTTCCGTGACCGCGTCCGCGCCGCTGCTGGCGTTTTCGCCACGCCCGGGCTTTGCGTTCCGCATCACCGTGCCGGCTACGATTACCGAATCCGCCGGGCTCGGCGCGAACATCGATTTCGTCCGCTTGCAGCAGATGTTCCGCGGCGTGGCGGTCGAGCGATCGGAGATCAGCGCTGTCGATCTGATCGCGGCGACCGGCAGCAACCGCCTGGACGCGAACTCGACCCGGAACATCAACCTGATTTACGACGTCAACGACGGCCGTGCGACCTCGGGGATTCTCACGTTCGGCTTCACGGACGATCGCGGCAATCCGCAGGCGGCCGATTTCGACGTGTCCTACTGAGATTGCACGGCAAGCCTCGATGTGGGCCGCTCCAGGATCGCAGCGGCCGCCACCCTGCCGCCTTCGCGCCTGTGGCGCTTCGGCGAGACTCGCCGAAGCTCGCCTGGCATGCACGCGAGCGGAGGCGGATGGTGGCCCTACATGTACCTCGGTAGGACGTCGATCTCGAGCGTGCGCTAGCGCTCGACGAACCCTTCCAGCTCCTTCAGCAGGAAATCGAGCAGATCGTGTTCGGAGAGCGCCGCGGGAGGACCGACTGCGCGCTCTTCTTCGGTCACGCGCCGGCCGCGGCTGCGGCTGGTGTGCCCGACGACCTGCGGCGGCTGATCGCCGGAGGTGTCGAGCGTCAGCTCGATGAAATCTTCGGCGGTGCGATCCGACATCAACCGCACGCTGCCCGACGGCGTGAACACGGTGAAGTGATAGCCTTCCGCGCGGAGCACGTTCGCGACCTGCCGGAACAGCGGGACCGCGACCGACTCGAGAAACGTCGCGTACGCGCGTCCCGCCTCGTCGCTTCGCGAACGCCGCTCGACCGCGCGCTGCCTGGCGCGCTCGATCGTCGCGAGAATCCGCTTCCGAACCTCGGCAATCTCCATCGCAGCTAGTCCCTCGCTCGACTGAAGCCTTCGCGCCACGGCCCAGCCCGCAGTCCCCCACTGCCAGGTCCCTCAGATCGCCCCATTGCGACGAAGCGCGCTGATGTCGTCTGCGCTGAGCCCCACGTCGCCGCGCAGCACCGCATCGGTGTGCTGCCCCAGCGTCGGCGGCGCCGTTCGCACGCGACCCGGCGTCTCCGACAGCTTTACGTTGACGCCGAGCGTTCGCAGCTGACCGATCGTCGCGTGCTCGACGCGGGCGATCATCTCGCGCGCCTCGAGCTGCGGGTCGTCGAAGAGCTCCTGCAGATCCCGCACCGAGCCGCACGGTACGCCGGCCGCCGTCAGCCTCTCGATCCAGTACTGACGTGGCTTCGTCCGCAGTCGATCGGCGACGAGCGGACGCAGTGCGTCGTACGCGGTCACACGGTGTCGGTTGGTCGCAAACCGCGGGTCGTCGGCCAGTTCCGCGACCGCGCAGAAGCGCCGCCATTGATCGTCGTTGCCGACGGCGAGCACGAAGTCGCCGTCCGACGCCGTGAACGTCTCGTACGGCACGATGCTCGGGTGGCGGTTGCCGAGCCGCGTCGGCACCTTGCCGCTCGCGAAGAAGTTGCCGGCCTGGTACGTGAGCAGCGCGGCCACCGCATCGAGCATGGCGACGTCCACTTCCTGCCCGCTGCCGCTGCGTTCGCGTGCGATCAGCGCCATCGCGACGCCGTACGCCGCGAACATCCCGGACACGATGTCGGCAATCGCGACACCGAGCCGATACGGCGGGCCGTCGGCCGATCCCGTGATACTCATCAGGCCGCCCTCACCCTGCATCACGGCGTCGTATCCCGGCTCCTTCGCGCGGGGGCCGGTCTGTCCGAAACCCGAGACCGAGCAGTAGACCAGTCGCGGATATCGAGGCGCGAGCGATTCATAGTCGAGCCCGAGCTTCGCGAGAGTGCCGGGCCGGAAATTCTCGACGAGAACATCGGCCCGCGCGATCAGCCGATCGAGAACGGCTCGGCCGCCCGGATGCTTGAAGTCGAGCGTCACGCTCTCCTTGTTGCGGTTGATGCTGAGGAAGTACGCGCTCTCGCCGGCTTCGGGGCCTCCGGCGGGCGGTTGTTGCCCGCCGGGGTAGAGAAAGGGCGGCCCCCACGCCCGCGTGTCGTCGCCCCTGTTCGGCTGCTCGATCTTGACGACGCGCGCGCCCATGTCCGCCAGCAGCATCGTGCAGTACGGACCCGACAGTACGCGTGTCAGGTCGACGACCAGGACTCCGTCGAGTGGCGTCATAATGAACCAGTGATTATCGTCTATGCAGGCAGCGCCTGACGCAGCTGCGAGCAGGTGAAAGAGTTTCTTTCACGAGCCGGCGTGCCGTTCACGGCGCGCAACGTCGACGAAGACGCCAACGCCTACGACGAGCTGGTCGCGCGCGGGTGGCGCACGATTCCAGTCACCATCATCGGCGATCACGCCGTGAAGGGCTACGACGCCGATGCGCTGGCGGCGGCCCTGGCTGCCGTTCGCGAGCGATCGTAATCAGGTCCGACAGCAGCCCGTACGCGGTGTGCGTGAGGCTTCCGCCCCGCTGCACGATCGCGATCTCGTCGAGCAGATCGGTCTGCAGCAGGAGCGCATTCTGCTGTCCCTCGACGCGCGCGAGCAGATCGTCCTCGGGCAGCGCCTCGGGCGCGACGCGGGCGGTGACGCGGTTTCCCTGTCGCTCGGCGCGGACGACGAGCTTCAGCCGACGTCCGGACGCCCGGGCTGCCACGGCCGAGTGTCCGGTCGCCGGCGCGATTCCCTCGCGCAGGACATCGTGGGGCGTGATCCTTCCGTCCATGAGCACGTTCGCGAGCGCCGCGGTTTTTGCGGCCGCGTCCCAGCCGTCGACATCGAGCGAGGCATCGGCCTCGGCGATGCCTCGCGCCTGCATGTCGGCCAGCGCACCGTCGAACGGCTGCCCCTGCTCCATCGCCGTCAGGATGTAGTTGGTCGTGCTGTTGACGATCCCGCGGAAGCCGGTGACCGAAACCGCCGGCAGCGTCTCGCGAACCAGATTGAAGATCGGCACGCCGTCCATGACCGCGCTCTCGAACAGGAACCGCCGGCCGGCGCGGTCGGCGGCTCGTGCCAGCCGCCGGTAGCCGAACGCCACCGGCCCTTTGTTCGCCGTGACCACGTGCGCGCCGCCGGCGAGCGCCGCGCGGACGTGATCGAACGCCGGCTGTCCCCGCTCGACGTCCAGCGTCGTCGTCTCGACGATCACCAGCGTGCCGTCGCGCGCGGCCCGGCGATCGCGGCGGCAGGCCTCGCGGATGAACCCGAGCGCGGACGTGGCGCGCGTCCGTCCGAACTCCGCCAGGAGATATCGCGGTCCATCACGGCGCGTCGCGATGCCGATCACCCGCGGGGAAACATCGAACTCGCGTTTCAACTCGTCAGCCCGCTCCGCGAGCAGCGCGACGAAGCGCCTGGCGACGTTGCCGTGTCCGACCAGGACTAGATCGAACACAGCAGCTCGTGGACGCGCGCCAGGCCGGCACGAAGATACTCGGGTGCCTCGCCGAACCCGAGACGGAGGTAGTGGTCCATGCCGAAATGGTCTCCGGGTACGACGAGCACTCCCTTGTCGATTCGCAGCCTGGTCACGAAATCGGTCGAGTTCACCGGGTGCTGGTAGCGGACGTAGACGATCGCGCCCGCGTCAGGCTGGGCATAGCTGAACAGACCCGCCTGCGCGTCGAGCCACTCTGCCATCACCGGGAAATTGCGATTGAGGATCGCCCGCGTGCGCCCGAGGATCCGCGCACGCGTCGCCGGTTCCAGCACCCGTCGGGCCAGCGCGTCGCTGAGGGCGGCCGGCGCGATCGTCGTGTAGTCGCGGTACGACCACAGCGACGCGATCGCCGCCGGCTGGCCGACGATCCAGCCGACCCGCAGCCCCGGCAGGCCGTACGCCTTCGACAGGCCGCTGGTGATCAGCACGCGCTCGGTCCGGCCCCACATCGAAACGGTCTCACGTCCATCGCGCTCGGCGCCCCGGTAGATCTCGTCGGACAGGATCCACGCGCCGTGACGCGATGCGGTGGCCGCAATCCTGTCCAGATCGGCCGCCTCGAAGCGCGTGCCGGTCGGGTTGTTCGGATTGCAGACGATGATCAGCCTCGTTCGCGGCGTGACGAGCCGGTCGAGCGCGTCGACGTCGAGCGTCCACCGCGCGCCGTCGTGCACCAGCGGCCACTCGCGGACGCTGCCGCCGAACGCACGCGCCAGTCCCCAGGTCTGCATGTAATTCGGGACCATCACCACGACCTCGTCGCCAGGCTCGACGAGATTCCAGGTCGCGAGGTAATTCGCTTCCGAACCGCCCGTGGTCACCTGGACGTGCTCGCGGGTTGCGCCAGCGTAGAGCGCGGCGATGGCCTCGCGAAGCGGCGGCGTCCCGTTCGACTGCGTATACCGCAAGGCCTCGGCGAACAGCGCGTCGCGTGCCGATGAATCAGCGATGAGCTCTCCGAGCGTCAGCGGCTGCACGCCGCTCTCCGAGAGGTTGAACTCGACCAGATTTTCGTAGGTCGACTGCCACCGTTCCAATGCGAACGTTTCAAGCTTCATCCGCGTCACTCTACACGTCTTTGTGCGTCGGGGCCGCGTGGACTCCTGGACTATACTTTCCCCTTCCGCGCGATGAGCACTCCGGCTCTGCCGAACCTCGCTCGCATTCCCGCCGGAGACTTTCTGATGGGCGCTGCCGATGCCGAGGACGACCAGCGGCCCGTGCATCGCGTCTTCGTCAGCGAGTTCTTCGTCGGTCGTTTTCCGGTGACGCACGACGAGTACGCGCGCTTCGTGCGCGCGACCGGCCATGCCGCGCCCTCGATTCGCCGCCTGCCGCTGATCGCCGTTGGCGGGCGCGACGAACTCTTTCGCGAACTCGCGCAGCCATACACGTGGGATCACGGTCAGCCGCCGCCCGGCCACGGCAGTCACCCGGTCGTCTTGACGACGTACGAGGATGCTTCCGCCTACTGCGCCTGGCTCGGCGAGGAATTGCAGCGCGTGGTCCGGCTGCCGACCGAAGCCGAGTGGGAGCGCGCCGCCCGCGGCGGAGTCGACGGCTACCGCTACCCGTGGGGCAACGACATCGATCCGTCGCGTGCCAACTACCTCACCGACCCCGCGGTCAAGCGGCAGCGCGGCACGAGGCCGACCGGCACGTATTCACCAAACCCCTTTGGCCTGTACGATGTCTGCGGGAACGTGTGGGAATGGGTGTCCGACTGGTACGGGCCCGATTACTACGGCAGCGGCGAGACGCGCGATCCACGCGGTCCGGAGTCGGGGTCGCTGCGCATCGTTCGCGGCGGCTCGTGGGTGAATGACGACGTGGCGATGCTGCGGTGCGCCTACCGGCACAAAGTCCCGCCGGACACCTACGCGCACAGCATAGGATTCAGGATCGTATGTCCAGCGTAATGCTCGCGATGCTGCTGCTCGCGCTTCCGCAGCCGGCGGCACAGGAGACGCTCAATCTCGTGGTGACGACCGGAGAGGCGGTCGTTCAACGGGCACCCGACCGCGCGTTCGTGACCATCGCGTCCGAGGCGCGGGCGAAGGCCTCGCGCGATGCCCAGCGGTTGAACGCCGAGGCGATGGCAGCCGTCCAGCAGCGGCTCGCGCAGGCGGGCATCGCCAGGGACGCCATCCGCACGCTCGGCGTCGACCTGCAGCAGGAGTTCGATTTCCCGCAGGGCCGGCGCGTGCCGCGCGAATACGTCGCGCGCAACGCGATCGAGGTGCGCATCGACGATCTCGCGCGCGTCGGCGACGTGCTCGACGCCGCCGTGCAGGCCGGCGCGACGGCGACCAGCAACGTCCGCTTCGACCTCCGCGACCGCAGCGGCGCCGAGCACGAAGCGCTGCGCCTCGCCGTCGCCGACGCCCGTGCCCGCGCCGAGGCGGCGGTCGCCGGCGCCGGCCGGTCGATCGATCGGATCGTGAAGATCGAGGACAGCCGCGAGAGCAACGTGATCGTTCCCCGGCCGATGGTCGCCGGCTTCGCCAAGGCCGATGCGACCGCGGCGCCGACCCCGGTCGAGGCCGGCACGATCGAGATCCGGGCGCGCGTCACCCTGACCGCGTCGATGAAATGAGCCCGCACCGGATCCCGACGTCCCTGACGCCCGAGGGCTATCAGACCGCGCGTCGCGCCTTGATGCGACGCGATCCGGTGCTCGGCGCGGCCATCAAGGCGATCGGTCCGTGCGGCATGGCCGATCGCCAGCGCAAGGATCATTTGAGCGCGCTCGTCGGCGCGATCGTCAGTCAGCAATTGTCGACGAAGGCGGCCTCGACGATCTTCGGGAGGCTCGTCGCCCTGTTCCCGGACAACCACATTTCCGATGCCGGCGCGATCGCCGCGCTGACCGACACGCAGCTCCGCGCCGTCGGGCTGAGCGGCCAGAAAGTCAGTTATCTCCGCGATCTGTCGGCGCGAATCCTCGAAGGACGGCTGAATCTCGACGAGCTCGATACGCTGCCCGACGAAGCGGTCGTCGAACGGCTCACCGCGGTGAAAGGCTTCGGCCGCTGGACCGCGGAGATGTTCCTGATGTTCCGCCTGCACCGGCCTGACGTCCTGCCAGTCGGCGATCTCGGGATCGTGAACGCGATTCAGCGTCTCTACAAGCTGCGCAAGCGGCCGGACGCGAAGCGCATTCTGAAGATGGGCGAAGCGTGGCGTCCGTACCGATCGGTCGCCTCCTGGTACCTCTGGCAGACGCTTCGCAACACTCCGCTCACGGCGGAAACCAGCAGACAGCAAACCAGCAGAAAGAACTGAAGACGACCTGAGCGGCGGTGATGCGCTTACCGGCTTCGAAAGCTGCAGAGCACAATCCGTAACTCATCACCCTCGAGCTCGTGTGCGATCGACGCGGCATGGCCCGGCGGGAATCGCCGCGGCAGGCCGGGCAGCGGATTTGCGGGCGGTCACGCAGGAGGTCGTCAGAATGATCCTGCGCATCGCCCTCGCCATCCTCCTTCTGGCGTTAACAGCTTGCAGCTCGTCCACGCCGTCCACGACGTCACCCACACGCGGCACGTCGGTCTCGATCGTGTCCGGCTCGTCGAACCTGACCACGACGGCATATGCGCCCAATCCGGTCAGCGTGCCCGTCGGTGGAACGGTCACCTGGATGAACAACGACTCGGTCGCGCACAACTCGGTGTCGAACACCGGCGTCTGGAACTCGAGTACGATCGCGCCTGGCGGGACCTACAGCTACACCTTCCCAACCGCGGGCAGCTTTTCGTATCACTGTTCGATTCATCCGGGGATGGTTGGAACCGTGACTGTGCAGTGAGCACCGGCGCTACGCAGGACGCGCACCGGGCGCGGCCACGGCGGCGCGAAGGCACGATCAATTCCTTTCGCGACTTCGCGCCGTTTGTGGCCGATGCGGTCAGCGACCTGTCAATTCCGATCGTCCTGATCGTCCTCCAGCTTCACGATCCCGGCGGCAAACCACGGTTGGGCGCCGGCTCCGCTGCGAATCAGCAGTACCGGGCTGGCACACCTGCTCGGCGGCGGCGGCGAGAGCATTGCGTCGATCCGGAAATCGCCGTTCGGGGCGAGCGCCACGCCTGGTGCGGGGGTGCTGTGCTGCGTGAAGGGCGCCGCCGGTTCGCAGATCAGCGTAGCGATCACGCTCGCGTTGGCGTTGAATCCGATGGCGTTGCCTCCGCCGAGCAGCAGCCCCCGGCCGTCGACGACGATGTGGCCGTCGGTGCCGATGTCGGCTCTGAGCCTGCGGATCACCCAGATCTGTCCCGGCGGGTTGACGCCGCGAACGACGTTGCGGTTCCCGGTCGCGACCGTGTTGTCCGGGTTGGTGGTGATGCTCGACACCGGAATGACGCCGATTCCGCCGTCGAATCTGACGAGAGAGTGGTCGTCCTCCGCGCCGAGCGGGGACACGAGGATCACCGAGAACACACACGCCAACGCTGTCTTCTTCACGCGCCTTCTCCAATCCGACAGGTCTGGAGCCGATCCCGAGAGCCCGCCATTCTCGGTCCGCTCCCCCTTCCAGTCAACGAAGGAGTGCGTGCGAAAGACGTTACGAAGCCGTCGTGCCGTTCAGAAACTGATCATTTGGATCGCATTCGCGATTCCGAATGCGATCGCGAACTCGGCTGACGTTCGCTGAGCGTTTCGGACCGCGGCTCTCAGGCGCGAAGCTTCAACCAGAGCAGCACGTACCCAACTGCAATCGCCAACAACGTGCCGCGCTCGCTGAAGAGCGTCTCCCGCCAGCTGAACGACGCCTGCGACGCACTGGAAACGGCGGAGGCTTGGGAGAAATCCTGACCCGTGCAACCTCCGCGCGCTCGGCGGTCAGCAACCGGTGGCAGCCAGCGCGGCACGCGTGCGGCGTAGTCTCGATACGCCTGGCCGAGCCGTGATTCGAGCAGCTGCTCTTCCCATCGAACGATCGCGTGGTACTCGAGGCCGAGCAGGATGACGATCGCCGGCGCCAGCCAGACGAGCCGCGCCGTGACGGCAAAGCCGACCCACAGCGCGATGTTGCCGACGTAGAGCGGATTGCGCACGTACGCGAACGGTCCGCTGTCGACCAGCGGGCCGAGCCGCGTGCTGCGCGTCCGTGAGATCGCGCCGATCTGCCGAACGCCCCACATCCGCAGAAGCTCGCCCGCGGCCGTGATCGCCACGCCGGCAGCCGTCAGCGTCGCGGACGGGGGCGCTTCGCCGAGGTGGAGCGTCAAAATAACGAGCGCGACGGGCAACGGCAGCGATGTCCGGTGGCGGAACAGCCAGCCGCCGAGGCGGGTTGTCGTGTCGGTCGCGGTGTCGATCAATGGCGCGTCAGTTTGACAGGGTGACGCGCGTAGGTAAAATCAGGACTTATTCGGTCGTATATCGGAATGGCTGCCCCTGAAACCTCGTCTGTTGTCGATCGCGCGCCCGGATCGTCCGTCCTGGACATGATCGGCCGCACGCCGCTCGTCCGGCTGCACCACTTCGAGAAGGACACACCTGGCGTCGAGCTCTACGCCAAGGCCGAATGGCAGAACCCGGGCGGGTCCGTGAAGGATCGCGCGGCCGCGCGCATGATTCTCGACGGCGAGGCGTCGGGCAGGCTGACCGCCGGCAAGACGATTCTCGACGCAACCTCCGGCAACACCGGCATCGCCTATGCGATGGTCGGCGCCGCGCGCGGCTACGGCGTGAAGTTGTGCGTGCCGGAGAACGCGAGCCCCGAGCGCAAGTTGATCCTGCGGGCGCTTGGCGCGGAGCTGGTGCTCACCAACCCGCTCGAGAGCAGTGACGGCGCGATTCGCGAAGCCCGGCGTCTGTATGCCGCGGATCCGGATCGCTACTTCTACCCGGACCAGTACAACAACCCCGCGAACTGGCAGGCGCACTACGACACGACCGCGCCCGAGATCATCGAGCAGACCAGCGGACGGCTGACGCACTTCGTCGCCGGGCTTGGCACGAGCGGCACGTTCGTCGGAACCGGGCGGCGCCTGCGGAAGCACAGCGCCGCGATCAAGCTGATTTCGTTTCAGCCCAACTCGCCGTTCCACGGGCTCGAAGGGCTGAAGCACATGGAATCGGCGATCGTCCCCGGCATCTACGATCCGGCGCTCGCCGATGAGGATCTCCGCATCGACACCGAGCGCGCGTATCGGATGGTGCGGAAGCTGGCGCGCGAGATGGGACTGCTCGCCGGCATCTCCTCGGGCGCGGCCGTCGCGGCGATGCTCGACGTCGCCAGGCGGCTCACCAGCGGCGTCGTCGTCACGATCTTTCCGGACGGCGCGGAGAAGTATCTGAACGAGAGCTTCTGGAACGTCAATGACTGAGCGGCGGCTGACCATCACTGCGGCGGTCGATCGGGCGATCCGCCACCATGGGCAGGAGACCTATCCGCACGAATGCTGCGGCGCGCTGCTCGGCCGCGACGACGGCGTCACCGATCTGGTGGCGCTGCCGAATACGACGGAGGAAGGCCCGCGGCGGAGATTTCTCGTGCGGCCATCGGACTATCAGCTGACCGAGCGGCGCGCGACCGAGCTCGGCGCCGAACTGCTCGGCTTCTATCACTCACATCCGGATCATCCGGCGCGGCCATCGCAGTACGACCTCGATCATGCGTGGCCCACCTTCGCGTACGTCATCGTCGCGGTTGCGCAGGGCGCAGCCACGGACATGACCGTGTGGTATCTGAAAGACGATCGATCGAGCTTCGAAGAGGGCAGTCTGCATCATGGCGAAAATCCTCATCCCGACACCGCTGCGGCCGTACACCGATAAGCAGGACGCCGTCGACGCGAGCGGTGCGACCGTCGGCGAACTGCTCGCCGACCTGACGCGCCGTCATTCCGGCCTGAAGGCGCATCTCTACAACGAGCAGGGCAAGCTGCGGAGCTTCGTCAACGTCTACGTCAATGACGAGGACATCCGCTACCTGCAGAAAGAACAGACGCCGGTCGCGGCGAGTGACACGGTCAGCATCATCCCGTCTGTGGCAGGCGGCACGGACGACAGGGGGTCGGGACGCGTGTCCGGGAGCACCATGACGGAAACCCTTCCCGACCCCGTCGACCTTCCGACGCTCAGCAACGACGAAGTCAAGCGCTACTCGCGGCACCTGATCATGCCGGAAGTAGGCGTCAACGGTCAGCGCAAGCTGAAGGCGGCGAAGGTGCTCTGCATCGGCGCGGGCGGCCTCGGATCGCCGGTCGCGATGTATCTCGCGGCCGCCGGCGTCGGCACCATCGGCCTCGTCGACTTCGACGTCGTCGACTACAGCAACCTGCAGCGGCAGATTCTCCACTCGACGCCAGACGTCGGCAAGCCGAAGCTGCAGTCGGCGAAGGAGAAACTGCAGGCGCTCAACCCCGAGATCGACATCCGGACACACGAAGTGGCGCTGTCGTCACAGAACGCGCTGCAGCTGTTCGAACCGTACGACGTGATCGTGGATGGCACGGACAATTTCCCGACGCGTTATCTCGTCAACGACGCATGCGTGATTCTCGGCAAGCCGAACGCCTACGGCAGCATCTTCCGTTTCGAGGGGCAGGCGTCGGTGTTCGCGACCAAGGACGGTCCGTGCTACCGCTGCCTCTACCCGGAACCGCCGCCGCCCGGACTGGTGCCGAGTTGCGCGGAGGGCGGCGTGCTCGGCGTGCTGCCCGGACTCATCGGCGTCATTCAGGCGACCGAAACCGTGAAGCTGATCATGGGCATCGGCGAGCCGCTGATCGGACGGTTCTTGATCTACGACGCGCTGCGGATGCGCTTCCGTGAGCTGAAGCTGCGCAAGGATCCCGATTGCCCGGTGTGCGGGACGCATCCGACGGTCACCAGGCTCATCGATTACGAGCAGTTCTGCGGCATCGCACCCGCCGCGCCGGAGCCCGCCACTGTGAACACGGCCACCGAACTCACCGCGCTCGAGCTGAAGCAGCGGCTGGACCGCGGCGACAAACTGACGATCGTCGACGTCCGCGAGCCGAACGAATTGCAAATCAACAGGATCCCGGGATCCGTCCATATCCCGCTCGGCGATATTCCAAAGCGCTACGACGAGCTCGACCCGGACGCTCAGCTGGTGATGCAGTGCAAGTCCGGCGTCCGCAGCGGCAAGGCCGCCGATTTCCTGCGGTCGGTCGGGTTCAGGCACGTGCTGAACCTGAAAGGGGGCATCATCGACTGGATCGATAAAGTCGACCCAACCCAGCCGAAATATTGAGCGGGCTGGCGGCGGATGGTAATATACGACTATCGTGGTCGGATATGTTGAGGCTGTCGAAAAAGGCTGATTACGCGTTGATTGCCATGAAGCACCTGGCGCTCCGAGGCGACCGCGCCTCGTCGAGCGCGCGGGAGATCGCGGCGCTCTACGACATCCCGATCGAGTTGATGGCGAAGGTGCTGCAGCGGCTGGTCCGGCGCGGCCTGCTCGCGTCGCACCAGGGGACGCGCGGCGGCTACCAGCTGGCGCGCCTGCCGTCGATGGTTTCGGTCGCCGATGTCATCCAGGCGATCGACGGACCGGTGGCAGTCACCGCATGTTCGTCCGACGAAGGACAGTGCGAACAGTTTGCGAAGTGCAACGTCCGCGATCCGCTGTGGCGCGTCCGCGAGCGGATTCTGGCTGCGCTCGGCGAGTGCACGATCGCGGAGCTTGCGGCGGATCCGCCGCCGCCCCCGATCGCGCGGCCAGCGGTATTGCACACGCACCCGTAAGGCAGCGCGAAGGCGATACGGAGCGCGAAGGCTTCAGCCGAGCGATCAGGTTCGGCCGAGCGACGAGACAACACATATGGCGATCAAGCTTCCGATTTACATGGACTATCACGCCACGACGCCGGTCGATCCGCGCGTGGTGGCGGCGATGCTGCCGTACTTCAGCGAGAAGTTCGGCAACGCGGCCAGCCGCAACCATCCGTTCGGGTGGGAAGCGGAAGAAGCGGTCGAGAAGGCGCGCAAACAGGTGGCCGATCTGATCGGCGCGAGCGCAAAGGAGATCGTCTTCACGAGCGGCGCGACCGAGTCGGACAACCTGGCGATCAAGGGCGTCGCCGAGATGTACCGCGAGAAGGGCAATCACATCGTCACCTGCGTCACCGAGCACAAGGCGGTGATCGACACCTGCAAGCGGCTCGAGAAAGAAGGCTACCGCGTCACCTATCTGCCGGTGCAGAAGGACGGCCGCATCAGCCTCGACGAGCTCCGCGCCGCGATCGGCGACAAGACGATCCTCGTCACGATCATGGCCGCCAACAACGAGATCGGCGTGCTCCAGCCGATCGCCGAGATCGGCGCGATCGCGAAGGAGAAGGGGATCCTCTTCCACACCGATGCGGTCCAGTTCGCGGGCAAGGTTCCGTTCAACGTCAACGAGCTCAACGTGCACATGGCGTCGCTGAGCGCGCACAAGATGTACGGCCCGAAGGGCGTCGGCGCGCTCTACGTCCGGCGCCGCAATCCGCGCGTGCTGCTCGCGCCAATCATCGACGGCGGCGGCCACGAACGCGGGATGCGGTCGGGCACGCTGAATGTCCCGAGCATCGTCGGCTTCGGCAAGGCCGCGGAGCTGTGCCGGCAGGAGATGGCGACCGAGAGCGAGCGGCTGCGCAGTCTGCGCGACTATCTCAACGACAAACTGCACAATAACCTCGACGAGATCTACATCAACGGATCGATCGAGCACCGGCTGCCGCACAACCTGAACATCAGCTTTGCCTACGTGGAAGGCGAGTCGCTGTTGATGGGGATCAACGACGTCGCGGTGTCGTCGGGCTCGGCCTGCACCTCGGCGAGCCTCGAGCCGTCGTACGTGCTGAAGGCGCTCGGCGCCGGCGACGATCTTGCTCACTCGTCGATCAGGTTCGGTCTCGGCCGCTGGACGACAAAGGAAGAGGTCGATTACGTCGCCGACAAGCTGACCTCAGTGGTCAGCCGGCTGCGGGACATGTCGCCGCTCTACGAGCTGGCGAAGGAAGGCGTCGATCTGTCCACGATGCAGTGGCAGACCGAGGGACATTAAAAGGAGCGCGAAGGCGTGAGCCGAGCGTAAGAGGACATGGCGTATTCGAACAAAGTCATCGATCACTACGAGAATCCGCGCAACGTCGGGTCGCTGCCGAAAGACGACGTGAACGTCGGC
Source organism: Vicinamibacterales bacterium (assembly GCA_035259385.1). Lineage (GTDB taxonomy): Bacteria > Acidobacteriota > Vicinamibacteria > Vicinamibacterales > CAVVIG01 > QHWK01. The sequence continues at coordinate 2,772 of DATFWL010000471.1, read as the reverse complement.
ACCGGGCTGGTCGGCGCGCCGGAGTGCGGCGACGTCATGAAGCTGCAGGTCCAGGTGAACCCCGCGACCGGCATCATCGACGACGCGAAGTTCAAGACGTTCGGCTGCGGATCGGCGATCGCGTCGTCGAGTCTTGCCACCGAGTGGCTGAAGGGGAAGACGGTCGACGAAGCGCTTGCCATCAAGAACACCGACATCGTCAACGAGCTGAGCCTGCCGCCGGTCAAGATTCACTGCTCGGTGCTGGCGGAGGACGCAATCAAGGCGGCGATTGCCGACTACAAGAAAAAGCAGACGGCTGAAGGCAAGACCGCTCAGAAAGTCGCTCAGCCGACGGCATAAGGATCTGCCACGAAGACACTTCGTGCCTTCGTGGCGGCACGACCATGATTCGAATCTCGGAAACCGCGGCGCGCAAGATCCGGACGTTGATGGCCAAGCAGGGCATCGACGAAGGCGGACTGCGCGTCGGTGTCAAGGGCGGCGGCTGCTCCGGGCTGAGCTACACGTTTGCCTGGGAAAAGCAGCCGCGTCTCGGCGACGAGGTGTTCGAAGGGCCCGAGGGCTCGAAGATCTTCGTCGACAAGAAGAGCCTGCTTTACCTGAGCGGCACCGTCCTCGACTACGACACGAACTTGATCAGCAAGGGCTTCGTGTTCAACAACCCGAACGCGAAGACCACCTGCGGCTGCGGCAGCTCGTTCGGCGCGTAAGCGCCTCCCTATGGCTTCCTCGACTACCCCGACGCTTCAGGTGTGTCGTGACTGCGGCGGTGGCGCCCCGATCGACGCGCATTTCTGCCCGCAGTGCACGAAGATCCTCTCGCTCGGCCGCCACGGCGACTACTTCGCGTTTCTCGGCGTGCCGCGCCGGCTGAACCTCGATCCCGCGCAGCTCGAGCAGCGCTTCCGCGATCTCAGCCGGCAGTTTCATCCCGACTATTTCTACAACGCGACACCGGCCGAGCGCCGCGCGAGCCTCGAGCGATCGTCGTACCTGAACGACGCCTACCGCACGCTCAAGAACCCGGTGACGCGGATCGAGTACCTGCTCGACGCCGAGGGGCTCGGGCTGCGCTCGCCCCAGGAGGCGTCGAAGGCGGTTCCGCCGGCGCTGCTCGAAGAGGTGTTCGCGCTGAACGAGGAGCTCGACGAGATTCGCGAGCAGCGGGCGTCGGGCGCGCCGGCCGGCACGTGGCAGGGACGGCTCGAGCGCGCGCGCGCGCCGATCGAGGCCAAGCGTGCCGAACACGAAGCGCAGCTGCGCGAGTTGTCGGCGCGCTGGGATGCGCTGCCGGAGCGCGCCTCGGCGTCGGACAAGCGCGACGTCCTGCAGGCGCTGCGCGAGCGGATTCTCGAGCGGAATTACATCAACAATCTCCTGGGGAGCATCGAACGCGAGCTGACCGCATGAGCCACGTTGTAGGAATCGATCTGGGGACGACCAATTCGCTTGTCGCCTACGTGACCGACGGCATGCCGGTCGTGATCCGCGACGCGAGCGGGGATGCGTTGCTCCCGTCGGTGGTCTCGGTCGAGGACGACGGCACGACTTACGTCGGCCGTGAAGCGCAGCGGCGACTCCTGACCGACGCGGGGCGGACGGCGTACTCCATCAAGCGGTTCATGGGCAAAGGCCGTGAGGACGTGCGGCACGAAGCGGAGCACCTTCCGTTTCGCGTGAGCGGCGCCGCCGGCGAAGTCGTGCGCATCGGCCTCGGCGATCGCGAGTTCACGCCGCCGGAGATCTCCGCGTTCGTCCTGCGCGAGTTGAAGCATCGGGCGGAGGCGTTTTTCGCCGCGCAGGGCGAGGTCGACAACGACGTCGACCGCGCGGTGATTACCGTGCCGGCGTACTTCAACGACGCGCAGCGGACCGCCACGCGCGACGCCGGACGGATCGCGGGACTCGAGGTGCTTCGCATCATCAACGAGCCGACCGCCGCCTCGCTCGCCTACGGCCTCGACAAGCGGCACACCGGTCTGATTGCCGTCTACGATCTCGGCGGCGGCACGTTCGACATCTCGCTCCTGCGGGTCGAGGACGGCGTGTTCCAGGTCCTCTCGACCAACGGCGACACGCACCTCGGCGGCGACGACATCGACGTGCTGCTGATCGACATGGTGATGGGCCCGGGTTCGGCCGGTTCGCGATCGGCGGAGGACGTTCAAGCGATCCGCCAGGCCGTCATTCAGGCGAAATGGGATCTGTCCGATCGTGACGAGACGATGCTGAACGGCAAGCGCTTCACGCGCGCCGACTTCGAGACGCTGATTGCGCCGATCGTCGACCGCACGCTCGGTCCGGTCCGGCAGGCGCTCGCCGATGCCGGCCTCCAGCCGTCGCAGATCGACGAGGTGGTCCTGGTCGGCGGTTCGACGCGGATCCCGCTGGTCCGCCGCAGAGTCGAAGAGTTGTTCGGCAAGAGACCGCACAGCGAGCTCAACCCGGATGAAGTGGTCGCGCTCGGCGCCGCCGTGCAGGCCGGCATTCTCGTCACCGGGAACCGCGAGATGCTGCTGCTCGACGTCACCCCGCTCTCGCTCGGCATCGAGACGATGGGCGGCGTCGTGTCGAAGATCATCATGCGCAACTCGACGATCCCGGCGACGGGGAGCGAGATGTTCACCACCGCCGTCGACAACCAGACCGCCGTCGACATCCACGTCCTGCAGGGCGAGCGCGAGCTGGTCGCCGACAACCGTTCGCTGGCGCGCTTCAAGCTGCGCGGCATTCCGTCGATGCCGGCCGGGATGGCGCGCGTCCAGGTGC
>DATFWL010000470.1:0-5758 GCA_035259385.1 Vicinamibacterales bacterium | reverse complement strand
GCCGTTGATCGGATTCACCGTGAAGGCGACGCCCGACACCGCCGCGGGAACCATCCGCTGCACCAGGATCCCGATTCGCGCCTCATCGTCTTCGAGATGTCGCGCCTGCCGGTAGGCACGCGCCTGCTCCGACGCGGCCGAGCGCCGGCAGACGAGAACGGCCTCCGCGACCTCGGCTCGACGCACGTTCAGCTGCGTTTCGTGGATGCCGGCAAACGAGTGGCCGGCGCTGTCCTCACCGAGTCCGGACGAGCGCACCGCGAACAGGCTGTCAGGCGGCTGTGTCGCGAACCACGGATTCTGGCCGAGCGACCGAATCGCTTCGTCGGTCGCGTCGCTTGGTACCACGATGCCATCCGGCACCGGGAAGCCCGCCTGCTTCAGCCGCGCGCAGTTGTACGCCTTGCCCCCGACGCACGATAGATCCTCGGGCGCGATCTCGTCGAGCGTCTTGAACGCCGCCACGAATGTCATCATCGCTTGCATCTCCTCCGATCACGCAGCAGTTTTCTTGAAGCGCACGCACGCGAGCGCGATGATGCCGACGGTGTAGGCCGTCAGGCAGATGATCGGCTGGGCGAGGTCGCGCATATTGGCGCCACGCAGGACGATCCCGCGCAGAATCTGAATCGCGTAGTTGGCTGGAATCAAATCCGACAGCCGCTGGAAGATCACCGGCATGCCGCCGATCGGAAAGACGTAGCCGGAGAGGAACACGAACGGCAGGGCGAGCATCATCGACATGCTGCTTGCCTGCATCTGCGTCTGCGCGATCGTGGAGATCAGCGTGCCGATGCCGAGCACCGCCGCGATGTAGAGGCCGGTCAGCAGAAACAGCGCCGCCAGGCTGCCCTGGACGTGGACGTCGAACAGCCAGCCCATCATCAGGACCATCAGGACGGTCTGGAGGTAGCCGATCAGGAGGAACGGCACGATCTTGCCGAGGATCAGCTGCCAGCGGGTGATCGGCGTCACCTGAAGCTGCTCGAGCGTGCCGAGCTCACGCTCCTTGACGATGCTGATCGCGGTGAACTGGACCAGCGTGAACGTCAGGACGATCGCGATCAGGCCGGGGATGATGAAGTCGGCGGTACGCAGCTCGGGGTTGTACCAGGGGCGCACCCGCACGTCGATCGGCTTGCCCGACGCGCTCCAGTCGGCGATCGACGCCAGCGCGCGCGCGGAAATGCCGCTGGCGATCCCGTTCACGATCGCCATCGCCTGGTTCGACGTCGTCGAGTCGGAGGCGTTGACGATCAGCAGCGCGCGCGCCGGCGCCCCGCGGTGGGTGTCCTTCCCGAAGTCGCGATCGATGATCAGGCCGACCATCGCCCGCGCCGAGTCGATCGCCGTCCGCATCTCGCCGTACGAGTCGACGCGCCCGATGATGTCGAAGTAGCCGGTCGCCTCCATCTTCGCGACCAGCTCGCGGCTCTCGTACGACCGCGAGTCGTCCATGACGACCGCTTCCATGTGCTTGACGTCGTAGTTGATGGCGTAGCCGAAGATGATCAGCTGCATGATCGGCACGCCGACGATCATCCGCATCGTCATCGAGTCGCGGCGGATCTGCAGGAGCTCCTTCCACGCGAGGGCGAACATTCGTGTCATGACGTCACCTTTTCAGTCGGGGCGGTCGCGCGCCGGGCGAGCGACACGAAGACGTCTTCGAGGGTCGGCTCGGTCATCCGCGTCGAGCCGAAGGTCTCGGCCAGGCGCGCGGTTTCGGCGATGCCGTCCGGTGCGGCGACCAGCCGGAGGCGGACGCCGAACAGGTAGGCGTCTTCGATGGCGCCGTTCTGTTGTGCCGCCGTCAGCAGGTCGAACGGATCGGCGCGCGGGTCGACTTCGAAGATCCGCCCGCGGATCGCCTGCTTGAGCGCCGGCGACTCGCCTTCGGCGATGATCTTCCCGTTGAGAATGAAGGCGAGCCGGTCGCACTGCTCCGCTTCGTCCATGTAGTGCGTGGTGACCAGGACGGTCATGTGCCGGGAGGCGGTGAGCTCGTAAATCAGGTCCCAGAAGATGCGCCGCCCGCGCGGATCGACGCCGCCGGTCGGCTCGTCGAGAAAGAGCAGCTCCGGTTCGTGCAGCAGCGCCGCGGCCAGCGCCACCCGCTGCCGCTGCCCGGTCGACAGCGTGCGCGTCATCTGGCCGACCAGCGACTCGAATTTCAGGCGGGCCGACAGCTCCGCGATGCGCTCCCGCAGCTGCGCCTTCGACAGTCCGTAGATCGATCCGAAGAACCTGAGGTTCTCCTCGACCGTGAGGTCGAGATAGAGCGAGAACTTCTGGCTCATGTAGCCCATGCGGTGCTTCCAGCGCTCGGTATCGGTGGCGACGTCGAGCCCGCCGAAGCCGGTGATCCGCCCGCTGGTCGGCGCGAGCAGGCCGGCCAGCATCCGGATCGTCGTGGACTTCCCCGATCCGTTCGGGCCGAGGAAACCGAAGATCTTGCCGCGCGGGACGTCGAAGCTCACGCGATCGGCGGCGACGAACGCGCCGAAGGTCCGGGTGACCTCGCGCACCTGAATCAGCGCCTCCATCACGCCGCCTCCTCGCCGTGCAGCACGAAGACGTCTTCGAGCGACGGCTCGATCGGCGCCACGTCGCCGGCGGCGACGATGCCGTCGAGCGCCGCCCGCACGACGCCGGCGAGCCGGCCGGGCACCTCCTCGGTGCCGCGGACGTGCAGCACGGTGCCGAACAGCGACACGTCGTCGATCTCGGTGATGCCGTCGAGCCGCTGCCGCACCGCGAACCGATCGGCCGACCGCACCTCGATCAGCGTGCGCGGGTATCGCGCGATGATCTCCGAGCGCGTGCCGACGTCGAGCAGCCGGCCCTCGTGCAGGAACGCGACGCGCGACGCGTACTCGGCCTCGTCCATGTACGGCGTCGAGACCACGATCGTCAGGCCTTCGCGATGCAGCTGATGCAGCAGCGTCCAGAACTCCCGGCGCGAAATCGGATCGACGCCGGTGGTCGGCTCGTCGAGGAGCAGCAGGTCTGGAGCGGTGAGCAGCGCGGAGACCAGGGCGAGCTTCTGCTTCATGCCGCCGGACAGATTGCCGGCGAGTCGCGCGCCGAAGCGGCCGAGTCCGACGCGATGCATCAGGTCCGACGCGCGGGTCCGCGCCGCGCCGCCGGCGAGGCCGTACAGCCTGGCGCGCAGCGCCAGGTTCTCGTCGCACGACAGATCCGGATACAGCGAGAAGCGCTGCGGCACGAAGCCGAAGGCGCGATGGCTGTCGAGGGCGAGCGACCCGCTGGTTGGACGCAGCAGCCGCGCGACGATGCGGAAGAACGTCGTCTTGCCGGCGCCGTCGGGTCCGATGAGCGCGAACATCTCGCCGGTGCCGATCGTCAGCGTGAGGTCGCGCAGCGCGACGGTGTCGGCGAACCGGTGCGTGATCCCCCGTGCGGCGATCACGGCTACCGCCTTGCTGTCGCCGGCGCCTCCGGCGCAGCGACGTTGACGATCACATCGGCCGGCTGCCCTGGGACGAGCCGCGCCGACCAGCCCTGGGCGAGATCGACCTTCGCGCCGTAGACCAGGTTGATCCGCTCGGCTTTCGTCTCGACCGCCTTGGGCGTGTATTCGGCGTCGGGTGCGATTTCGGTGACGGTTGCCCCGAACGTCTGGTCCGGGAACGCGTCGACCAGCACGGTCGCATGCTGTCCGTGACGCACCAGGCCGAGCTTCGTTTCGGGGACGAAGGTACGGACGTACAACCGGTTGGTCAGCGCGATCGTCATCCCGCTGCGTCCGGCGGCAAGCAACTGGCCGGGCTCGACGAGACGGTGCATCACGACCCCGTCGGACGGCGCCCGAATCTCGCTCTCGCGCGCGACCGTCTCGGACTGCCGCAGCTGGCTCTGCGCGCGCTCGACGTCCGATCGCGCCTGCTCGGTCTGCCATCGACGGAAGCCGTCGATCGTCAGCGCCAGCTTCTCCTCGCTGATCCGCGCCGCGGCGGCGGCGCGATCGAGCTCGGTCCTGGCGCGGTCGTAGTCGCGCTCGATGCCGACGTTCTTCGACATCAGGAACTCCTGCCGCTGCACCTCACGCTGCGCGAGCGCCACCGCGGCCTGCCGGTCGGCGACCTCCGCTTCCGCGGCTCGGATTTCCTGACGGCGGCTGCCGTCGGAGAGATCCTGCAGGCGGGCGCGCGCCGACTCCACGCCGTGCCGGTCGCGCTCGACCGCGAGGGCGGTGTCGCCGAGATCGAGTCGAATCAGCAGGTCGCCGGCCTTGACGCGCTCGCCTTCCCGGACGTTGACGGCGACCACGCGGCCGCTCACTTTCGGCGCGAGATCGACCAGCGGCGCCTCGATGCGGCCGTTCAGCTTCACCGTCGTCGGATCCGTCTTCGCCGTGCACGACGCGGCGGCGCCGGCAAGCGCCAGAGCCAGGAGATGCGTTGATTTCATGTGCTGTCCTCTCGTCACTGGAGATGAATGCTGCGGTCGCGGAGGAGCGTGCCGGTCGCACGTGCGAACTCGGTCTGGGCGCGGCGGTAGTCGGTCAGCGCCGAAATCTCGGCGAGCTGCGCCAGCGCCAGATCGTTCTGCCGCGTCAGCACGAAGAAGCTGGTCGTCAGGCCGGCGTCGAACCGATCCTGCTCGGCCTGCAGCTGAATCTGCGCGGCGGCGAGCCCGGCCTTGGCCGCGTCGATGCGGCCGGCCGTCGTCTCGAGCGCCGTCGCGGCATTGCGCACGTCGACGGCAATCCGCTCTTCCGCTTGTGCGAGCGCGAGTGCCGCCTGCCGCTGCTGCGCCTGGGCGGCGCCGACTTGCCCGTGCGCCGCACGACCGCCAATCGGCACCTCCAACGCGATGCCGACGTTGACGTCGGAGAACTTCTGCTCGGCCAGCGTCTGCCAGGAGTCCACTGAGCCGCCCTGGAGCGAAGACGGCATCACCACCGGCAGGCCGCCGATCGACATCGCGTTCGCGTTGCGGCTGCCGGCGAGCCCGCGCATCGCATAGCCGCCGACGAGATCGAGCCGCGGCTTCACCGCGTCCCGCGCCAGCGTCACGGCGATATCGTTCTGCGCGATCTGGGCCCGGGCGTCGATGATTTCAGGCCGCGTGCGCAGCGCGTCGCCGATCGCCGCCGTGACGTCCACCGCGAACCGCGCCGCGTCCGGCGAATCCGACGGACGGGTGTCGGTGTTCCACAGCGGATCGGCCGCCGAATCGAGCATCAGCTGCTTCAGCGCGCGATCCGCCCGGGCCGCCGTTTCCTGCGCTGCAAACAGATCGCCACGGCGCCGTTCGAGCTCCGCGACCGGTTGGGCCAGATCCGAGGGCGACGCGGTGCCGGCGGCGATCCGCACCTGCGTGTCCGCCCGCAGCTGTTCGGCGAGCGCGACGCTGTCGCGACGCACCTCCACCTCGCGCCGGGCGGCGACGAGCTTCCAGTACGCCGCCTCCACCTCCGACACCGTCTCGAGCAGCTGCCGATCGAGAGCGGCGCCCGACCGATCGCGGTCGAGCGCCGTCACACGGAGGGCTGCACGGGTGGGATCGATGGCGCGATTCCTCAGCAAGGGCTGCCGCAGGTCGACGCCAAGGGAGGTCAGGTAGGCGGGCTGAAACAAACTGAGAACGCTGTTGGTGCCGTCGCGCGACACCGAGGTCCACAGCGACGCGGTGCCGCCGGACTTGAACAGCTGCGTGATCGCGACCGACGACCCGAAGAGGTTGTTGGTCGCCGCAACCTTGCCGTCCGGCGCTCCCGAAAACAGCGACG
>DATFWL010000469.1:0-6656 GCA_035259385.1 Vicinamibacterales bacterium | reverse complement strand
GCACCCCAACGCACGGCTCGAGGCTTTCTGCGATGCCGTCTTTGCCATCGCGCTCACGCTCCTGATCATCGACATCAAGATCCCTGCGTCGGAAGGGATTCGCTCCACTCGTGAGTTGTGGCTTGCCCTCAGGCATCTCGGACCATCGTTCTTTGCGTTCGTGTTGAGTTTCGCCATCATCCTCATCACCTGGGTCAATCACCACCACTTCATGAGGTCGGTGAACAAGTCATCCGGGTCGCTCGTCTACGCGAACGGTTTTCTGCTCATGACCGTGGTGTTCATGCCGTTTCCCGCCGCGCTGGTCGGCGAGTACCTGCTGACTGACCACGTCGCCCCGGCCGTCGTCATCTACGATTCGGTGACGGCCGTCCAGGCGGCCGCCTGGATTCTGGTCACCGGGGCGGCACTGAGAAATCGATTGACCAAAGATGAGAAGTCCGCCGGGCTCGTACGCGACGGCCATCGAAATGGCTACTTTGCGTTCGTGGTCTATTCTCTGCTGGCACTCATCGCCGTTTGGTTCCCCCTCACCGTTGTGGTCGTTACCACGATGCTCTGGGCGTATTGGCTGACCTTCAGCCTGAGAGCCAACTAGAGCGCGCAGGTTCGGCTCCAGCCCGGGAACGAAGGGTGTCTAGAAGAAGAGGAGCCGGACCAGGCCCACGAGGCCCGCCGCGAAGAAGAGGGCCGCCAGGCCGACGGCGGAAAAGGACGCCCCGGGGATGCGCGTCTCGATCACCCCCGCCGCGGGGTTGCCGGGGTCGTACCGCACATCCACCGCCGTTCCCGCGGCGTACCTGTCGCAGTGCTCACGCGCGAGCTGCTCGAAGCCATGGCTCATCGTGGAGGGGAAGAACGTCACCCTCTCGCTCGAGTGAGCCGTGCCGGCGACGACGTAGCGGTAGCTGACGCGAACGTTGATGCGCGTCGTCGTCGGCGAGGTGCTTTCGGTGGGGTCGACACGACGGGAAACCGTCTCCGTCCAGGAGCGGGTGACCGTGCCCGCGGCGTGCGGCCACCGCCGAGCGCGCAAGGTCCTCCACACCGGCTGGCCGAAGAAGAGGAGGCCGGCGGCGCCTGCCGCGGCGATGATCGCCGCACTCTGGATCGTGTCCATGGCGTTCCCTCCGCACGAGAGCAGATGCCGATTCTGGTCGGGTCGTGGACGCGCAGCGTAGCACGGGCCGGCGAATATGCGAGGGACGGGTCCACACATCCTGCGCCACGCGTTGTATTCGCCGGTCGCACGCCCTCATAGGCCCGGGACCGTCAGTGATCGACCGTGCACCGGACAGGTTGTTTCCTGCGCCTTACGTGCAGCGGCGGGATCTCCGAGCGATGAGGCTCGAGACACTCGGACGGCCTGTCGGATTCGCGATCCACTGTTTGCTGCCGGACCGGGCGAGGAGGAGCGCGCCTTGCAGACGACGACGTTGACATCCGCCTGTGCTTTGGCCGTCTTCGTTGTGTGCCTGCCTGCACCGGCTCTGGCTCAGGAGCCTGGGCAAGCGAAGACCGCCGCGGCCCAGAACCACGGTGACCCGACGACCAGATTTCTGGAGCTCGGTGTCCACTATGGGGCGCCGGAGCGCCTTTCCGGCAGCCTCACTGGCGTGTTCTTCTACCGCCAGCCCACTCCAAGAAGGGGGCAGGCACTGGTTCTTCGCGCGGCCGCCGGACAAGGCGGCTTCAGCGCCGGCATCGGGCACCGTTGGGGCCTGTACGGCCCGTTCGGGCCCGAGGCATCGATGACGGTGAGCCGCACGTTTTCATCACCACGCGGAAGTACCGGACACTCCACGTACGTTGGTCTGGAGGTGGGATATGTGTCACTGGGCCGATTCAGTATCGGCGTCGCGCGCCAGGTTGACGGCCCGTCAGATCGACGCGACACGATCCTGACAGGGAGCATTGGCGTGCAGATCCCCCGGGGCCTCTGGCGGGAAATCTGGAACGGCCTTTGACGCGGGAATGGCGGCACGTGGCCAGGCGACGTCATCCTGTGGCAATATGACGCCTCCACATGTCCGGCGACGTTCGCGCGTCCCTTCTCGCGACCGCAGGCGCTGTCATCGTGAGCGTGACCGTCGCGGGGGTGCGGGCGCAGGACCAGACGAGCCGCGCGCCCGTCAGTTTCACGCGGGAGGTCCTCCCGATCCTCTCCAACAACTGCTTTGCCTGCCACGGTCCGGACGAGCGGCAACGGAAAACGAGGTTTCACTTCGACACCCGTGAGGGCGCGTTCGCCAAGCGCGGCGTGATTGAGCCGGGCAAGGCCGCCGAGAGCCTGCTCATCGAGATGGTCACCCATCCCGATCCGAAGCAGCGGATGCCGCCACCCGAGTCGGGGCACACGCTGACCGACCCGCAGATCTCCGTGCTGCGCCGATGGATTGACGCGGGTGCCGTGTGGGACACGCATTGGGCCTACGTTCCGGCCAAACGCCCGGATCCGCCGGCGACGAAGCGGACGGGATGGACGCGCAATCCGATCGATCAGTTCATCCTCGCCCGCCTCGAGCGCGAGGGGCTTCAGCCGTCGCCCGAAGCGGACAAGGAAACGCTGCTGCGACGCGTCACCTACGACCTGACCGGACTGCCGCCCACGCCGGCCGAGGTCGACGCCTTCCTGGCCGACCGATCGGCGGACGCGTACGAAAAGCGGGTCGACGCCTTGCTGCAGTCGCCGCACTACGGCGAGCGGATGGCGATGCCGTGGCTGGACGCGGCGCGTTATGCCGACACGCACGGTTATCACATCGATACCCCTCGCGAGATGTGGCCGTGGCGTGACTGGGTGATCGGCGCGTTCAACCGCAACCTGCCATTCAACCAGTTCGTCATCGAACAGATCGCGGGAGATTTGATCCCCAACGCCACGCGCGATCAGAAGGTGGCGTCGGGTTTCAACCGCAACCACATGATCAACTTCGAAGGGGGCGCGATCGCCGAGGAATACCAGGTCGAGTACGTCGTCGATCGTGTCGAAGCGACGTCCAGCGCCTTCATGGGATTGACGATGGGGTGCGCTCGGTGTCATTCGCACAAGTACGACCCCATCACGCACAAGGAGTTCTACCAGTTCTTTGCCTTTTTCAACTCCGTGCCCGAGCGAGGGCTCGACGGCCGTCTCGGGAATGCGGCGCCGGTGCTGCCGCTGCCGTCGCACGAGCAGCAGACCCGGCTCGACGAGCTCGACGCGGCCATCGAAGCGAGAACCGACGCGCTCGCGGACGTCGTCGTCGATCCGCTGCAGCGCGAGTGGGAGAGGGGTTTGCCGCCAGTGGTTCCGCGCGGCCTCGATCTCGGCGCCGACGGCCTGATAGCGCACTACGAGCTCGACGGAAACTTTTCCGACATCTCGGGCCGATTCCAGCACGGCCGGATGATCGCCGGCGATCCGACGTTCGATGCCGGCCGCATCGGACGGGCCGTGTCGTTCGACGGCGATACCGAGGTCAGCTTCGGCGACGTCGGACGGTTCGATCGGACGGATCGGTTCTCGATCGCGTTCTGGGTGAAGCCGCGCGGCAATCAGCCGATCCATGTGGTTCAGAAACTGAAAGACGCACAGGGGCGGCGCGGCTACGAGTGGCAGTTCGACGACATCCTGCTCGTCGGGATTCAGCGATGGGCCGGGCGGCTGACGGTCACGCTCGCCTCTGACACGCCGGCCGGTGCGATCCAGCTGCGGACTCGTGAGCGATTCAGGTTCGGCGACTGGCACCACGTGGCGCTGACCTACGACGGATCCGGCAAGGCGGCAGGCGCGCGCCTGTACGTCAACGGCGAGCCTGCGGCGGTCGACGTGATCCGCGACGCTCTGGCGGGGCCGATTGCCAGCGACGCCCCGCTGACGGTCGGGCGCCGGAGCCTCGGCCCGCCGTTCCTCGGGCAGATCGACGACATGCGGGTCTACGACCGCGTGCTCCAGCCCGGGCAGATCGCCAATCTCGCGATTCACTATCCGGCTCGCGTCATCATTTCCGGCGTGTTCGGCAAGCGCACGAAGGAGGAGGCCGCGGAGGTTCGCGACTACTTCCTCACGCATGCCGCGCCGGAGACGCTCCGCACGGCGTATGCCGAGCTGAAGGCGCTGAACAAGGAGAAAGAGGAGTTCGAGAAGGGCATTCCGACCGCGATGGTGATGGCGGACATGAAGAAGCCGCGCGACACGTTCGTGCTCGCGCGCGGCGACTATCGCAACCCGACCGAGAAGGTGCAACCCGGTGTTCCGGCGATGCTGCCGCCGCTGCCGAAGGATGCGCCGCTCAACCGTCTCACACTCGCCCAGTGGCTCGTCGATCCGAACCATCCGCTGACGGCGCGCGTCGCCGTGAATCGCTTCTGGCAGATGTACTTCGGCTACGGCATCGTCAAGACGCAGGAAGATTTCGGCGTGCAGGGAGAGCCGCCGGTCCACCCCGAGCTGCTCGACTGGCTCGCCACTGAGTTCGTGCGCACGGGTTGGGATATCCGGGCGGTGCAGCGGCTGATCGTGACGTCGGCGACCTACCGCCAATCCTCGAGCGTGACGGCTGCCCTGCGCGAACGAGACCCGGAGAACCGGCTCCTGGCGCGCGCGTCGCGATTCCGGTTCCCAGCCGAAACGATCCGCGACACGGCGCTCGCGGCGAGCGGGCTGCTCAACCGGCAGATCGGCGGTCCCAGCGTGCTTCCGTACCAGCCCAAGGGATTGTGGGAGGAAATGGCGTTCGGCGAGGGCTACTCCGGGCAGGCGTACGAGCAGAGCAGCGGCAAGGACCTGTACCGTCGCGGCATGTATACGCTGTGGAAGCGGACGGTTCCACCCGCTTCCCTCGCGATCTTCGACGCGCCCGATCGGGAGAAGTGCACGGCCCGTCGCGCCCTGACGAATACGCCCCTGCAGGCGCTGACGCTGATGAACGACCCGACCTACGTCGAGGCGGCCCGCGCCCTGGCGCAGCGCGCGTTGCTCGAAGGCGGGAAGGATGACAAGAGCCGGGTCATCTACGCGTTCCGGCTGGCGACGGCGCGCACGCCGACGGGCAGGGAAGTCGGCGTCCTGCGCGATCTGCTCAAGGGACGGCGGAGTTCGTTCGCCGCCGATCGACGATCGGCCGTCAGACTCATCGACGTCGGCGAATCCGGGCGCGACAGCCGGCTCGACGCCGCGGAGCTGGCCGCGTGGACGACGGTGGCGAGCGTCATTCTCAATCTGGACGAGACCATCACGAAGCAATGAACGAACTCGATCTTCATCTGACGCGGCGTCAGTTGTTCGGGCTCACGGCGCGCGGCATCGGCGCCGCGGCCTTGGGCGCGCTGATGCACGACGACCTGTTTGCCATCGCGTCGGCCTCCGGACAGGGTGGTCCGCACTTCGCGCCGAAGGCCAAGCGCGTCATCTTCCTTCACCAGTCCGGCGGCCCGTCGCAGCTCGAGACGTTCGACTACAAGCCGGCGCTGGCGAAGTTCCAGGGCACGCAGATCCCCGACTCCGTGCGGCAGGGCCAGCGCGTCGCGCAGACGATGGGGCAGTCGTCGTTGCTGGTGACGAAATCGCAGTTCGAGTTCAGCCGGCACGGCCAGTCCGGAACCTGGGTCAGCGAGCTGCTGCCCCATACGGCGAAGATCGTCGACGACATCACCGTCATCAAGACGATGAACACGGACGCGATCAACCACGATCCCGCCATCACGTTCATTCAGACCGGATTCCAGCAACCGGGCCGTCCGAGCATGGGAGCGTGGCTCAGTTATGGCCTGGGCAGCGAGAACCAGAACCTCCCGGGCTTCGTCGTCCTTCTGTCGCAGGCGAACGCGATCACCGCCGACCAGCCGCTGTTCTCGAGACTGTGGGGCAGCGGGTTCCTTCCGTCGGCGTATCAGGGGGTCCGGTTCCGCGCCGGCAGCGCGCCTGTGCTCTATCTCGACGATCCTCCCGGGGTCAGCAAGCCCACACGGCGAGCGATGCTCGACGCCGTCAAGAAGCTGAATGCGATGAAGGAGGACGCCTACGGCGATCCCGAAATCGAGACGCGGATCGCGCAGTACGAGATGGCGTATCGGATGCAAGCGTCCGTGCCCGAGCTGATGGATCTATCGAAGGAACCGGACTCGGTCTTCGAATTGTATGGACCGGACTCGCGCAAGCCGGGCTCGTATGCCGCGAACTGCCTGATGGCGCGCCGGCTGGCGGAACGGAACGTCCGGTTCATCCAGCTCTATCATCGCGGCTGGGATCAGCACTTCAACCTTCCCCGTGACATGGCGCTGCAGTGCAAAGGCACCGACCAGGCGAGCGCGGCACTCGTCACGGATCTCAAGCAGCGCGGACTGCTCGACGACACGCTGGTCGTCTGGGGCGGAGAATTCGGACGGACCGTGTTCTGTCAGGGCAAGCTCACGGACATGAATTACGGCCGCGATCATCACCCGCGGAATTTCTGCATGTGGGTCGCGGGCGGCGGCACCACGCGCGGAGCCGTGCTCGGCGAGACCGACGACTTCAGCTACAACGTGGTGTCGGATCCGGTGTCAGTGCACGACCTCCAAGCCACGATCCTGCATCTGATGGGCATCGATCACACGCGGCTCACGTACCGGTTCCAGGGCCGCGACTTCCGCCTCACAGATGTCGATGGCGAGGTGGCGAAGAAACTGCTGGC
>DATFWL010000468.1:0-4491 GCA_035259385.1 Vicinamibacterales bacterium | reverse complement strand
CCCTCATCTCGCCCCCCATTTTAAACGGGTTGGCATGGGTTTCCAAGGGTGCTAGTGGTCGCCTTTGGCGCTGAGGCTGAAGCATCAAATTGCCAGATTTATTCAGTTATTTGAGCGTTTATGGGTGGCTATGCACCGCTGTGGCGGCTGATGGCAAAAGTGTAATTTGTTGGACGCCTCCACCACCTAACTCCCTCTAGACGTGCGACTTCGCTTTTTTGCGATTCGCCGCCTGCAGATGTCTCCCCAACTCGAGGAGACTCCAGGGACCTCCAGCAAACGAATCGCACTGTCGATCGCACTCGGACTCACGTGCATATAACGCTGCGTCGTCAGCAGATCGCGATGGCCCGCCAGCTCCTGAATCGCCCGTGCGGCGGCACCGCGCATCGCGAGATGAACGTATGCCGCAGGATGTGCACGCCGCCGCGCACGCGACGATCGCGAGCGATGATCGCTCTCCGGCGACCTTCGGTTGTTGGTTCAGATCATTGTGTTCCGCCGGAGTCGCCACCTCGGAGCCGCGTGTCGTCCACCGCCGAGTGCGGGCGCCGTGCACGCGACCGAAGCTCTGACGCGACGCTATCCTGCACGGCATGTGCCTCGCTCGTCTCATAGCCGCTCCGGCCACTCAACGGCCGGCCGATTTTCGCGAACATGGCAAGCATCGAATCGAGATCGACGACGTCGGGATGAGCGAGGACCTCGAGCGCATGTTGCAGCTCGTGGGCGAGCAGCGCAATCAGTCCGTCGTGATCGACGCGCGTACGGTCAGGCGTCACTACGATCCGGAGATAGCGTCCGCCGGTCGTTGGCACGACGAAGGGCAGCAGACAGCCATTCAAGTGGCCAAACGCGCAATCGCCGAATTCGACATACACGATGCCGTTCAACTCGTCGACGCGTTCGAGCAGCCGTTGAAACGACGCGGATCGGGCAGCGCCCTCTGTAATGAGTGCCGATACGGTCTCGTCTGTCGACCGCACGCCTGCAAGGCCGAACGCAAACGCAGCCGATGCGGAGAGCAGCGGGATCGAGATGAGAGACGCTCGCAACGCAGCCGAAAACAGCCGCTTGCGGCTGCGGACGACGTTGGTGTAAACCATGCGCGGGGCGGCGAGCGACAGCGCGCCGTTTCTCCTCGCGCCTCAATCTGCGTGGGCACCCCTCTCGAGTCTTGGAGAAGACTGGGGAAGTTTTTGGGGGTTTTCTGGTGCACCGCCAGCTCGCGTTCGGGCCGTTCACGCTCGACGCCGACGCACGCCAGCTCCTTCAGGGCGCCGAGCGGCGGCAGGTACACCTGTCGCCAAAAGCGTTTGAGCTGCTGACGGTTCTCGCCAACGAGCGGCCTCGAGCCCTCTCGAAACAGGAGCTGCGCGACCGGCTGTGGCCGTCGACCTTTATCTCGGAGGCCACGCTCGCGAGCGTCGTCGCCGAAGTGCGGGATGCGCTTGGCGAGCGGGGCCGCGAAGGCCGCTATGTGCGTACGGTGCACGGCTTTGGTTACTCGTTCGTCGCGTCGGCGCACGAAGCTGCTGGGCGGGGCGTTGCGATCGCGCGCAGCTGGATTGTCTACAACGGAGAAGAACAGGCGCTTGCGGATGGCGAGCACGTGATCGGCCGCGACCACGATGTCTCAATCAGCCTGCAGTCGCCGTCGGTCTCACGCCATCACGCGCGAATCGTCGTCGGTGCGGGCGTTGCGACAATCGAGGACCTGGGCAGCAAGAACGGGACGGTCGTCCGCGGCGAACCCGTTCTGTCGGTCACTCCGCTTGCTGACGGCGATCGGATTCGTGTCGGCGGCTTCGAGCTGACGTTTCGGATTCTGACGACAAACGGTTCCACCGAGACGTTGCGGTGATGCTGCTCACAGGCGGCGCCAGACTCGGACCGTACGAAGTGATCGCCCAGCTTGGCGCCGGCGGCATGGGTGAGGTCTACAAGGCGCGCGACACACGGCTCGATCGACTGGTTGCACTCAAAGTGCTGCCGACCGCGGTTGCCGCCGATCCGCAGCGCCTCGAACGCTTCCGCCGCGAGGCGCGCGCCATCTCGCGCCTGACCCATCCCCACGTCTGCGCGCTCTACGACGTCGGGGAGGACAACAGCATCGCCTATATGGTGATGGAGTATCTGGCTGGCGAGACGCTCGCTCACCGTCTGCTCCGCGGGCCAATCCCGCTCGAAGAGGTGTTGCGGGTCGGCGGCGAGCTGGCCAGTGCGCTCGACGCCGCGCACCGCCAAGGCCTCACGCACCGCGATCTCAAGCCCGCCAACATCATGCTGACGCCCGGTGGCGCCAAGATCCTCGACTTCGGCCTCGCCAAGTGGACCCATCCCGACGTAGTCAATTCCGGCGCCATTGCGACCGTCAATTCCACCCTCACCCAGACGGGGATGGTCGTCGGGACGATTCAGTACATGGCGCCGGAACAGACCGAAGGGAAACCGGCCGACGCCCGGTCCGATTTCTTCGCCCTGGGCGCGATCCTCTACGAGATGACAACGGGACGGAAGGCGTTCGAGGGGACGAGCGCGTCGAGCATCCTGGCGGCGATTCTCACCACGACGCCGCCGCCGATGAGCACGCTCCAGCCGATGACGCCGCCGGCGTTCGACCGCACGGTGAAGAAATGTCTGGCGAAGGATCCCGCCAAACGATGGCAGACCGCTGCCGATCTGCGCGACGAGCTCGCCTGGATTGAGAGCGAATCGAGTGCTCGAGTCATAGCCGCGCCCTCATCGGGTTCCATCGTCACGCGCGCGCCGCGACGGCGGATCGCGGCGGCCGCAGCGACAATCGCGGCCGTGGCCGCTGCAATCGGCGTCGCGTTCGTCGTCGGTCAACGGACGAAGGGGCAGAGCACCGTACCCTGGTTCCATCAGCTGACGTTTCGACGAGGGTACGTCGCGCAGGCACGTTTCGCGCCTGACGGTCAGACCGTCGTCTACTCAGCGGCCTGGGATGGTCGACCGCTCGAGATCTTCGAGACCAGGATCGACAGCCTCGAGTCTCGCTCGCTCGGTCTGCCGTCGGGGTCGCTGTTTGCGATCTCGTCGAGCAGTGAAATGGCCCTCTCACTCGGGTGCGAGCCTATCCCAGGGGCCGTGCCCCTCTTCTGCACAGGCACCCTGGCCAGAGCGCCGGTGGCCGGCGGGGCGCCCAGAGAAGTAGCCCAGGGAGTCCGTCTTGCGGACTGGTCGTCCGACGGCCGCGAGCTGGCCGTTGTCCGCGAGACCAGCGCGGGCACCAGCCGCCTGGAACGACCGATAGGTCGTGTTCTCTTCGAGACGAAACCTAGCACGACGATCATTGCGATGCGATCTTCGCCGGACGGCGGTCGCCTTGCGTTCGCTGAGCGCGATGATCTCAATGTGACGTCGATCTGGACGATGGATGCGTCCGGAGCCAAGCGGTTGATTCGTCGACTTGACGGGTTCCTCCTCACGGGCCTCGCGTGGTCCCCAACTGGTGACGAGATCTGGTTCACGAAGTCGGCGGCCGACCATCCCGCAGCGCTTTTTGCCGTGAACCTGTCGGGTCGGCTCAGGCTGGTGGAACGCGTCCCGAGCTATCTGAACCTGAGCGATGTCTCGCGGGATGGACGAATGCTGATGACCAGCGGTTTCCCGGTCGGGTACCGCATGATCGGACAGGCCCCAGGTGAGCGGAGCGAGCGGGATCTCTCGTGGCTGAGACCTCTTGGTGGAGATCTCTCCGCCGATGGCAGGACGCTGCTCTTCGACGCCTCCGCGTACAAGTCCGGGGGCGGCAACGGAATCTATCTAAGAGCGACGGACGGATCCGCTCCCGTCCGGCTCGAGGGCGGATACGGCGACGCCTTGGCCCTATCACCTGACGGCCAGCGCGCTGTCGTGTCGACTTCGGATATGCCCGTCCAACTCGAGCTCCTGCCGACCGGCGCCGGCGACGCGCGCATGCTGCCGAGCGGTGGCATTGGAGATATCGATCGCCCCGTTCGATGGTTTCCGGACGGCAAGCGCATTCTATTCAGAGGTCGCGTGCCCGGCCATCGCCCGCAATCGTTCGTGCAAGATGTCGAGGGCCGCGCACCCGTGCCCCTTACTCCGGAAGGCATCGAGGGTGTCGCGATTTCGCCCGACGGGAAGCTAATTGCGACCGACGGCGCCGATCAGTCGGCCAAACCCGCGATTTATTCGATGGCCGACGACTCGCTTCGTGCGATTCCGGGTACAAACGACGGTGACCGGCCGATTCAGTGGAGCCCCGACGGGCGTGTACTCTACGTACGGGCCCCTGGAAAATTTCCGGCGAATGTGGTCCGGGTTGACATCGTGACCGGGCATCGCGAGCTCTGGAAAACGTTCGCGCCTCCCGACCGCGCCGGCTTGCTCGCTGTGGATCCGATCCTGGTGACGCCTGACGGAAGAGGATATGTCTACAGGTACCGCTTCGATCTCTCGGACCTCTATCTCGTGGAAGGGATCAAGTAGTCGCAAGAGCGT
>DATFWL010000467.1:0-4027 GCA_035259385.1 Vicinamibacterales bacterium | reverse complement strand
GGATTCAGGCGATCGCGTTTTTCTCCCGCCCAGATGGTGTCCTCGTTGAGCTGCAGGCGCTCCTGCTCGACGCCGCCGAAGACCATCGCGCCAAGCCTGCCGTTCCCGATCGGCAGCGCCTCGTTCCAATTGGCAGCCGGTCGCCGGTACCACAACCGCAGGCGGCCGTCCTCCGCCGGTGACACCGGGGTCAGATCTTGATTTTTGATCTCAGCCGCCGCGATCAAAAATCGAGATCTGACCCCGGTGTCCTCCGCAGCGGACACGCCCACCGCGACGAACGCGGCGGCCAGCCAGCGCTTCACCGCGACGCCTTGCCCTCGAGCTCCAGCACGACGATCGTGTCGATCGGATCTCGATCCTTCGGCAGCGTCAGCACCGTGCCGAAGTCGCCCGACTTGAACGGCACCGCGGCGCCGCCGTTCAACAGCTTCGCCGAGCGCACCGCGGACGGGAGCGGCGGCAGCAGCAGTGAGGGATCGGACGCGTCGAGCAGGTGCACGTACACGCGATCGCCCTTCCGCGTCGTCACGCCCCACGCGTGCGGCGCGACCGGACCGCCGCGCGTGCCGTAGATCGATTCGCCGTACTTGCCCGTCCAGGCGCCGATCTCCTGCAGGCGCGTGACGAACTCCGGCTGGATCTTCCCGTTCGACATCGGGCCGACGTTGAGCAGGAAGTTCGCGTTCGCCCCCGCGGCGCGCACGAGATACCGGATCAGATCCTTCGCCGACTTGTAGCGGCGGTCGGTGATGTTGAACCCCCACGCGCCGTTCATCGTCTCGCACGTCTCGAGCGGGAGATTGCCGATCTCCGCATCCGCGTTGAACCCCTGCGTGCGCCCGCCGGGTAGGTCCTTCTCGAACATCTGGAAGTCTTCCCCGGGGTTCGGACGGCGGTGGTGGTTCGCGCCGACGAGCGCCGCGGGCTGGAGCTGATGGATAAGCGAGTAGGTCCGCTGCAGCTGCCAGTCTGCCTCGGGTCTGTCCCACCACCCGTCGAACCAGATCCCCGCGACGTCGCCGTAGTTGGTCAGCAGCTCGCGGAGCTGCCCGTTCATGTAGTCGAGATACTTCGGAAAGCTGCCCTGCTCGGGACGCCCGGCGTCCTGCCCCGTTCGCCCGCGCGGGAAGTAGTCGGGATTGTGCCAGTCGAGCTGCGAGTAATAGAAGAACAGTTTCAGCCCCTGGCGCCGGCACTCCTCCGCCAGTGCCTTCAGTGGATCGTTCTTGTACGGCGTCCGCGCGACGATGTTGTAGTCCGACACCTTCGAGTCGAACATCGCGAAACCGTCGTGATGCTTGCTGGTGATGGTGATGTACTTCATCCCGGCGCTTTTCGCGATCGACACCCATTCGGCGGCGTTGAAGTCGATCGGATTGAACGATGCGGGCAGCTTCTCGTAATCGGAGATGGGGATCTTCTTGTTCTGCATCACCCATTCGCCGTCGCCGAGCACGCTGTAGACGCCCCAGTGCACGAACATCCCGAAGCGCGCGTCCTGGAACCACTCGCGCGCGGCGAGATTGGCCGGCGCCGGTGTGTAGCCGCCTTGCGCCCGCGCGGGGTCGCGCAGCGACAAGGCGGCGAAGGCGACGAGAAGGCAGCGGGCAGCGCGTGAGAGGGTGGTTCTCATGCGCGCAGCCTATCAAATCTCCAGGGAACCCGCCTCCGCCGGACGCCTGGCGAACAGCGCCTCGGCTTCGCCAAAGCCATAGAAGGTTCGTTCGATCGATCGCCAGGTGTCCCGCTGGATCAAGACGTGGTCATGGGTCTTCTCCCCTTACGACGCTTCCAGCCAATGGGTACGCAACAGCTGGTTGAAATCCGCCCAGCGTTCCTCGGGGAAGAAGATCCGCGCGCCCTCGAGCTCCACCCGCCGCCGCGTTCCCGGAATCGTCTCGGCCAGCCATTTCGACCACCTCACGTCGAAATACACATCGTCGGTTCCCCACACGATGAGCGTGGGCACGTTCAGCGTCTTCAGTCGTGCTTCGATGGCCCGCGTGTGCGTGTTGTCGAACGCGGAGAGAAACCGCTGAAAGTCGCGCGTGCGCTGTTCGGTCCTGACGAGCGGGTGCAGATAGATCTCGATGCTCTCGTCCGTCACCCGCTCCGGGTGCTCGTACGCCGGTCCGAGCGCCTGCGGCGATCGGTAGACCTGCGTGTTCGACAACATCGCCTCGAGTGTCCCGCGCAGGCCGCCGCCGGCCGCCATGGCAAGAAACGGCTTGAACGCTTCGGGCGGCCAGTTGTCGTGCGCGTCGCAGTTGGTCAGCGTCAGCGTTCGGACGCGCCGCGGGTTCAGGGCGGCGAAGATCTGGGCGATGCCTCCGCCGCTGTCATTGCCGACGACATCCGCCTGCTCGACGTTCAACGCGTCGAGAAACTCCGCGAGCATCTTCGCGTTGGCCGTGACGGACAGATCCTGATCCGCCGCGACGTCCGTATCGCCGTGCGCAAGCAGGTCCACGGCGATGCAGCGACGGACGTCCGACAGGTGCGCCAGTTGATGGCGCCACAGGTGTTTGTTCAACAGCACGCCGTGCACGAACAGCGCCACTGGTCCCGTGCCCTGCTCGGCGTACGCAATGCGCCCCGACGTCGTCTGCACGGTTCTCGTGTCCAGCTCGCATGCCGCACTGGTATGGTCCTTCATCATGTCCTCCTCTGAATGCGTTCACCGCGGAACGAATGCAGTAGAGCACGCACGAACGAACCATCGCTTCCAAGATCTTTAGCGGAGGAAAACCCTGGCTACGGGCGAAGCGCAGCGAGCCGGAACGCTGACGGTGAGCGGTATTTCGCCACTCCATTATGAACTCCGCAAGGCGACGGAGAATGTGTGGGATGCCGCTGCCATTCGGGCGCGTGCTCCGACAGCCCGTGCTGCGCCGGGTTCTGCCGGCCATGCTGGTCTCCGCGCTCGGCGACGGCATGAGCATGGTGGCGGTGGCCTGGCTCGCCCTCACGCTCGCGCCGCCGGAGCGGGCCGGCGTGTGGACCGGCCTTGCCGTCGCCGCCTACACGCTGCCGTCGACGCTCGGCGCCGCGATGCTGGGCCGGCCCCTGGGTCGGCTGCCTGGAGTCAGGCTGGTCGCGATCGACGCCTCGCTGCGCGCAGTCGCCCTCGGCGTCATTGCGGTACTCGGAATCGCCGGCGTGCTGGATCCGGCGGTCTACGTCGCGCTGCTCGCGGGATCGTCGCTGCTGCACGCCTGGGGCCAGGCCGGCGCGTACACGCTGATCGCCGAGGCGTTGCCAGAGGAGGATCGCGTGCACGGCAACGCGCTCCTCTCCGGCTTCAGTCAGGCTTCGTTCATCGTCGGTCCGGCGATCGCCGGAATCATGACCACGCTGACCGGACCCGCCTGGGTGATCGGAGCGGACGCGGCGACTTTCCTTCTCCTCGCCTCGATCGGCTGGAGCATCCGCGTGCCGCGGGAGGTTGCCGGATCCGAGCGGGAGCCCGCTCCGGAGTACGTCATGACGAGCGCGTGGCGCGTCATTCTGGAGCGGCGCCAGCTGTTCGGGCTGATCGTCGTGACCTGCGTGTTCTTCTTCCTCTACGGTCCGGTGGAAGTGGCGCTGCCGGTTCACGTCGCCCAGGACGTCCATGGCTCCTCGGTGCTGCTCGGAACGTTCTGGACCGTGTTTGGTGTGGGGGCGGCGCTCGGCGGCCTGGGCGCGGGCCTGTTGCGTCGCCTTCCCTTGTGGGCGGTCGTGGTCGGCATCATCGTCGGTTGGGGGATCGCGCTACTCCCGCTCGGGCTGACCGACTCGGTGACGTGCCCGCTCGTGGCCTTTGCGTTCGGCGGGTTGATCTACGGTCCGTTCACCGCGATCTGCATGGAGCTCGTCCAGCGAATCAGTCCGCCGGCGACGCTCAGCCGCGTGCTCGCCACCCGTGCCGCGCTCACGACTCCCGCGAACGCGCTCGGCACGCTGCTCGGCGGCCCGCTCGTGGCTGCCGTCGGCGGCCGGCGGGCGCTGTTCCTCTCCGCGGTGCTCACCATCGCCTTCGGTG
>DATFWL010000466.1:0-16921 GCA_035259385.1 Vicinamibacterales bacterium | reverse complement strand
GCGGCTGGCCACGGTCCTGAACCGCAGGTTCCCGTGAGCGGACGACCTCTCTCGGGAGAGGCGATCGACGAAACGCGGCGGGCGACGAGTTGGCTTGCCGGAGGTTCGAGGCACGGGTGCGCCGCTTCGAGTAGGCTGTCTGCCTGGCCAGCGAGCCGCAAAGGAGCCGACGATGAATGTGCGCCGGGTGGTGACGGGGCATGACACGCGTGGCAAGGCCGTGTTCGTCAACGACGAGCTGGTGAAACCGATCGGGGTCGCGCTGTTGCCCGGCGTCGAGTTTCATCGACTCTGGGGCGGCGACGAGCCTCCGCGGTTCCCGGACGCCGGCACGATGCCAGGGAGCGGCACCTACTTCCCGCCGCTCGGAGGTTTCCGATTCGGACTGTTCACGCTCCCGCCCACCGCAGTCACCAACAACGTCGGCGAGGCCGTTGATGCCGGTGCGGCGTTGAAGGAACTGGAGGAGAAACTCCCGGGCCTCGCGCAGTACATGGAACCGGACGCGCCCGGAATGCACACGACACCGACGATCGATTTCGAAGTGGTCCTGTCGGGCGAGGTGATTCTCGAGCTGGACAACGGCGCCACGACCATCCTGCGTGCTGGCGATACGGTGGTCCAGAACGGTACGCGGCATCGCTGGCGCAACGAAGGCGCGACGTCCGCGACGCTCGCCTATTTCATCTGCGGCGCGCGTCACGCGCGCTTCTGAAACGACAGAGCGGCGCCGCCTCGTCGGATAGACACGTACCTTACGGCTCAGGTGACGAGTCTCGCATGACAGGAGACTCGTGTCTGATTCAAGTGCGTTCGCACGAGCGTGCAGATTCTCCGATTGGTCCCTTGACACTTTACGACCGTCGGCAGAAATTTATCCGCGCTTCGCTGGCCGGGTTCCTGCCGCGCACGCGACGACCTCGTTGCCTGCGAATCGTGGCCCCGCGAGTCCTCTTTCAAGTCAGGAGGGTGCTATGGTCAGATTCGGATGCCTCCTCACAGTCATCCGCAAGCCCCACTACTGTCTGATGGCGCTGTCGCTGGTCGTTCTGATGTGCGCCGTTCCGGCGCGCGCCTTCAACTACGTCACGGACGCCAACGGCACCTTCTGGGGTATCCAGGACGCGGCGTCGCCGCGAGTCGACACCGGCAGCATCCGCGCCACGCAAACCGGACGGGGCGACTGCCTGTTCACGGCGTGCGTGACACCGCCGTATAGCACGACGATCAATGGCTTCGCCGGCATGAAGGTCCTCGTACAGACGTCGCCGGCGCCGCGGTTCAACGGCGAGATCCTGCGCGGCTTCGGCCTGACCTTCGACGGCGTCAATCGATTCACCACGACGCAGTCGATCGATCTGGGCGGCGTCACGATTTCCCGCTCCGTGTTCATCAGCAAGAGCGCGAACTGGGGCCGCTGGCTCGATAGTTTCACCAACACCACGAAGTCGCCGATCACGATCAAGGTCGCCTTCGGCGGCCAGTCGGGCATCGGCACCGCGACCGGCACAGCGCCCGGGAACTCCAGCTCCATCGTCAACACGTCGAGCGGCGACGCGATCGTGACTCCGGCTGACTCGTGGGTCGAAGTGGCGACGCCGCTCGCCGGCGCGACGCTCGTCGGTGGCCCGCAGGTGACCGTGCTCGGCACGCCAAGCTCTCCGGCCGCGCCCTTCACCGGCGCGATGACCTTCGCCGGCAACTGGCTCTTCAACACCTTCAACAACCCGCTGTCGAACGTCGGACATGAGGCGAACTTTCAGGCCTACGTGAACACGATCACGCTGCAGCCCGATCGAGCGCGGTCCCTGCTGCATTTCGTCGTGCTCGGCCAGATGGTCAACGCCACTTCGTCGGCCGCCGTACGAGCCGCGGTCGAGACGACCGCGACAAGCCTCGCCGCCGCTCCGGAGATCGACGGTCTGTCGCTCGCCGAAGTCTGCTCGATCGACAATTTCGACGCCGCGGCGCTGACCGCGAACGGGTTCGACTTCGGCGATTGCACGCCGACCAACAAGAACAGAAAGGCGCTCGTCGTCGAGCAGGCGCCTGTTCCGAACGCGCCGAAAGCCATGACCAAGGCGAAGTACGACGTCGTCGGAAAGACGATCGGTCAGCTGCGCGCCGACATCGAGGCCGGCGTCACCACGTCGAGGGAGATTACTCAGGCGTATCTCGACCGGATCGAGTTCTACGACCGCGGCCAGTTCGGCTTCAACGCGTTCGAGATCGTCGCGGCCGACGCGATCGAGCAGGCCAAGGCCGCCGATCACGCGCGCAAGCAGGGCGCATCGGGTGCGCTGCTCGGAATCCCGATCGCGGTGAAGAACCTGTACGACACCTTCGACATGGCGACGACGAACGGCAGCATGACGTTCGCCGGATTCCGTCCCGCGCATGATGCCTTCCAGGTCGCGCGGCTGCGCGACGCGGGAGCGGTGATCATCGGCAAGACCGCGCTCGAGGAGTACGCCACGTACGGCAGCTACTCCAACGACGCGTTTGGTCAGGTGTGGAACGTGTTCAACCCGTCGAAGTCGGCGATCGCATCCAGTGGAGGGTCGGGCAGCGCCCTGGCGGCGAATCTGGCCGCCGCCGCCCTGGGATCGCAGACCGGCGACTCGCTGTACGGGCCGTCGAGCGCCGCGAGCCTGGTGACGCTGCGCGGCACCGACGGGCTCGAGAGCGGCACCGGCGTCATGCCGCTCGTCTACCTGACTGACTTCGGCGGTGTCATGGCCCGCTCGGTTCCCGATCTCGCTGACATGCTCAACGCGGTCGTCGCTGTCGATCCGAACGACCCGGAGACGTCGGCGCCGGGCCGGCACACGCCCGCCGACTGGCGCGCCGTGCTCGACCCGAATGCGCTCAAGGGCAAGCGAATCGGATTCATCCCCTCCGTCTGGATCGATCCATTCCAGACGACGAACACGACCGACGCCGAGAAGGCAGCGCTGCAGTTCTTCGTGACCGCGGGTGCAACGATCGTCGAGATGGGCGTGACAGTGGGCGGCACCGACACGCCGCCGGCGCCCGTGGCGCCTCCCGGCGACATCCGCGCGGAGGGCTGGGGACACTACATCGACGCGCATCCCGAGCTGGCGATCCAGGGCTTTCCGATCCTCACCAACGTCGACGTGGACTGCTCACAGAAGAAAGTCGCCTACGTACGACCTGCTCCGAGCACGTGCCAGGCGACGCCGCCACCCCGGTTGACGGCGGCGCAGATACAGGCGTTCAGGGACTATCGGCGCGGCCGCCAGGCGACGGCGAAGCAGTGGATGGACACGGGGGGCGCCGATCATCTGGGCGTCGACGCCGTCGTCTACCCGGGACTGCTGAGCGATATCAGTCTCAACGACGGTGGCGGCAGCAAAGGGAGCTTCGGTCGTCGCGACACGCCAAGCGCGGCGAACGGGATTCCGACCGTCGTGTTCCCGGTCGGCTTCAACAACCACCGACAACCGATCAACATCCAGCTGCTCGGGCGCGCATGGGACGACGACAAACTGGTGGGGATGGCGTTTGCGTTCGAGGAGATTGCGAACGCGGCCGGACGCGGTCACGTCGAGGCGACGACCGCGCCCCCGCTGCCGCATGATCACGGGAAGAAGTGAGAGTTAGATGAAAGGGCGCCGGCGCCCTCCACCGGGAGCGATTCGCCGCTCC
This sequence comes from Vicinamibacterales bacterium, assembly GCA_035259385.1. Taxonomy (GTDB): domain Bacteria; phylum Acidobacteriota; class Vicinamibacteria; order Vicinamibacterales; family CAVVIG01; genus QHWK01. The sequence goes on along the minus strand of DATFWL010000466.1, from coordinate 13,252 downwards.
CGGTGTGTGCGCCGGCGTCACGCTACTTGCGGCCGGTTGTCCCGCGGACGTCGTTGCGGAGCGCGTTGAGGAATGGCTTCGCTTGTTCCGGCGCCGTCACGCGCTGCGCGCCCATGACGACGTCTTTTGCGCTCACGTTCGCGCCGTATGCGCGTGCATCCGCTTCCTTGTCGGGCCTGAGCACGCCGCCCGACAGGTCGATGCCGGCGAAGACACCATGCGATCGTGAGTACGACAGCATCTCGGCGCTCAACTGCGCGTCGGTCGCGGCTCCACCCGTCCGACCGACCGGACCCGCAGCAACAGAGGCGTCAGCGCCGAGCGACACTTTGTCGTCGAGGAGCTTGTCGAGGCCGCGGCGGTTCATCACCAGCAGCACCAGATCGGTTGCCTCGGCGCCGATCTGAAGACCCCAGCTGCCTTTCGCGAGTTGCATGAACACCGGCGCGCTCCAGCCCTTCTGCCGGCAGCTCATGACGCCCGAGCCGTACTCGCCACCGACGACGAACGCCGCCTTCTTCATCGACGGAATCACGATCACACACTCGGCCTTGTCCCAGAGCTGCTCGGGGATCCCTTTATCCGGCGTGTTGCGCAGTTCTGTAAGGATGGCGCCGGCGTCGGCAAGGCGCTTCACCTCGTCCCTCGACAGCGCGGCGAACGCAGAGCTCGCGATCAACAACGACACTCCGCACATCATTACCAGTTTCTTCATGCGTCAGCCTCCACGGTTGATGCGTGCAAGAGCATCGCCCGAGCGGCGCTGAGCTCGCCGACCCATCCTCCAACGCCCGCGGGGCGGCACATTGCGGCTGAGTTTACAGGGTTGTTACAATATCGGAACTGCCATGAGCGATCCCGCCGAACTCAGCTCCGCGTTCCAGGAACGTCTTGAAGCATTTGAGCGCGAGCTGCCCGGCATGCAGGAGGGCAATGTCGGCGCGCTGCACCGGGCGCGCGTCGCATCGCGGCGACTGCGCGAGCTGGTCCCGCTCCTGCCGCTGGACCGGACCGCGAAGCGAAAGCTCGGAGTTGGCCTGAAGAAGACGACGAGAGCACTTGGATTCGTGCGCGAGCTGGACGTCCTGGGTCTCCTCATCGACGAGTTCCGGCGGGACGGCCGCTGCCCGGTCGGAGCGTTGAACGAGGTCGGCGGCCGTGTCGCCGAGGCGCGCGATGAGACGCGCGAGCGCTTGATCGGCAAACGTCGGATGGCAAAGCTGTCGAAGCTGGTCGCGCGTCTGCGCCGGGCATCTGAAACGCTGAAGACGGTCACGCCGAGTGGTCGGCGTTCCGCCGCGAGCGGATCACCGCGTGCCCGCCGGTGGGCGCTGGACGCACGCCTGGCCAGTCGTGCCGCTCGGGTCCGCGCCGCGTTCGAGCATGCGGGTTCCGTCTACGCATCGGGGCAGCTGCACGACGCCCGCATCGCTCTCAAGAAACTGCGGTACGCGATTGAGCTCACCGACGACAGCAGCGGGCGGTTGAGCGCTGACGTGGCGGCGCTGAAGGGCGCGCAGGACCTTCTCGGCCGCCTCCACGATTTCGAGGTTCTGCTGTCATGGACTCGTGATGCTCAGGCGTCGCTGTCTCCACCCGATCTCACCATGTGGCGAGCGCTGGACGCGATGGAAGGCGCAATCGAAGACGACTGTCGGCGGCTGCACGCGCGCGCGATGCGCGATCGCCAGAAGCTGATGACGCTCACGAATCGCCTGGGAGGCGGCGGACTCGCCGACCAGCCGCGTCGACGGGCGGCGACCGGATGATCGCCCGATCGTTCGCCTTTTTTTCGTGCACACAGGCTGCCAGCTCGTGAAGGTCTGCGGTCGCTTCGCGCAACTACCCGGCGTTGCGACATCTTGCGACACATCCCTCAATCGAACCGGCTTATAGTGTCGTTCGCCTCGTGACGCGCAGGCGCCGCGCAGGTACGGGGGCGTCTCAATGGTGAAACGGCCGTCGCGGGCCAGCGGACTCGCCGCCGCCTGCGCACTCTCGCTGCTCGGTTCGCACGCCGCGGGCACGGCAGCGCCGCAGGACTCTGCGACCGGCCCCGCGCCGTCGCCGCAGGCGGTCGTCTCGCGCACTTGCGTCGGCTGTCACAACGATCGAGCGCGCAGCGGCAATCTCTCGCTCGCGTCGTTCGAGGTCGCGACCGCGGCGTCGCACCGCGACGTCACCGAGCGGATGATCCGGAAGCTGCGGGCCGGCCAGATGCCGCCCGCGGGCATTCCGCGCGACGAGGCGGCGCTCGCCGGTCTTGCCGCCGCGCTCGAGGCCGGGGCCGACGCGCACGTCGGCGACGCCGCGCCCGGGCGCCGCACCTTCCAGCGGTTGAATCGCGCCGAATACGAGCGCTCGGTCCACGACCTGCTCGCGCTCGACGTCGACGCCGGCGACTACCTGCCGCTCGATCCGAAGAGCGCGAACTTCGACAACATCGCCGACGCGCAGCTGCTGTCGCCGACGCTGATGCAGTCGTATCTCACGGCGGCGGCCGAAATCAGCCGGCTGGCGGTTGGCGATCGCGCGGCCACGGCGCGCGAGGCCACCTACTCGCTGTCGCGGTGGGTCTCGCAGCGCGAGCACGTCGACGCCGCACCCTACGGCACGCGCGGCGGGCTGGTCGTGACGCACACCTTTCCCGCCGACGGCGACTACCGCTTCCGCGTGTCGTTCTTTCACGAGACGACCGGTGCGCTCTACGGCAACGGCCGCGCCGCGCTGCACACCGCCGACGCGCCGGAGCAGATCGAAATCGCCATCGACGGCGCGCGCGCGGCGCTGCTGGACATCGATCGCTGGATGAACTCGTCGGATCCGGACGGCGTCTCCGTGCGGACCGATCCGATCAAGGTCACCGCCGGACCGCATCGGGTGTCGGCGGCGTTCATCCGCCGTTTCGAAGGGCCGGCGCAGGATCTGATCTCACCGCTCGAGTGGTCGATCGCGAGCACGAGCATCGCGGACGCCTACGGGTTCACGACGTTGCCGCACCTGCGCGACTTCGCGATCACCGGGCCGTTCACGGTCACCGGCATCTCGCAGACGCCGAGCCGCCGCCGGATTTTCACCTGCCATCCCGATGCGCCGGCCGCCGCACCCGCGCGCGCGCGCCGCGACGGCGGCCAGGAGATTGTGTGCGCGCGCGAGATCATCACGCGCCTCGCCTCGGAGGCCTTCCGGCGGCCGCTCGCCGAGCGCGACCTGACTCCGCTGATGGACCTGTATCAGAAAGGAGCGGCCGAAGGCGGCTTCGAGGCGGGCGTTCGCATGGCGCTCGAAGGCATTCTGGCGAGCCCGCGGTTCGTGTTCCGGCTCGAGGAGCGTCCGGCCAACCCGCGCGCGGGCGATGCCTACCCGCTCAGCGACGTCGACCTCGCGTCGCGCCTGTCCTTCTTTCTCTGGGCGACCGGACCGGACGAAGAGCTGATGCGGCTTGCCGAGCGGGGACGCCTCTCGTCGCCCGCAACCCTCGAACAGCAGGTGCGCCGCATGCTGGCCGACCGGCGGTCCGACGTACTCGGCACGCGGTTCGCCGCGCAGTGGCTGCGGCTGCAGGATCTCGACAAGATCAACCCGGACGTCCGCTTCTATCCCGACTTCGACGATCAACTGAAGAACGCGATGCGGCGCGAGACGGAGCTGTTCTTCGAGCATCTGGTCCGCGAGGACCGATCGGTGATGGATCTGTTTTCGGCCGACTATACCTTCGCCGACGAACGGCTCGCGCGCCACTACGGCATCGCCGGCGTCGTCGGTCCGCAGTTCCGTAAGGTGCCGTACGCCGACGGGCGGCGCCGCGGCGTGCTCGGCCACGGCAGCGTCCTCACGCTCACGTCCCACGCCGATCGGACGTCGCCGGTGCTACGCGGCAAGTGGGTGATGGAAGTGCTGCTCGGGACGCCGCCGCCGCCGCCGCCGCCCAACGTCCCGGATCTCGAGGCGACGGCGGACGCGGAAGACGGCCGCCTGCGCACCGTGCGGGAGCGCATGGAACAGCATCGCGCCAACCCGTCGTGCGCGTCGTGCCACAGGATGATCGATCCGATCGGGCTCGCGCTCGAGAACTTCGACGTCACCGGTGCCTGGCGGATCAAGGACAACGGGATGCCGGTGGACGCCGCCAGCACGATGTACGACGGCACGCGGCTCGCCGGTCCGGCGGACCTCGAGCAGGCGTTGTTGAAGCGCCGCGGCGTGTTGTTGCAGACCTTCACGGAGAACCTGATGACGTTCGCGCTGGGGCGGCGGCTGGTGCCCGACGACATGCCGGTCGTCCGCCAGATCGTGCGCGGCGCCGACGGGGCAGGCGATCCGATGTCCGCGTTCGTGCTGGGGATCGTGAAGAGCGCGGCGTTCCGGATGAAGAGCGTCGAGCCCGCGGTACCGACTGCCGGCGTTGCGGGTCAGCGGTAGGGATTGATGGTGCACAGGTAGGTCCGGCCCTTTCAGGGCGGACGACCGGGGCCACCCTGAAAGGGTGCCCCGACACGATCGCGGATGGCTACACGGGTCAGAGGAGACAGCGAGATGGCGTTCATCAGCGGAAAGCACATTCCACGGCGGACGGTGCTGCGCGGGCTCGGCGCAACGGTGGCGCTGCCGTTTCTCGACGCGATGGTTCCGGCACGCGGCCTCTGGACGAAGACGGTGAGCGCCGCGTCGCTCGATCGCACGCGGCTGGTCTGCATCGAGATGGTGCATGGCGCCGCCGGCGCGAACGAATGGGGCTCGACGCAGCACCTCTGGTCGCCGGCCGAGACCGGACGCGCCTTCAACCTCACCGGCAGCTCGCTGAGCCCGCTCGAGCCGTTCCGCAAGTACCTCACCATCGTCAGCGACACCGACGTGCGGCCGGCGGAAGCGGTGACGCCGCCCGAGATCGGCGGCGATCACTTCCGATCGAGCGCGGTGTTCCTCACGCAGACGCATCCGAAGCAGACCGAGAGCTCGGACGTCCGCGCGGGCGTGTCGCTCGATCAGATCTACGCGCGGCGCTTCGGGCAGGACACGCCGATCCCGTCGATGCAGCTCTGCATCGAGAACGTCGATCAGGGCGGCGGCTGCGCCTACGGCTACTCGTGCGTGTACACCGACATGATCAGCTGGGCGGCGCCGACCGAGCCGCTGCCGATGATCCGCGATCCGCGGATGGCCTTCGATCAGCTGTTCGGCGCCGGCGGCTCGGCCGGCGAGCGCGCGGCGCGGCGCCACTCGACGAGCAGCGTCCTCGACTACATCACCGGACAGGTCGCCGATCTCACGAAACGGCTCGACGCCGGCGACAGGCAGCGCATGGATCACTATCTCGACGGCGTGCGCGAGATCGAGCGCCGCATCCAGAGAATCGAGGCGCGCAATCTGAGCGGGGAAGCGCGCGAGCTGCCGAGCGCGCCGGCCGGCGTGCCCGATTCGTTCGACGAGCACGCCAAGCTGATGTTCGATCTGCAGGCGCTCGCGTTCCAGGCGGACGTGACGCGCGTCTTCTCGTTCAAGATGGGCCGCGATGCGTCGAGCCGCGTCTACCCGGAGAGCGGGATCACCAAGGGCTTCCACCCGGCGTCGCACCACGGCAACAAGCCGAGCAACATCCTCGAGTTCGCGCAGATCAACCGCTATCACGTCAGCCTGCTGCCGTACTTCCTCGAGAAGCTGCAGTCGATCCAGGACGGCGACGCGTCGCTGCTCGATCGCAGCCTGATCGTCTACGGGTCGCCGATGGCGGACGGCAACATCCACAACCACAAGCGCTGCCCGCTGATCGTGCTCGGCGGCGCGAACGGACGGCTGCCGGGCAACGTGCACCTGAAGGCGCCGGCCGGCACGGCGATGGCCAACGTGATGCTCGACGTCCTGCACAAGGTCGGGCTCTCCGACGTCGACCAGTTCGGCGATTCGACGGGCACCTTCTCGCTGGGATAACCGATGATGGCGATCAATCGACCGCTTGCTCTCGTGGCGCTCGCCGGCGCGGCCGTTCTCGTCTGGAGCGCGGCTCCGGCGGCAATCATGGGCGACGTCCCGCGCGCCGGCGCGGAGCCGACCGCCGCGGCCGCGGCCGACGCGGCGATGCGTGGCGACACGACCGCGCTGAAGACGATCGTCCGCGGCGGCGCGAACGTGAACGCGCCGCAGGGTGACGGCATGACCGCGCTGCACTGGGCCGCGGAGCGTGGCGACGCCGCCGCCGCCGCGCTCCTGCTGAAGGCCGGCGCGGACGTGCGGGCGGTCACGCGAATCGGCGCGCACACGCCGCTGCACATCGCCGCGAAGTCCGGGGCTGCCGCGGTCGTGCGGCTGCTCGTCGACGCGAAAGCCGACGTGCGCGTGTTGACGACGACCGGGGCCGCGCCGCTGCATTTTGCCGCGGCGTCCGGCAGCGGGGACGCCGTCACGATCCTGCTCGATGCCGGCGCCGATCCGAACCTGCGCGAGCCGCAGTGGGGCCAGACGCCGCTGATGTTCGCGGCCGCATCCGGCCGCACCGCGGTGGTGCGGACGCTGCTCGCGCGCGGTGCGGACCCGCGACTCACTGCGAAGGTCGTGAACATCAGCGACCGCAACCGGCTGGACAGCGCCGACAGCCGCGCGCGCAACGCACGCGTGGCCGCGATGCAGAAGGAGCTCGCCGCGAAAGCCGCGGCGGCTGCCGCCGAGGGCAAACCGGCCGGCGCGGCGCCCGCTGCGGCGCGCCGCGCCCGCAGCGCCGACGGTGACAACGGCGGCGAGCCCGAGCCGCTCGGCTACGCCGATCTGGTCGGCGCGCAGGGCGGACTCACCGCGCTGCTGCTCGCGGCGCGCGAAGGGCTCGACGACACGGTGTTCGCGCTCCTCGACGGGGGCGCCGATCTCAACCAGCTGAGCGCGTCCGATCACACCAGCCCGTTGCTGATCGCGTCGATCAACGGCCACTTCGATCTGGCGATGCGCCTGGTGGCGCGCGGCGCCGACGTCACCCTCGCGAGCGACGCCGGCGGCACACCGCTCTACGGCGTCCTGAACATGCAGTGGGCGCCGAAGGCGCGTCATCCGCAGCCGGCGAAGTACATGCAGCAGAAGACCGGCTACCTCGAACTCGCCGAGGCGCTGCTGCAGGCGGGCGCGAACCCGAACGCGCGGCTCACGAAGTCGCTCTGGTACACGACGTACAACCGCGATCTCCTCGGCGTCGATCGCACGGGCGCGACACCGTTCTGGCTCGCCGCCTACACGCTCGACATTCCGGCGATGAAGCTGCTGCTGAAGTACGGCGCCGATCCGACGATCGGCACGTCGAAAGTGCCGGAGCGCTACGAAGAAGGCGGTCCCGATCCCAGTGGACCCGACCGGTCCGGCCTGCCGCCGGCGCCATGGAGCGGGCCCGCCGTCGCGCCGATTCACGCCGCCTCAGGCGTCGGCTACGGCCTGGGGTTCGCGGGCAACACGCACCGGCACGTGCCGGACGGCTGGGTGCCAGCGGTGAAATTCCTCGTCGAGGAGCTTGGCGCCGACGTCAACGCGCGCGATCACAACGGCTACACGCCGCTTCATCATGCGGCGGCGCGCGGCGACAACGAGTTGATCAAGTACCTGGTGTCGAAAGGCGCGGACGTGACCGCCGTCGCGCGCAGCGGTCAGACGACCGTCGATATGGCGAACGGCCCGGTGCAGCGCATCGAGCCCTTCCCGGAAACGATCGCGCTGCTCGAGAGCCTCGGCGCGAAGAACAACCACCGCTGCGTCGGGTGTTAGAGCGGCATCTCGCTTAACCGCAGAGCGCGCAGAGATCGCAGAAATCTTTTTCCTTAGCGATCGACAGGGCAGCCGGGCGGTTTCTGCTCGCAGTCCGGCTGAAGCGTTCACCGTATACCGACCCGCAGGATGCCTCGACTCGCCAGAGGAGAAAAAGATGTCTGCGCTCTTTGCGGTCTCCGCGGTTGCATGCCCGGGGGTGAGCGTGACACCGGGATCCTTACCGCAGGCGCAACTACCACACAGCCGCAATGTAATCAGAGCGAAAGAGATCTCTGCGCTCTCTGCGTTCTCCGCGGTTGCTTTCCGCCGGGGCCCGCATGACGACGGGGTTCTACGCCAGCGCGGCGACGAGCTGGCGGATGCTCGGCATCTCCTGCACGCCTTCGATTGCCGCGAGCGCGCGCGTGATTCGTTCCGGACCCATCGTCAATTGCGCGCAGTCGGCGAATTTTGCGTGCAGTTCGTCCCGGGTGAACGGCCGATCCGGCCCGCCCCGATACGCATCGTCTGACGCCTGCACGAACCGCCGTCCGTCGACACAGTCGACCTCGACCACGCTGCGAATCTTGTCGAAGCCGCGCGCCTCGATGTCGGGATCGAACACCGTCGTGACCCGCGTCATCATCTGCTGAACCGGCGCGCTCGACACGAACGCGTCGGTGAACTCGCGAACGCCGGCCTTGCGCCGCAGCAGGATGCTCGAGAGCAGGAACGGGATGCAGAACTTCGCCTCCAGCTCCGTCTTCGCCGTTTTGTAGCGCAGGGGCTGGAGGATGTTCGAGCCGGCGCGAAGGCGGACGGCTTGTACCTGCTCCGGCTCGAGGTCGTGCGTTGTGACGACCTTCAGCATCGCGTCCATGCTCGGATGGCTCAGTACGCCGCACGGATACGGCTTCACCGAAACGCCCGGATCGAGGATCGACCACGGTCTGCCGAGCACCCCGATCAGCCGGTCGAGATCGGCGCCGCCGCCCAGCACCTGGAAGAAGCCCCACTCGCCGTCGAGCCCGTCGTCTCCGCCGGTGAAGCCGCGCCGGGCGAGGTCCGCCGCGAAGACGCCGTTCTCCGCGGCGCGCCCCATGTGCAAAGGCTTGGTCATCGATCCGAAGTTGACGCGGATGCCCGCCGCGGTGCTCGCGGCGATCGCGAGCATGTGGGCGAGCGCGCGATCGTCGAGGTTCATCAGCTTCGCCGTCGCCGCCGCGGCGCCGAACGTGCCGATCGTGCCCGACGAGTGGAAGCCGTTGTTGTAGTGCGCCGGATCGATCGCTTCGGCGATCTTGCACTCCACCTCGAAGCCGACGGCGAAGGCTTCGAGGAACGCGGCGCCCGAGGCGTTCTGCGCCTCGCCGACTGCGAGCGCGGCGCACAGCGGCGGCAGCGTCGGATGCGTCAGCAGCCCGTAGGTGCGATCGGGCGTGGTGGACAACTGGGTGTCGTCGAAATCCATCGCGTGGCCGCTGGCGCCGTTGGCCAGCGCCGCATACGCGACCGACGTCGTCAGGCCGCTGGCGCCGAGGACCGTTGCGTCGCGCTTCTCGCCGCCCGCGCGGACGTAGTCGCGCACGGTCGCGCTCCCGCGGACGGTCGATCCCGCGAGGATCACGCCGAAGCCGTCGATCAAGCAGCGTCGGGCCTGTGCAAACACACCCGGCGGGATTGCGGCGCTCTTCGTGTCGCGGATGAAGCGAACGGTCGCCGCGGTCGCCCCCTTGATCGCCGCCTTCTCGAGCTTCTTCGGTTTGGTGTCCGCCGTGGCTGCGGTCGACTCGCGCGGGGCGAGCAGCGAGGCGAGACCGGATGTCGCCGCGACGCCGAGAAATTCCTTTCGAGTGAGTTTCATGATCGGCTCCCGATCGAGACTACCTCCCGCCGGCCGTAGAGCCCGCCACCGCCTGCCGCCAAGCCCAGTGCTCGGCTGCGCGCGAGGCGATCGCGTCGACGTCGTCGGCCAGGAGAAATCCGTCGGCGACGAGTTTCTGGGCTGCCGCTCTGATCTTCTCGAGATAGTCGCTGCGATCCTTGTAGCGCTCTTCGATCGACGCACGCGTGTCGCCGGACGATGTGCGCGCCTGCCGCGTCAGCGCAAACGGCACGTACGAGCCGACGAGGCGGACGAAGCTCTGCGGGCTGCCGATCGACGGGTCGCGGAAGTTCCAGCCGGTGTGCGTCGCGAGCGGCACGGCGAGCTCCGGCATCCGTACGCCGGCGATCTCGTTGCCGTCGGCGTCCACGGCAGGGACGAGCAGCGCATATGGCGATCCGAACGTCGCCGGGAGCGTGGCGACGCCGTTCGCCTTGAAGTCGGCGCCCATGTCGAGGCGGACGGCCATCGGCAGCTTCGCGGGAGCCGAGCCGATCGCGTTCGGGAAACGAAGGGCATCCACCGGCACGAGCGTGCGATCGGCGAGCGTCGGGTAGCGGCTGGCAGGCGGCGCGGCGCCCGATTTCACCCAGTCGGTCATGCTGATCAGCAGCCGGCGCAGCGTCCACGTCGCGTCGAGCGGGTTCGGCAGCTGCTGCGTCGCCTCGCCGGCGCGCCTGGGCGGAAAGGCCGCGGGAGCGTGCTGCTGACCGGCGAGGAAGTAGATCCGCGCGTTGTCGGGCGGCGCGACGTCGCGCGCGCCGTCGACGGTCGTATGCGTGAGCGACGCGGCGCGGCCGCCCCAGTACTCGACGGCGGAATTGGTGAGCATCACCTTCGGCACGACGCCGTCGGCGGCCGCCTTCGCGAGCAGGCCGTCGCGTTCGCCGGTCGCCGGATCGCGCTCCTCGGTCAGCGTGAACGGAAAGCGGACCGGATAGAAGTAGGTATCGCCGCCCGACGCGGCAAACCGCTGGATGAAGCTGCCGCGCGCGCCGCCGGCGATGTGGATCATGAAGCCGTCGAAGACGCGGCCGCCGCGTTCGTCGGCGTTGAAGCCCTGATAGAGGAAGTCGCGCAGCATCCGCCCGCTCTGCGACTCGCCGAACGCGATCGTCGTCGCGACGTCGAGATCGGCGAAGCGTCCGGAGCGGGCCGCCGCCGCGGCGTCGCGCACGGCGGCGAACCCGAGGCCGGCAACGAACGGATCCTTCGTCTTGAAGACGATGTCGTAGACCTTGCCGGCTTTCAGTCCTTCGTCGGCGAGCAGCCGTCTGCGATCCTCGGAGAAGCGCCAGCGGTTTCGCGGCACCGGGGTTGCGGGCGAGTACGGATCGTCGCGAACGAGCAGGACGTCCCGGGCGCCTTCGCGCTCGAGCGGCGGGTTGAACTCCGCGCCGGGGACCGGCGCGTCGCCGCTGTCGCGCGCGGGTGTGAAGTCGCCGCGCATCATGCCGTCGACGCCCGGCGCGCGCGGCAACTCGGCGCGCAGCGCGCTGCCGTTGACCGGCAGGTCGGCCTGCCAGCCGACCCACAACACCGAGTAGCCGCGAGCGAGCAGAAAAGCGTCGCCGATCTCGCTGTCCGGCTCGCCGCGCGCGCCGCGGTCGGCGCGATCGAGCGAGCGCAGCGCGAGGCGATTGCCGCGGTTCGCGATGTCGAGCAGCAGGACGTGATTGCCTTTCGTGCGATCCTTCGGCGCGAGCAGGTAGAAGTCGGCCGACGCGTGCACCAGGCCGCGCGCGTCCTTCGGCGCACGGTCGAGGTCGGGGATGATCCGGTCGTGCCGGTTGGCCGGATCGACCGCGATGTGCACGGTCCCGGCGACGATCTCGTAGACGCCGGCCGCGCCGAAGGCGCGACCGCCGAGGACGTCGCGGCGCGACTTCACCTCGACCCGCTCGACGTCGGCAGATGCGGTCGCCGCTGCCAGCAGGATGCCGCCGACCAGAATCGCTGCGTATCGTGGCACGGTGCCTCCTTGTCGCGGGCGACTGCAGGGCCGCGGCGGCGCCAGTATAGCCGCGCCTGCGCAGCGCGACCCGAGCCGCGACAAAACGCGACAAGACGCCCTCCCGAATGGGGCTATAGTGCCGCGCCATGACCAGAACTGGGGCCTGCGTGGCGATGGCGCTGGTGTGTTCGGCCGCCGCGGCATCCGCCGATCCGCTCGTCTGCACGCTGTCCGGTTACAAGGCCGCGCCTGGCCTGACAGCCGGCGTCGCCGACAACGTCCTCACGCTGACGTGGGACGGCGACCGCACGCAGGACGTGCGGCTGCGGCTCGCCGTCGATGGCGGCGCGCCGGTGGTCCGCGAGCTGGCCGTCCGCCGCAAGGGCGGCGCGTGGGCGGTGCTCGCCGCCAACGCCGCACCCGAATTCCGCGTGGTCGCCGGGATGCGGCGGATGTCGAATCAGCAGCTGCAGCCGCTCAACGAGCTGAAGGTGCCGATCACGCCGGCGATCATCGACGAGCACAAGTGGGACGCGTTCTGGGACGCGCCGCTGAACCTCGGCCCCGCCGGCCGCGGCGGCAATCCGCCTCCGGCCGACGGCGTCGCCAACCAGCCGGGTCTGCCGCGAAAGCCCGACGAGATCTCGCGCGCGACGGCCGCCTACGCCGTGAAGGCGTGCGAGGTGAAGACCGATGGCGGCCGCATCGAGGCGTCGTTCTCCGGCGCGACCGTCGGCCCGTTCGCCGGCAGCCTGCGGTACACGGTCTACAAGGGAACGAACCTGATTCGGCAGGAGATCGTTGCGAGCACCGATCGACCGTCGGTGGCTTACAAGTACGACGCCGGCTTGAAGGGGTTGGCGATCCAGAGCGGATCGCGCGCGGCGTGGCGCGACGTCGCCAACACCTGGCAATCCTACTTCTTCGGCGGCGCCGTCAATCAGTCCGAGGTGCCGGTGCGCGCGAGCAACCGCGTGCTGCTGGTCGAGCGTGACAAGGCCGGCACGATCGCCGCGTTCCCGCCGCCCCACACGTTCTTCTGGGCGCGCGAGGTCGCGACCAACCTCGGCTACACCTTCTACCGCAAGGACTCGGACAACGCCTTCGCGTTCGGCGTCCGGCAGGCCGAGAAAGAGGAGACGCCGGAGTACGACCAGAACTTCGCGCTCTACAGCGCGCGCCCCGGCACCCCGCAGCGTATGGCGCTCTATCTGTATCCGAGCGCCGAGCCGGCGCAGGCCACGCTCGACGCCGTGCTCGCCTTCACGCACGGCGACACGTACAAGCCGCTCGCCGGCTACCAGGTGATGAACCACCACTATCACATGGACCTCGGGCAGCGGCTGATGCGCGCCGGCAGCCTCGACGCCGACATCCCCGATCTCGACGCGCTTCGCGCGCTCGGCCTCAACATCGTGAGCCAGATCGACTCGGTCGGGACCGGCGGCGGTGGCGGCAGAGGCAACGAGGGCGGCGGCCGCGGCGGCGAGGGCGGCGGTCGTGGCAGCGAAGCGGGTCGCGGCTCGGCGCCGGCGGCAGCGCAAGGTGGCGGCCGCGGCGGACGTCCCGATCAGCTCGCGGTCACGCAGGCGTCGGTCGAAGGGGCGCGCCGCAAGTCGGACAAGGGCTTCCTCGTGATGCCCGACCAGGAGTTCTACAACAGCCCGCTCGGCGGCCACACCGATCTGCTGTTC
>DATFWL010000465.1:0-5712 GCA_035259385.1 Vicinamibacterales bacterium | reverse complement strand
CTGAACTATCTGGTCACGGGGACAGTTCTCCTGGGAGACGACGGTTGGGAACGTCGGCCGGACCTCATGCTGCCGCTGGAGTTGAACCGGGCTGAATGCGAGTTGCTGACCAGCGATTTGGCAGCCGCAGAAGAGCGCTTGGCGGTGCTCGTGTCGCGCGCCATCGATTCCATCGATCAGGCGACGGTCGCCTGCCTGCGCATCGATCTGTACATGATGCTCGACCAGAACGATCGCGCGCTGGATGTCTGCCTGGCATACATGCGTTATCTGGGCATGGACTGGTCGTCCGATCCGACAGACGAAGCGGCGCGACGCGAATACGATCGCACGTGGTCGCTGTTCGGAGGCCGCGAGGTTGAATCGCTCATCGATCTGCCGGTGATGAGCGACCCTGCGGTGATCGCAACTCTGGACGTTCTGACCAAGGCGCTGACGCCGGCGTTGTATACGAATGCAAACGTGCTGTGCTTGATCGTTTGTCAGCTGATCAATCTGAGTTTGGAGTACGGCAATAGCGATGGGTCGTGTCTGGGCTACGTCTGGCTGGGCCGAGTCGCCGGGTATCGGTTCGGCAATTACCAGGCTGGCTTTCGCCTCGGGCGGCTCGGCTACGACCTGGTGGAGCGGTCTGGCTTGCAGCGTTTCAAGGCTCGCACCTACATCAGTTTCGGCAATTTCTGCATGGCCTGGGCCAACCACGTGCGAGCCGGCCGCGACATGATCCGTCGCGCATTCGAAGCGGCGAACACAAATGGCGACCTCACGCACGGAGCGTTCAGCTTCAACAATTTGATCGCGAACCTTCTTGCAGCGGGCGACCCGCTTGCCGACGTGCAAGCCGAGGCCGAACGTGGCCTTGCGTTTGCCCAAAGCGCCCGTTTTGGCGCTGTGATCGACCTCATCACGACGCAGCTCGGTTTCATCCGCACCCTTCGCGGCTTGACCGCAACGTTCGGCTGCTTCAACGACGCTCAGTTTGATGAACTGCAGTTCGAGCGCAGTCTGTCGAGCGGTCCAGCCCAGGGTGCGCCGATCTCAGCGTGCCGGTACTGGATACGGAAGCTGCAGGCGCGCTTCCTCGCCGGCGACTATACAGCGGCGCTTGACGCGTCCTGGCACGTTCAGCAGCTGCTCTGGACAACGCCGCCCGTTATTGAGGTGGCAGAGAGTCACTTGTATGCCGCGCTCAGCCATGCGGCATCCTGCGACGCGATGTTTCCTGTCCAAAATTTGGAACATATCGAAGCGCTCGCCGTCTGCCACAAACAGCTTATGGAATGGGCGGTGAACTGCCCCGAGAATTTCGAGCACCGTGCCGCGCTGATCGGCGCCGAAATCGCTCGCATCGAAGGGCGAGAGCTCGAGGCGGAGCGCATGTACGAAACGGCGATCCGGTCTGCACGTGAGAACGACTTCGTCCAGAACGAAGCGCTGGCCAACGAGGTCGCCGCTCGCTTCTACGCCGCGCGCGGCTTCCAGACCATCTCGCAGACCTATTTGCGGAATGCGCGGTATGGCTATCTCCGCTGGGGCGCGGATGGGAAGGTCAGGCAGCTGGATAAATTGCATCCGCACCTGAGGTCGGAAGAGATCGGCACTGCTCAGGTTGGCACGATAGGCGCCCCGCTCGAACAGCTTGACCTCGCCACCGTGATCAAAGTGTCGCAAACCGTCTCGGGTGAGATGATCCTCGAAAAACTGCTCGACACGCTCATGCGTACTGCGATCGAGCATGCAGGCGCCGAACGCGCACTGCTGGTGCTGCTGCGGGGAAATGAGCGGCGCCTCGCGGTGGAAGCGACGACCAGCGGTGACACGGTAAGCGTCCAACTGATCGACGAACCGGTGAGGGCGCTCGGGCTGCCGGAGACGATGTTCCGTTATGTCCTTCACACGCACGAGAGCGTGATCCTCGACGACGCCGCGAGTCTGAATCCGTTTTCGACGGATTCGTATTTCTGCCAGCGGCACGCTCGCTCAGTGCTCTGCCTGCCGCTCTCGAGCCAAGCCACGCTCATCGGCGTGCTCTACCTCGAGAACAACCTCGCCCCTCACGTGTTCGCGCCGGCGCGCATCTCTGTCCTGAAACTGTTGGCCTCGCAGGCCGCGATTTCGCTCGAGAACGCGCGTCTCTATGGCGAACGTGAGCGTGCCGAACAGGAGCTCCAGGAACTTGTCGATCTCGTCCCGCAGTTGATTGTGGTGCTCGGACCGGATGACAAATGGATTCACGCAAATCGGGTGGCTCAGGAATATACCGGTCTGACACTCGAGGAATTCCGTTCGACGGACGTGATCGGCAGAGTCGTTCATCCCGACGATGCGAAGAGGATGCAAGCTGCGTACGAGCGAGGCGTGTCGGGGAGTGAGCCGTTTGAACTCGATGCGAGGCTGCTCGGAAATGATGGCGCCTACCGGTGGTTCCTGATCCGCTACAACCCATTGGTCGAAATGGAGCGCCCCAGGCGATGGTACATGAGCGCGACGGAGATCGAATCGCGGAAACAGGAGGAAGAAAAGATCCGGCAGGAAAATGTGCGTCTGGAGGAGCGCACGCGAATTGCCCGAGAACTCCACGACACCCTTCTGCAAACAATCCAGAGTGCCTCGCTGCACCTGGCCGCGACGCTGCATAACGTAACTCCGGACTCATCGATCAAACCCCGATTGGAGTGGATTCTTCAGGTTATGCGCCAAGGAATCGAGGAGGGCCGGAACACCATTAAGGGTCTCCGCTCCTCCGACTCCCAACCAGATCTGGTGCAGGCCTTGTCTCGTGTTCGGGAAGAGGTGGCGCCGCAGCCCGAGATTGACTTTCGCGTCACTGTCTCCGGCCGGCAGCAGCCGCTGCGGCCAGCCATCAAGGACGAGGTGTACCGGATTGGCAGGGAAGCGCTGGTCAACGCCTTTCGTCACTCCCAAGCGGAACGCGTCGAGCTCCAACTCGAATATGCGGACAGTGACCTGCGCATGCGCGTTCACGATAACGGATGTGGAATCGACTCTCAGGTGCTCCAAACAGGCCGCGACGGACACTGGGGCTTGGCGGGCATGCGGGAGCGAGCCGCGCGAATTGGAGGGCTGGTCGAATTCTCCAGTAGTCGAAGTACCGGCACGGAGATCACGCTTTCCATTCCAAGCCGTGTTGCATTCCAACTCCCATTGGCTGATCAGACGACGTGAATGATTTTCATCCGTACCCACCGACCAAGGCGGATGGATTCGGACGCGTCGCCTGAGCGTCCTGTCAACCAGTCATCGAAATCGTGTCAGAACGGTGCCACAACGGCGATTTTGTTGAGACAGTGGCCGACTGCTTCCTGCGCGCTGACGGACGAGCAGGTCGGCGGCCTCGACAACGAAATCTGCTTCTGGAGTCTTCGTCATGACTGGCCTCTCCGTTACTGGACGTTGCGTGCCGCCCTGCGGATGACTGACGCGACGACGTAAGGCTGGGACAACATCGCCACATGGCTCGACGACAGCGTGATTGACGTGGCGTTCATGCGCTCCGCGAACATCGCCTGTAGCGTCGGCAAAACGACGCGGTCGTGGGCCGCGATCACAAACCACGACGGCTTGTTGCGCCAGGCCGGTGTAGAAATTGGGCCGCTCAGGGAAGCGACGGACGTTGGACCCTGGGTGGCCGCAAGCACGGTCTGCTCGGAGTCGGACAGGTCCGGCGCGAAGTCCTCGCGAATTCCAGCCTCCGTTAGCTTCAAGAATCCGAATGCGTCCGGCTGTACGTTCTGAAGGAAGGGCGGGAGAGTGGCAACCGTCAGATCGAAAGGCGACTCCCCTTCTGCCGGTGCGAACGCCGCAACATAGACCAAGCCCGCGACTTTCGGGTCGTTGCCGGCCTGGGTGATCACGGCGCCGCCGTATGAGTGAGCGACAAGCAGGAGCCGGCCGTCCACCCGAGCGATCGCTCTTTGCACCGCGGCAAGGTCGTCCGCCTGCGATGTGAGCGGCAGCTGCACCGCGTCAACGTGAAGACCCTTCGCCGCGAGCAGTGGAATCACTTTCGACCAGCTCGAGCCGTCGGCCCACGCGCCGTGCACGAGCACAACGTTGGTGACGCCACGACTCGGCTTCTGTTGCTCCGTCGCGTCTGTGGCCTTTGCGGCTGCGAGGATTGCGACCGCCACAACGGCGGCAGCCAGGTTTCTCAACGTCTTCGAGCGTGTCATCTCCGTCTCCTTCGATGTCTGCTGGTTCTCTGGGCTGAGCGACCTTCCGTTTGCCTTGCTGGATGAACGCGAGCAGATCGTCGTACCGTCATTCGTCGTGATCGTGCTCACACCCTCACCGTGACGTGGCAGTTCGTGGTGTTCTGATGGCTGGACGCCGACAGAGTGTCGGAAAGATCGTCGCAGCCGCGGCCGTCTCACATGGGCGTCGTGCTCACGTCGTCACGCGCCGTGGACCGCGTGTGCGATGGGAACCTCGACGCGTCCAATGTCCCCATCGACGGTCACGCGGTAGGTCTCGAGCGGATCCTTGGCCGGCCCCCGCAACACGGCGCCCGTCCACACGTTGAATTGGGCGCCGTGCAATGGGCATGTCACCGTCGTGCCGTCGAGCGAGCCCTCAGACAATGCACCCTGCCGGTGCGTACACAGCGCCTGGGTGGCGCAGAAACCTCCCTCGATATTAAATACGGCGCAATCGCCCACCAGCAGGACCGATCCAGGAGGCACCTCACTGACACGGAATTCGTTCTCCTCGAGCTGTGCTCGCTCGCTTCCCGCGCCGGCTGCGACTGCCGGCTGCACATTCGAATTCGGAATCGGGTGTGCGGTGCGACCAAGCCAGTCGTCGAACCGGATTTCGCCGAGCACCGCTTCGTCGCCGGGGAGGAGCGAGCGTTCATTGAGCTCAGCGCCGAAGTAGCGAGCGTGTGCGTCTGCGATCACTTCGCGTCGATCGTTGCGGGCGCCAAGGACGCGTTGGAGCAGTCCGTCGAGGTAGAACGGTTCGGGCCCGCCGATTTCAACGGTGCCATTCAAGGGAGAGCCTGTCGCGATCTTCGCGACCGTGCGTGCGACATCGTCAGCCGCAACCGGCTGGACGTGCACCGGCGGCACGCGAACGGCAGTACCGTGCGTCGCGGCGTCAGCGATGTTCGTCAGAAATTCGAAAAACTGCGTCGCCTGGATGATCGAATACAGGATCGACGATTCTTTGATCAGCTTCTCCTGCGCAAGCTTCGCGCGGAGGTAGCCGCTTCCGAGCAGACGTCCGGTACCGACAACCGACACCGCGACGTGATGACGGATGCCGACGGAGGCTTCAGCAGTGAGGAGGTTGTGCGTCGCGGCCTTGAAGAACTTCATCACCGTGGCGTCTTCGAAGGACGGCGAGTTCGAGACATCGACAACGACCGCGGCACCCCTCAGGGCTTCGGCCAGACCCTCGCCGGTGATCGCGTCGACTCCAGAACGGCGTGACGCCGCCACGACCTCGTGGCCGCCTCGCGTCAGCATCGTGACGAGCTTGGACCCGATGAGCCCACTGCCACCAACGACGACGATCTTCATACGGCACCTCCACGCGCACTTGGGGGGTCTGGCGAGAGATCGGGATCATGTGAAGCGCTTGACGAACTCGAGCGCCTTCTCGGCGACCTCCCACCAGCCGGCGTCGATCGTCAGCGAGTGCCCGCGGCCCGCCATCTTGACAATCTCGGTGACGCCCGGGTTGCGCTTC
>DATFWL010000464.1:0-16430 GCA_035259385.1 Vicinamibacterales bacterium | reverse complement strand
ACGTCGTGCGCAATCCCGAGAAGTTGCGGCATTTGGCGACGCGGGCCTGACATGGAGTTGATTGCCATCGACGCCGACGTGGGCTGCGACATCGGCGCTCCTGCGATCTTTCGATGTGGCACGATCGAGGTGACCTTTCTGATCGACCGCTTTGATCGGCACGGGATCGAGATGACGTGCGTCGCTCGACGTCACGTTCGCTTCACGGGTGATCCCGGTCGATGGGTTGGCCAGGAGCATCGCGGACCTGGAACTCGCACTCTCCGTCGCCGCCGGTCCGCATATCCGAGATCCGCGAGCCGTCCCGGCCCCGCTCGATGGCCCTCATCCGGAGATCCCGGTGAGAGTGGCGCTGGTGGCCGATCCTGGCGGAGCGGGCGTGCGTCCGGAGGTGGCGGAGGCCGTGCAGCTCGCGGCCGCCTCGCTGGACGATGCGTTCCAGCGTCCATCACCTTCGATGTAATTGAGGCACGTCGCTAAGTTGCGCGATGCTCGTTCCGAAGATGCTTCACAGGAGGAGAAGTTGTTCAGGAGGAACCCGTTGGGAATCACTGCTCTGCGGTCCACCACTCTCGTGCTGACGGCGCTTGCGATGTCCGCCGCTCTGGCACACGCGTTTGAGCTGCCGAACAAGATCAACCTGTCTCGCGAGCAGTACTTGATTGTCCAGCAGTTGTACATGGGTTGGGCGTGGCTCGGATTGGTCGTCGTCGGTGCGACGGTTGCCACGTTGATGCTCGCCCTCACGAGTCGCAACGAACCGCGTGCGTTCAGCGGCGACCTAATGGCGTTCGTTGGCGTGGCCGCTTCACTGGTGGTTTTTGCGATCTTCACGTATCCGGTGAACCAGGCCACGCACAACTGGACGATGACGCCCGACAACTGGGAGGCCTTGCGACGGGATTGGGAATATTCGCACGCCACGGCTGCCGGACTGGACTTTGTGGCATTCGTCGCTCTGGTCGTTATGCTTGTCCGTGTCAAATGAGGTCGATGAGACACTGGGCCCTCCGCTGTTGCCTCGCCGTTCTGCTGGCCGGCCGCCAGGGCTCGCCTGGGGCGCAAACAGATCCTCTGCACGGAGGCTCTGCAAGCACGGGATCGCGCCGATCCGCAGAGGCTTGACGCCACAATCCGTCGAGCGCAGGCGGAAGCCGAGCACGCAAGCACCGCATCGGCTTTCATTGAAGTGGCTCTTTTCGAGGACTGGATTTGCGAGGTGGCAAAGGTTCGCGACGATCGCACGCTCCTCAGGCATGCGGTCGAGGCTGGCGTCAGCGCCGCCGCGGCAGGCGGTGAAGCTTGCTCCAGATTCGTCGGACGCGCATTGGCTCTTAGGCGACCTTCTCGGCCAGCTCATTCCGCTTGTCTTTGCCGGCGGTATGAGGCACGGCGCCGAATCAACCGGCGAGCTTGACTGCGCCATCGAGCTTGATCCGAAGAACTTCGACGCATACGTCAGTCGCGCGCACGCCTACTACTTCGCTCCTGGGATGTTTGGAGGCAGCAAGTCGAAAGCGAAGGAGTTCCTCGACAAAGCGATCGCCATTGCGCCTTTCTCGGACGTGGCGGCGACAGCCTATATCTCGCTGGCGCAGTTTGACCTCGCAGAAAGCCGCAGAGACGAAGCGCGAAAAGCATGGCCACAGCTCTTGGACTCGCTCCCTACCGCGAGCTCGCGCACCAATCGGAGCACCGGGATTTCGCGAAAATGATTGGACCATCGATATGAGCGTTGTATCTGTGTCCGAAGACGGCGTGGCGAAAAGCGTCATCACGGCTCCCCAGGCGGAGCGATGAGTCTGTCGATCCGCGCTGGCATCGGAGTATTGTTCGCGGCTCTCTGTCTGGCGAGCTTCGCGCTCTTCGTTGTGAGGGCAAACGTGATCCATGCCGTTGTGAATGAGCACGTGAACGCGCCGGCCGACCGCGTCCGCGCGCTATATGAAGACTCGAGCACCTGGGCGCGTCTCTTCCCCGCGACGATCCGAGGGGCGCGGGTCGTGCGCAAGGAGGGGGCCACGACGGTGATCGAGGTCGATCACGTCGAGGGGATCGTCATGAACATCCTAAGAGACGCCTCCTCGACGCAAATTGACCTCACAGAGTTTAAGCGACGTTACGATGCGACGTTTGTGAACGAGTTCATTCCGGAGGGGACAGGCATGCGTTACCGGCTCACGGCGTCGGTTCACCTGAAGTGGCCGTACCGGCTCGCTGCGCCTTTTCTTAAGCCACTCGTGCTCGCGAGGATGCGCCGATACGTCGTCGAGCCGCTGAAAACGGCTGCAGAGAGGGAACCTTAGAGGCCGTTGACGTACCATGCGCTCGGGAAGCGGACCGCGTAGTGTCCATTAATCGATCTGTGGTCAGCTTGGGAAGCGGCGTGCTCGAGTCGATGTGAACTGTTCGGGACGGAGCGGCCCTCGTTGCCGGTTCCCAACCTGGATGAGTGATCTACTGACGATGAGAAAGGCACCCGTGTCCGATCGAGGTCCGGACGAAACCTGCGTCGGCGTTGGAGCCGCGGGGGGAACGCGGGATTGAACAGATATTCTGTATTGGGGCCGTCGGCAGCTCTCACGCGGCGGGTCGGTGATAGTACCTCAACAAGCCGCCGAGTCGCTCTCGACACGCAATGTCGCCTTGGTGGTTCGGCTGCTCCGCGAGCGGCACGATCAACCGGTTGCCTAAGCCCTGATGGTTGCGTTCCGTGATGGTAATGGTCCGCGAACTCACGCACAGCTCGTCGCAGCGACGCTTCGCCGACGAAGATGATCCGGTCCAGACATGATTCCTTGATGGTTCGCACAAATCGCTCCGCGTAGGCATTGAGATTCGGTGACCGGGGAGGCAGGACGACCACTTGCACGTCGGCGGCGGCGAGGGTCTCCCGGAAGGCGAGGGTGAACCGCGGATCCCGATCGTGGATCAAGAAGCGTTTCCCGGTCAGAAAGCCGTCGCCGGCATCGGTCAGGTTGCGGCCGATCTGGTTCATCCAGGCGCTGTCGGGCTCCGACGCGATGCCGGCGATGTGGATGCGGCGCGTGGACAGGTCGATGAGGAAGAGCACGGCGAACCGCGTCAGCCCGTGACTGGTCCAGACGTCCACGGTAAAGAAATCCGCCGCGGCCAGAACATCCCACTGCGCCTTCAGAAACTCGGTCCATGTCGTCCTCTTCAGCCGATCCGGCGCGGGCTCCAGGCCGTGTTCGCGAAGGACCGTGGCGATGGTGCTGCGGGACACCTCGTGATTAAGGTTCGCCAACGCGCCTTGGATCCGCGTGTAGCCCCAACTGCGGTTCTCGGTGGCCATCCGCACGATCAACGCTCGGATCTCCCTCATCACCGGTGGCCGTCCGGGACCACGACGAGGACTGCCGTCGTATTGCTTGGCGATGAGAGTCCGGTGCCACGCCAGCAACGTGTCTGGCGTCACGATCGTGGCGAACTCACGCAACAGCCGTCGGCCCAATGTCCGAGCTTTCGCGGCGAGCCGACGGCGCTGGTCGTCGGTGAAGCGCAGGCGCCTGGCTCCGAGCTGTTCGCGCAAGACGCGGTTCTCTTCCAAGAGATAGTCGATGACGTCGCGCTGTTGCTGGTTGAACCAGCCGGCGAGCGCGACCAGGGCGAACTGCAGGGGATACGACAGCATCGGCACCGCAGCCAGCCTATCAGAGGCTGAGTTCCTCGAGGCCTCGGACCGGCCGTCGCGGCGCGGATCGGGTATTTGGACACCACGACGTCGGTGATCGCGCGCGCGAAGCCGGTGTCGAGCGCGACGCGGACGGCCGCGGCGCGCCGCCGGCGCATCACCTCGGTCGCGCGTCCGCCTCGCGGACGCCGGCACCGGCGCGATAGTGCTCGATCATCAGGCGCTCGAACGCCGCATAGAGCCGTGCGATCTCCGCGTCGTCGGGCGGCGCGCCGCGGTCGAGCCCGACGAGCGTCGCGATGGCCTGCGGTTTCGGCATCCCCATCACGCGATTGATCGCGTCGCGCGGCGCCGCGACGCCGGCGAGCGCCACCGCATCGGCGAGGCAGCGGTGCACCGCGTCCCCGTCGTAGACCGTCGTTCCCGCGATGTCGAAGACCACCAGATCAACGAGCATGGACATGACTCCCCGCGCCTGCGACGGCGCGCAGTTCCGCGCCGCGGCGCTCCAGCCAACATACGGCGCAGGCACCGGCGGACACGACCGTGACGACGGCCAGCAGCCGGAACGCGACCGCCCACCCCTGGTGTTCGGCGAGCGACCCCACTACCACCCCCGACGCGACGGCGCCAAGGTAGCCAGCCGTGTCGATGAGCCCGGCGGCGGTCGCGCTGCCGCGCCGCCCGCCGAGATCGACGGCGATCGCGCCGGCCAGCAGCGAGTACGGCCCGATCACGAAGAACGCCACCGCGCCGAGCAGCACCAGCCCGAGCCGCTCGCTGTGCATCACCGTGCCGCTGGCGATGGCCACGAGCGCGGCGGCGCCGGTGCAGAGGAGCGGCACGGCCAGTGCGAGACGATGTCGCGCGCGATCGGACCACGCGCCGACGCAGAGCACCGAGACGCCGCCGACGAGCGGAAACAGCGAGCTCTTCTGCGCGGCGTCGCCCACCGTCAGCCCGTAGACCTCGACCAGGTAGGTCGGCGTCCACGCGTTGAACGCTTCCCGCACCAGCGTGAGCCCAAGCGACACCAGGCACACCAGCCAGAACGCCGGGCTGCGCAGATACGGCGCGAGGACGTCCGCCACGCCGGCCGCCCGCGACTCACCGCCGTCGCCGGCAAAGACGTTGCGCGCGCTGACCGGTGGCTCGGGCAGACCGAGATCGCGCGGGCTCTCGTGGAGCACCCGCGCACAGACCGCGGCGACGACCGCCAGCGTCGCCGCAGCCGCGACGAAGATCGTGCGCCAGCCGACGCCGCGCGCGACCAGCGATCCGAGCCAGAGCCGGCCGAGGCCGTCACCGAAGAGGAAGCTCAACGACAGCATCGCCATCACACGGCCGTAGCGCCGCGGCTCGTACCAGTGCGCGGCGACCTTGACCAGCGCGCTCCATCCCATCGACTGGATGAACCGGTTGAGCGCCCAGAGCGCGACGAACGCCGACACGCTCCCGGTGGTGGCGAACGCCAGCGTCGCGACGATCGATCCGGCCATGCCGGCGAGAAACATCCGCCGCCCGCCGACCACATCGATGACGACGCCGTTGAACGCCTTGCCCACCGCGTAGGCCAGCACGCCGGCCGACGCAACCAGGCCGAGCGCCGCCTTGTCGACGCCGATCGGTCCGAACTCCGACAGCAGTTGCGGCGCGACTACCGACAGGTTCGACCGGCAGACGTAGTATCCGGCATAGCCGGCGAGCAGCGCCGCCGCGGTGATCGCCTGCCAGCGCCGCTGCCGGGCGTCGGCCGGCGTCAGAACGTGTACCGCAGCGAGAACTGCACGGTTCGCGGTCCGGCCTGATCCACCGGCTGCGTCGCGCTGATCCGCGCGAAGCTGCTCGAGGTGATCGCCAGCGATGCCGGCGTGTCGAGGTTCTCGATGTTGAACAGGTTCGAGAACGCCATCTCGAAGCGCAGGCGCGACGGCGCGACGATCGGAACGCTCTTGCCGATCGTCATCGAGAAGACGCTGGTCCCCGGCCCGATCAGCGTGCCGACCGCGCAAGTGCCGAACCGTCCGATGTTGTTGCCCGGCCGCACGAAGGCGCTGCGATCGAAGTAGGCGTCGGCGGTCGGATTCGACAGGTTGCCGTCGCCGACGCAATCGGGCCGCTGCGTGGCGGTGAAGCCGCGGACGGTCGCGCCGGTCCCCGACGGATCGGCGTTGCTGAACGACGGCGTCAGGAACGGTCCGGACTGCAGCAGCACGACGCCGGCGACATCCCAGCCGCCGACCAGCAGATCGAGTCCCGGGCCGAGCTGCGAGCCGACGGCGCGGCCGCGTCCGATCGGCAGCTGGTAGAGGAACGTGCTCACGAAGCGGTGGCGGCGCGTGAACGGCACGTCGCCGAAATCCGAATCGCCGCGATAGAGATCGAGCGTCGTCGATCCATTCTCCGCCGCGAAGTTGCCCGGGACCGCGCCGCCGACGTCCGACTGGTTCTTCGCCAGCGTATACGACGCGTCGAGCTGCAGACCCTGCGAGAAGCGCTTGCTGAGCTCAATGCCGAGGCTCTGATACCGCGCGCTGGCGCCGTTGTCGCGCGTGGTGACGACGTTCCAGTCCTTGAACGGCCGCGTGTCGCGGACCGCGGCGTAGCCCAGCGTGTTGGAGTGGACCTGGTTCAGGTCGGGACTCCACACCAGATCGCTGGTGCGCGACCCGACGTAGCTGACCCGGACGCCGACGCGGGCTCCGAGATCGCGATCGACGGTGAGCGTCCACTGAATCGTCCGCGGATCCTGCAAGTCGAACTGGTTGGCGCGTCGGAAGTCCTGCGTGCCGGCGCCCGGCGTGGCGCGCAGCGCCGCCGGAAAGACGTTCGGGAACTGGATCGCGTAGCCGCCCGGCACCGCCGCGTTCTGAAATACCGGCACGTCGCTGGTCACGACGCCGGCGAGCGAGTAGTTGATCGATCCGTAGAGCGGCACGGTGTACGAGCCGACGCCGCCGCGGACCGCGGTGCGCCCGCCCGGCCGCCACGCCACCCCGACGCGCGGGTTGACGTTGTTCTTGTCGGTGAATCGCAGCGTCTCGGGCAGGCCGGCTTCGGCGGCGGTGACGAACGGCGTGTTCGGCAAGGCGCCCCGCAGCGCCGCCGGCACCTGCGCCAACTGCGCCGAGTTGGCGACGATCACCCGGCCACCGGGGAAGGCGCGATCGAAGTTCCCCAGCTGGTTGCTGCGGTCGTCCATCGGCGGCCGCAGGTCGTAACGGACGCCGTAGTTGATCGTGACGGTCGGCGATGGCCGCCAGTCGTCCTGCACGAACGCCGCGAAATGCGTCGCGTAGGGCGCGACGTCGGGCGCGTTCTGCGCGTAGCTGGTGAACGTCGGCAGGCCGAGCAGAAAATCGGCGAAGGCGTTGCCGGTGAACGACCCGTCGAAGAAGTAGCGGCCGTAGTCCTCGCCGTTGAAGAACGTCACCTGGTCCTTGTATTCGACGCGCTGCACGTCGGCGCCGCTCTTCACCGTGTGCGCGCCGGTGATCCAGGTGACTGCATCGCTGAACTGGTAGGTGCGGCTCAGCACGTCGCGCGGCTTCGCCCCGCCGGTCGGGATGAAGGTGTCGCTGAACTCGAACGACGGAATGCCGCCCGAGGCGGGCGTCGGCGGCAGGTTGGTGAAGCCGTACTGGTGGATCAGATCGGCGCCCTGCGCCGCGAGCGGGTAGCCGGACGTCTCGCGCGTGTACGAGAAGCCGCCGCGCAGTTCGTTGAGGAAGTGCGGTCCGAGGATCGCGTTCTCGGCCAGCGCCAGCTGGCGGACCGCCGTGTCGGCGAACGGATCGCCTTGCCTGGTGTTGTACGAGCCGGTGGCGCCGGAACTGTCGAGATTCTTCACCGTCAGGCGGCCGAACAGCTTCTGCGACGGCGAGAAGTTCTGATCGACGCGCAGATCGAGTCCGTCGATGCTGAAGTCGCCCGGCGCGTTGACGATGAAATTCGGCGCGTTGGTCGCGGTGCCGACCGGCTGATTCTGGTGCTCGTAGAGCGTGTCGAGAATCGCCGCCGACGACGGGTTGATCGGGATCCGGTTGCCGGCGTAGGTGCCCCCGGTGAACGGATTGCGCAGCGGCGTCGCGACGCTCGAGAGATCGCCGGCGCGGAACGCGTCCGGCGGCACGATCTGCGACAGCGTCGTCTCGTTCGGCCGCCGCACGCCTTCGTAGGTCGCGAAGTAGAACGTCCGGTTCCGCACGATCGGACCGCCCGACGATCCGCCGAAGCTGTTGGCGTTGACCTTCGGCTTGATCGGGTTGCCGGCCGGGTCCTTCGGCGCGAAGCGATCGGTGCTGCTGAACCGGCTGTCCTGGCCGAACCAGAACACCGAGCCGTGCGGCTGGTTGCTGCCGCTCCTGGTCGTGGTGGTGACGTCGGTCACCTGCATGAACTCGGCGTTGTTGTTGGCCGCGCTCACCTTGAACTCCTCGATCGACTCGACCGACGGGAACAGCTCGCGCGACGGGCCGCCGCCGCGCGTCCGCTGCGTCGAGATGCCGTCCACCGAGAACGAGGTCATGAACGGCAGCGCGCCGGCCACCGAGATCTGGCCGCTGCGGTCCTGCTGGACGCCCTGCGCCAGCGTCGCGACGACGATCGGGCTGGTGTTGTTGGTGGCGCGGAAGTTGAGCGCCAGCTTGCCGATTTCGTCGCCCGACTTCGAACTGTCGATGGTCGCCCGCTCCGTCTCGATGACCGGCGACGCCGCCCTCACCTCGATTTGCTCACTCGTGCCGGCGATGGTGAGGCGGGCATCGACGCGGACGGTCTGTCTCGCCAGCACCTCGGTCGGCAGCCTTCGTTCGCCGAAGCCGGCGAGCGAGAAGGTGACCGTGTAGGTGCCGGCGTCGACGTTGGCGACCTGGAAGTCGCCACGCCCATCGGTGGTGACGACGCGCGGCACGGAGGTGCGATCGTTGACGACGGTCACCGACACGCCCGGCAGGACGGCGCCGGTCGAGTCGATCACGGTGCCGACGACCGCGCCGAAGGTGGACTGGGCACGCACGGCGATCGGCAGCGACGCGGCCACGGCAACTGAGAGTACGAGAGCGGCGGTTCTCATCGTGCACCTCGCCTGATGGGCGCTCACGATGGGCGAACCGTACGACGCCGATGTGATGGGGGCTTGACGCCGGTGAAAACTCGGTCCTGTCCTGCACGGAGAATCGCGGGTGTTCCAAGGGTGAAATACCCTACTCACTGCTGGGTTGGTGCTGGGTACCCACCCGTCCGTAGCCTGATAAAAAAGCGACACCGTCCGCGAGGTGCTCGACGGAGAGTTCGGCGCGCGCCGGCCCTACTCGGGTACGAGCAATCCGGCCGATTGCTCCGTTTCCATGAAGACGGGCTCAGCAGATATACCTACCTCGTGGAACCCGGACGCTGACCGTCATGTGGACGGATGCACCGGACCGGCAACTGTGGTCAGACCGGCGCGACCTGAAGGGCGCGGCGACGCTCGATCGGGCGGGGCGCCGAGCGATGGCGCACGTCCCGCGCCTCTACGATGAAGATGACGTCTTCTGCGATATTCGTCGCGTGATCGCCGACGCGCGCCAGATGACGTGAAATGAGGATCAGCTCCACGGCAGGCTCGATCGTGGCCGGATCGCCGAGCATGTACACCAGGAGCTCGCGGAGAATCTGATCCTTCAGGGCATCGAGCCAGTTGTCCTGACCGAGCACGCTCTTGGCTGCCGCGGCATTTCTCCCGACGAACGCGTCGATGGCTTCGCGGAGCATGGTCACGGCCAGATCGCCCAGGCGGGGAATGTCGATGAGCGGCTTGACCGGCGGGGTGGGCGAGATGCCGCTGCGCCGCCGCGGCGCACTTGACCGCGAGGTCGCCGACCCGCTCGAGATCGGCGTTGATCCTCAGCGCCGACACGACGTTGCGCGGGTCGACAGCCAACGGGTGTTGACGCGCAATGAGCTTCAGGCAGCGATCATCGAAATCGATCTGCAGCGCGTTGATTCTCCCGTTTCAGGCGATCACCTCGCTCAAAATCAATGGCTGCCGATCGACAAGTCCTCTGAGGGCCAGCCGCAATCGCGCTTCCGCGAGCGTTCCCATCGTCACCAGCCGTTCGATCAGCTGCGCGAGGTCCTCAGCGAACGGCTTCGAGTGCTGGCTGATCATGCCCCGTGTCAGATCGACAGCAACGCGCGAGTCGGGTTCGGTCAATGCGGTCTGACCAGGTGCCGGAGCTCGATCGCGACCGCGTCCCGCAGTGTCGACGCATCAATCTGCACCGCCGTGTCACGATGGCGACGTGGGAGAAACGGCCTCAGTCGCGCCTCGACGGGCCGCTGCGCGACGTGGCACAGCGCGCGCGCCATCGCATGGTCGAGCGCGTTTTCGCCGCAGATTTCGACGACGAGGGTCACGAGTTGCTCGAATTCCGGATCCGACATGCGGTCTGAGGCAGAAACGTCCCCGTGGGCGCCGGCTGGGAAGTGCAGGCAGGATACGCTAGTCGCGGCATGTAACAACGACGTAACGAGCTGCCGCGACCCGCGGTTGGCGGATGCGGGCGTTGCGATCAACGAAACCGTCAAGCACTGGCGCGGCGGACGGTGATTACGCAATCTTCGCTGCGGGGATGTCTCGCAAGCCTTCTGCTGATCGCGCACAGGCTCGCGAACGAGCGTTGGCATCTCCTCAGGTGGTCTTTCAAAAGTGCGTGGAAACTGGCGCGACCTGGGTGCACCTGCGCACGTGCCAGGAGTGCGGCGGGACGCACTGTTGCGACATTCGTCCAACCTCCACGCCACCAGGCACGCGCGCGACGGGTCACCCCGCGATCGCGTCGGCCGAGCCGGGAGAGCGCTGGTTGTATTGCTACCCGGATGCTGCCTCTGCTGAGTATTGATACGGTATCTTCGTTCGTTCCCGCCGCCACGCGAAGACCGCGCTGGACGCGCGAGCGAACCATCAAAGGCAGGAGTCATGACCACCAAGATCGTCGCGCTCGGAGGCTCGCTGAGCCAGCAATCCACCAGCCTTGCGGCGCTTCGCGTGGCCCTCGAAGGTGCAGCGCAGGTGGGTGCCGAGGTGGAGCTGTTTGACGTGCGCGAACTCGCGCTGCCGATGTATGCGCCGAACGCCGCGAGTGTCCCCAACACCGCGCGAGCGCTCTGCGAATCCGTCTACGCCTGCCAGGGGATGGTATGGAGTAGTCCGCTGTACCACGGGACGATCAGCGGATCGTTCAAGAACGCGCTCGACTGGCTCCAGTTGCTCGGCGATCGGCAGCCGCCATATTTGACCGACAAAGTGATTGGCTTGATCAGCACGGCCGGAGGGACGCAAGGTCTCCAGGCCGTGAACACGATGGAGTTCATCGTCCGGGCGCTCCGCGGGTGGGCGGTTCCGCTCGTCGTGCCCGTGCCGCAGGCCTGGCGCATCATCCAACAGGGACATGTGCTCGACGACACCGTGGCGACCCAGTTGCGCACGCTCGGTGCGGAAGTCGCCCGTGCGGCCGAACACTTCGCCGACGGGCGGATCACGTCGCCCGAAGCGGCCCGAGTGGAGGCCGCGCTGCAACCAGTCAGCGAGGGGGAAGCGCGCCGGGCGAAGTCATCGTGAGCGAGGCTCGAGAGACCAGAGGCGAGCCTGCCGTCGGGACGCGAGATTGCCTTTTTTCGCATGCTCGATTTTGCAATCGTTTACATCGCTGTTACAATGCGCGCCTCCTTCGAATGGACGACCACTCTCGTCTGCGAGACGCGCTTCGTCAAACGCTCGACGCATTCGCCCAGCAATTGCCTGGCGTCGACGAACATCGCGTTGAAGCGATGCACGGCGCACGCGTCGCTACGCGTCGACTACGCGAAATCGTTCCTCTGCTTCAGCTCAAGCGGCAGGCTGTCCGGAAGCTCAACCGCCGGTTGAAGAGAATCACGCACACTCTCGGCACCGTGCGGGAACTGGACGTCTTGTGCTTGCTCGTCGCGGAGTTCGCGCGAGCCAATCGCTCCACTCCTTCGGCGCTGAAGGCTGTTGGTGCGGCCATCGAGCAGGCGCGCGATCAGGCCCGCAGGCAGTTGGTGGCCGGGCGTGTCCCCCTTAAGATGAGGCGGCTCATCACTCGCCTGGAGCTCGGGTCTGACGGTCTCGCGCGCCGCGCCACGAGGGACCGTCGTTCCGTCGCTGGCCTCGGGCGTGTGCGCGCGCTGGACGCACGCATCGTTCGCCGCGCGTTGCAACTGCAGGCGGCGATCGATCGCGCCGCCTGCCTCTACGCGCCGACTCCACTTCACGACGTCCGCATCGCGCTCAAAAAGCTTCGTTACGCCGCCGAACTTTGCCAGAGCGCGGACCGACAACCTGACCCTGATATCAAGACGCTGAAGGAGGGGCAGGATCTGCTCGGCCGACTTCACGATCTCCAGGTGTTGGTCACCTGGACGCGGGGCGTTCAAGCGGCGCTGTCGCGGCCTGATCGCGACAAGTCGCGCGGACTCGCCGCGCTCGTTCACCCGATTGACGGCGATTGTCGTCACTTGCACGCGCGCTTCATACGGGATCGCTCGAAGCTCATCGTTGTTGCGAACCGGATGGCGGCTCGCAGTGAGTCGCACGAATCGTCGAACGACGCGTCCTGGCTCGCGTGCAATGAGCTGACGGCAACACCCTGACTGGGCACTTGCGTGCCGTGCGCCGCCGTGCGCATCAGTGATTACTGGTGCGCACGGCGGTTTCGCCCACGCTTCTGAACATCATCCTCGATAGAGCTGTCGTTGGGTCAGCGCAAGGGGCAAATGTCGGTCTGCTGCCTACCTCGACGTTCGTACGGCGGCGGGTCACGCCGCGGGCGATCGTGTTCCGGTCACGATCACCGCGTACTTGAGAACCTTCGCGAGGTTCAGCGGAAACCGGAGGTCGAGAATCTCGGACAGCTTCTGCGCTGAGCGAATCTCGCCGCCGGCGTCGACGATGACCTCGAGCGCCCGATCGCGGCCGGCATAGAACCTCCGGTCATCGAACAAGTCGACGAAGGCGAACCGACCTCCCGGCTCGAGTACGCGCAACGCCTCGGCGAGACTGGCGGTCTTGTCGGGCACGTCGCGCATCTCATGGAAGGTCAGACAGCTGATCACGCGGCCGAACGCTCGACTCGGGAACGGAAGCCGTGATGCGCTCCCGTGTACGAACCGGAGTCCGCGGACGCCCTCGAGCTCCGCGTTCCGCTCGCACTGCGCCTTCGAGTACTCCCAGTCGTCTTTCCAGGAGTCGAGCCCGACGTACTCGCCAGGAGCCGACTTTGCGAACCGGATCAGCAGCTGCCCGCTGCCGCAGCCCACGTCCAGCAGGCGGCCGCGCTCGTCGACTGAGTCGATCAGAAGCCGGTGAATCGTTCCCTGGAAGTCGCCACCCCGCGGCCCGAGTCGGTAGGAAGCGAGCGTGAGCACGACGCCGATGTACAGGAACGGAAGCGCAAGAAGGACGACTGCCATCGCCGGAGGCCAGAAGATCGAGAGCACCACGCCGGCGGCGACAAGGCCGCCGCCGACGAGCCAGAAGAAGACCGTCCGCTTCCATCGAATCCACATCGGATACACCGGATGTTCTGACGATCGCGGGACGGCCGCGAGTCGCGTGTCGTCAAGAGGCTCGCCGGTCATCGACCGCACGCCTGGCGCTTCACAGCGCTGCCCATGAAGAGTCCATCCCGCGACATTATTGTTTACTCGCCCACCACCGGCTACACGATCCCGAGTCCCGGCGGCACATCACGACGGCACGCTCGACGCCAGCTTCGGCATGGACTGAGTGACCGTCATCGAGAATCACGACGACGAATGACATTTCGGAACCGCGGCGGCTGGTCCGGCCCGCGGGTCCGATTCGACGCCGTCGGGCTCCGCGGCGACCAGCCCAAATCGTCTGACACGCAAATCAACGATCGTGCGCAAGCGGTCGTGACAGGGGCTGGCGAAGCGTCGTCATGAACGCTCTCGTCGAAAACATCTACGATCCGATGACAGTAGCGCGCAGGACATGACGGCGCCGCGCTGATGAGTCCTCAGCGACCGGACGTTACGCGGTGTTCGTACACTTGTGATGGTCCTTTCGGACCTTCGTTACAGCGCCTCCCTACATTTCGCTCCTCACGTCCCGACGCGGTCGGCTGTCCGATGCGAGCGGGCGTAGGGAGGTCGCTTCCATGACATACCGGACACTGGTTGTTCCAGTTGCGCTCGCGGCCACCGTCATCGGCCTCGCGAGCTGGTCAGTCACGCGTGGAACTCTTGCGTCGGCGAAGGAGGATGGTGGCGCTGGCGGATCGAAAGCCATTCACTTCAGCGCGCCTGCCGGGGAGCTGCCTGCGATACGCCACACCAACGTCGACGGCGCCGACGGCGCAGTGCTGCCAAACGGGCGCCTGATCACACCGGCCGGACGCGAAGTCGCGGTCAACGCCCCGAAGCCGTTCGGCCTCGCGGTGGCGCCGAACGGGACGATGCTCGCGACCATCAACAGCGGAACCAACCCGTTCTCGGTGTCGCTCGTCAGGGGGATCACCACCAATTCGCCGACGACCTCGGTCATCCCGCTCTCGTCGGCGTTCATGGGGGTGGCGTTCTCGCCAAATTCGTCGCGATTCTACGCGGCCGGCGGCGAGAACGGCATGATCTGGGTCGGCGACACCGGGACCGCGAGGGTGATCGGCTGCGTGAACCTGAACGGGCCGACGCATCCGTTTGGTGCGCCGATGAACCCTGCCGCGAATCCCTCTGGCCGGTTCAAGGGGACCTATCCCGGCAACCTGACTCTCGGGGGTCCGAACGGGCGCTATCTGTACGTCGTCGAGCAGGGGAGCTTCAACGTCTTCGTCGTCGATACCACGAAGATCGTGACTGGCGTCGACCAGAGCAGCTTCATCGTCGAGCCGAACAACTTCGCCGCAGTGGTCGGGCAGGCGAAGGGCGGACGGTATCCGTACGCCATCACGGCGACCCCCGACGGGCGTCTGTTCGTGGCCAATGTCGGCGTCCTCCAGTTTGCGCACCTCACGCCCACGAATCCGATCGGCAACTCGAACATCGACTACCCGCTCGGGTACCCGGGTACTTCGTGGCCCGACGACTTCGAGCACGACAAGACGCTCAAGATCAAGAAGGTGAATCCGCGGAATCTCCCGCTGACGCTCCGTGACCCCGAGGGTGTCCGCGTTGGCTACGTCGATCAGGACCGCGACTACACGATCCCGGGCCTTGGCAGCCCGAACGTGAACGCATCCTCCTCGGTCTACGTCTTCAGTCTCGCCGCGCCGACCGCGCCGGCGTTGATGAAGAGCGTGAAAACCGGTCCGCTGGTCGGCGAGGTGGAGCGCGGGATCGCCAGCTACAGTGGCAGCCATCCCAATGCAGTGGCGGTGGGGCCGCAGGGCATCTACGTGTCGAACGGCAACAACGACAGCATCTCCATTCTCGACCCCGACACCTACGAGGAAGTCCGCCGCGTCAGCCTGAGCGTGCTCGACGGAGTCGACAAACGCATCAAGGGCGTGCAGCCCGTGTCGGTGGCGTTGAGCCCGGACGCGGAACGCCTCTACGTGGCCGAGGCGGGCATCAATGCGATTGCGGTGATCGGTCTCGAGGGCCGCAACAGCGCCAAAGTGCTCGGCCACATCCCCACTGGCTGGTGGCCAAGCGCGGTGCGCGTCAGTGCCGACGGCCGGACGCTCTTTGTCGCGAATGCGAAGGGCCGCGGCGCCGGTCCCAACAACAATTTCCCGCCCGACAATCTTGGCTCGCCGAAATCGGCCACTCAGGGGACGCTGAACATCATCCGGGTGCCTGACGCCTCACAGCTGCAGGCGTACACCGAGCGGGTGATGAAGAACAACGGCTTCGTCGAGGACGAGACGGAGCGCGGCGATGGGAAGTCGGCGAACCCGATCCCGACCAAGGCGGGCGTCGAGAGCAGAGCCATCAAGCACGTCATCTTCATCAACAAGGAGAACTCGACGCACGACCAGATGTTCGGCGACATCACGGTAACGCGCAGAGGCGTGCCGGTGGAGGGCCAGCCGACCTACTCGCTGGGAGTCGACGCGAGCCCGAACCATCACGAACTCGCGCTCGCGTTCACAATCGGCGACAACTTCTATCTCGAGCCGGCCGTGTCGAACGACGGCCATCGCTGGCTGACCAACAGCTACACGACCGAGTTCGGCGAAACCCACTGGCCGGCCTCTTACGGCGGCCAGCGGCGCGATGCCGGCGACGATCCCAACGTCTTCGGCCCGTACCCCGGCCGGCTCGGTTTCACCGATGCCGACGGATCGCCCGATCCCCACGACTACAACCAGCATGGGAGCATGCATGCGCACCTGGTGCGCCATGGCGTGAGCCTGATGACGTTCGGAAACGGCTACGAGTTCGCCCAGGTCGACGAGGACTTCGGAACGGAGCCGACCGGCATCCGTGAGCACGTCAACGTGCCGATGGAAGCGGCGGTGCGCAACAACGCCGACCATCTCTACCCAAACTACAACACGAGCATTCCGGACGCACCGCTGCCGGAGGATCCAACACGCTTCAGTCGTTTCGGACGGTTCAGGCAGGTGTTCGAGGCGCTCTACGTCGATCGCCAGGCCGGCGTCTGCAGGCTGCCATCGTTCGTCGACCTCTTCTATCCCAACGATCACGGCGGCGGCCCGTTCGACATCAACCCGAATGGTCCCCCGTGGTCGTACCGGCGCTTCGTCCAGGACAACGACACCGCGCTCGGGCGGACCGTGGATCTGAT
>DATFWL010000463.1:0-15708 GCA_035259385.1 Vicinamibacterales bacterium | reverse complement strand
GGGGTGGATCGGGGCTCGGGGCTGGGGGCTAGCCGTAACGCTCGACGACAGCTAACCCCTAGCCCCTAACCCCGGCCTCTGACCGATCACATCGTGCGCAACGCTTTGATCGGATTCAGCCGCACGATCCGCAGCGCCGGCACGAGCGCGGCGGACGCGGCGACGCCGAGAACCGTCGCGCCCGCGACCGCGAACGTGAACGGATCGGCGATCGAGATGCCCCACACGAGGTGGCGCAGCGTGACGGCGGCGGCGCGTGCCGCGGCAGGCCGACGACGACGCCAACCGCCGCGAGCACGACGCCCGGGGTCGCCGCCGCGACCACGGCCTGCGGCCCGGTCGCACCGAGCGCGAGCCGGATGCCGAGTTCGCGCGTGCGCTCGGCGACGCTGTTCGCGACCAGCCCGTAGAGGCCGATCGCCGCGAGCAGCAGCGCCAGGCCGGCGAGCATCGTCAGCAGCAGCGCCTGCGCCAGCTGGGTCGCCACCGCTTCGCCGCGCAGCTCGTCGAAGGTCCGGACTTCGCGAACGGGAGCAGCGGATCGACCGACGCCATCGCGCGCTGCATCTCCGCGGCCGCGCCCTGCTGCCCGCCGCGCAGCCGCACGAGCCAGCTTGGCGAGAACCACGTGTGGAGCACGGCCAGCGGCGCGCTCGCCGTCTGCGCGGCAGGACTGTAGGTGGCCGGAGCCGGCGCGAGCGGGCCGAGGTTGCCGAACCCGGTTTTCTGCTGAATGTCGCCGACGACGCCGAGGACGGTGCGCGCGGCGCCGCCCGCCTCGATCTGACGGCCGACCACGCCCTGGTCGCGCGAGTACCGCTTCACGAACGCCTCGGTGACGACGAGGAGGCGGCGCGGCCAGCTGCGGGCGGCGCCGGCAATCGAGCCGCTGCCCGATTCCACGAGCGTCGCGCGCACATCGACCCCGCTCGCCTGAAACGCCGGCACCAGCCCGAAGACGAGGCTCGTGCCGAGCGCAATCGCCGCCGTGATCGCCAGTCAGCGTGAACAGCGGAGCCTTTCGCAGCACCCGGATGGCGTAACCCAGGTCGCCTATACGCGGGTTAGACGAGCGCGCGGAACGCGAGGTTGTCGCCGCCGGCTGGTCTGAAGCCTTCGCGCTACGCCGACAGCAGTGTCATCGTCCGGCGGCGATCTCGCGGAGCCGGTATCGCTGGATTTTTCCGGTCGCCGTCTTCGGCAGCTCCGGAATGAACTCCACCCACTGCGGCCGCTTGTACGCCGCCAGCTGCGCGCGCACGAACTGCTGCAGCTCCTTCGCGAGCTCCGGCGACGGCTGCACGCCCTGCTTGACGACCACGAACGCCATCGTCTTCATGAGGCCGTCGTGATCGTGGCGGCCGATGACGCCGCACTCGAGCACCGTGTCGTGGCCGATCAGGACGCCTTCGACCTCCGCCGGGCTCACCCACTGGCCGCCGACCTTGAGCATGTCGTCGGACCGTCCGGCGTACCAGTAATAGCCGTCTTCGTCGACGGAGTATTTGTCGCCGGTCCGCAGCCAGTGGCCTTCGATCGTGCTCTTCGTCTTCTCGTGCTGGTTCCAGTACGCGGCGCAGGTCGAATCGCCGCGGATCCACAGGTTGCCGATCTCGCCGGGCGGCACCGGGACGGCGGAGTCGTCGAGAATGCGCGCCTCGTAGCCTTCGACGATCTTCCCGCTGGAGCCGGGACGAATCGCGCCCGGACGGTTCGAGATGAACATGTGCAGCGCCTCGGTCGATCCGATCCCGTCCACGATGTCGACGCCGTAGCGCTGCTTGAACCGGTCGTACAGAGCCGCCGGCAACGCTTCGCCGGCCGAGACGGCCAGCCGCACCGAGGACAGGTCGAAGTCCGCCTTCACGTCGCCTTCCGGGCGGCCGTATGCGAGCAGCATCGCGAACCCGGTCGGCACCGAATAGAAGAGCGTCGGCCGGAACCGTTCGATGACCGCGTAGACGTTCACCGGCGTCGGATGCCCCGGCCACAGAATCGTGGTCGCGCCAACAGAGAACGGAAAGTAGAGCGCGTTGCCGAGGCCGTAGGCGAAGAACAGCTTCGCGACGCTGAACGTGCGATCGGCGCCGGTGATCCGGAGGATGCCTTTGCCGAACAGCTCCGCGCACACCACCATGTCGTGGTGCAGGTGGACGCATCCCTTCGGCATCCCCGTGCTCCCCGACGAGTAGAGCCAGAACGCCGGCGCGTCGCGATGCGTCGGTTCCGCCTCGCATTCGTCGCTGCCCTGTCGCACCAGCATGCTGAATCGCGTGTGGAGGTGCGTCTGCATCACGTCGCCCGGGCCGGCGGCGATGACGTGGCGGACCGACCGGCCGCGCGCTGCCGGGACGGCCTCGATCGCCGGCAGTAGATCGTCGGCGACGATCACGACGACGGCCCGTGAGTCGTGCAGCACGTGCCCATAGTCCGCCGGCTTCCACAGCGTGTTCAGCGGAATCGGAACCGCGCCGATCTTGATCGCACCGAAAAAGCTGTAGACGAATTCCGGGCCGTCGGGGAGCAGCAGGACGACGCGCTCCTCGGGGCGAACGCCGAGCCGGCGCAGCGCGCTCCCGACGCGGTTGACGTTGGCCAGGACCTCCGCGTAGGTAATCCGCTGGTCGCCGCATTCGATCGCGACGTGAGCGCCGCGTCCGGCATCGACGTTGCGATCGACGAAGTGCGTCGCAACGTTGAAGGTGGCCGGGATGCCGAGCGACTCGGCGGTGACGACGCTCATGACGTGCGCGCCGGCTCCAGGAGGTCGACGATCGCGCGCGGAAATGGCTGCGGCTTGAAGGTGGCCGCGTCGACGCACGCCACCCGATACGACCCGTCGCAGATGAAGCGGCCGGTGCCGCGCTCGTGGATGTCGAAGGCGAAGCCGATGCGCGCGCCCGACATCTCGCCGACGCCGACGCCGACCGACAGCTCGTCGCCCAGCCTGGCGGGCGATCGGAACCTGGATTGCGCCGACGTGCGGGGCATGAAGACCCTCAGCGAGTGCAGCAGTTTCGTGCGATCGCTGCCAAGCCGCCGGTAGAGATCCTCCTCGGCGTTCTCGAAGTAGCGGAAGAAGACGCCGAACCAGACGATCCCGGCGGGATCGGTGTCCGGCCACATCACCCGCAGGTCGATGTGATGAAAGAGCGCCACGGGAGCGCAGTGTAATGGCATTGCCAGCGGACAACAACGGTGACCTCGCCGGACGCCGCGCGTCGTTCACGCGTTGCGCGCGCACGCGAAGTTTCCGTCCTAGGATTCATCGCTTTCGGACATAATCCGGCCGATTGATGAGGCGACATGACTGCGATGCTGCTGGTCTTCGTGCTGTTGTCAGGGTTGGCCGCGTCCGCGCAACCGCCGGATACAGGGCGACAGGCCTTCGTCAGCCGCTGCGCCGGCTGCCACGGTACTGACGGCAACGGCGGCGAGTTGGGGCCGGCGATCACGACGCGCGTCCCGGCGCGAACCGACGCCGATCTCTCGGGGCTCCTCGCGCAGGGTCTGCCGGCGTCCGGGATGCCGTCGTTTCCAAACTTCACGAGCGAGGAAACCGCCGACGTCATCCGCTATCTGCGGACGCTGCGTCCGCGCTCGGGCTCGGCGCCACAGCACGTCAGAGTCCCGCTGACTGGCGGCGGAGTCGCGGACGGGCTGGTGCTCAATCGCAGCGCGGTCGATCTGCAGCTGCTCGGCGACGACCGGCGCCTCTACCTGCTGCGCAAGTCCGGTGAACAGTACCGATCCGTCACGTCGCAGGCCGACTGGCCGTCGTACAACGGCCAGACCAGCGGCAGCCGGTACAGCCCGCTCGCGCAGATCACGACGCGCAACGTCGCCAGCGTGGTCGCGAAGTGGATCTTCAGCCTGCCGAGTACGTCGCGGCTCCAGGTCACGCCGGTCGTCGTCAGCGGCGTGATGTATGTAACCGCCGCCAACGAGTGCTACGCGCTCGACGCCGGATCCGGCCGCGAGATCTGGCACTACCAGCGCCCCCGCACGAAGGGTCTGGTCGGCAACGCGGCCGGCGGCATCAACCGCGGCGTCGCCGTGGCCGGCGACCGGGTCTTCATGGTCACCGACCATGCGCATCTGATCGCGCTGAACCGGTTCACCGGAGCGCCGCTGTGGGAAACGGAGATGGCCGACTGGCACCAGAACTACAACGCCACCGGCGCACCGCTCGCCGTCGGCGCCCTCGTCGTCACGGGAACGTCGGGCGGCGACGAAGGGGTGCGCGGATTCGTCGCCGCCTTCGATCAGGCGACGGGGAAGGAAGCGTGGCGCTTCTGGACCGTCCCGAGGCCGGGCGAGCCGAAGGCTGACACGTGGCAGGGCAAGGGCATCGACCACCCCGGCGCCACGACCTGGCTGACCGGGACCTACGACCCGGAGCTGGACACGGTGTACTGGCCGACTGGCAACCCGTCGCCCGATCTCATCGGCGACGATCGCGGCGGCGACAATCTCTACTCGGATTCGATCGTCGCGCTCGACGCGAAGACCGGCCGGCTGCGCTGGCATTTCCAGTTCACGCCGCACGACGTCTGGGATTACGACGCGCAGGAGACGCCGGCGCTCGTCGACGCCGTCTGGGAGAACCGGCCGCGCAGGCTGCTCGTTCAGGCGAACCGCAACGGTTTCTTCTACGTTCTCGATCGTACCGATGGCACCTTTCTTCTGGGCAGGCAGTACGCGAAGAACGTGACGTGGGCGAGCGGTCTCAGCGCCGATGGCCGGCCGAAAACTGTTCCGAACATGGAACCGACGCTCGCCGGGAGGCGCGTGTGCCCGTCGCTCGACGGTGCCTCGAACTGGTACTCGACGTCGTTCAATCCGGGTACCGGCCTCTACTACGTCCAGACGAACGACAAGTGCGGCGTCTTCACCCGCGAGAACATGGAGTGGGCGGCTGGCAAGGGTTTCATGGGCGGGTCGTTCAAACAGGCCCCCGACGAGCCGGCGCAGCGCATCCTGCGCGCGATCGACATTCACACCGGCCGGATCGTCTGGGAACTGCCGCAGACCGGCGCTGTCGATTCATGGGGCGGCACGCTCAGCACCGCCGGCGGCCTCGTGATCTTCGGCGAGGACAGCGGGGCGCTGATGGCCGCCGACGCAACCAGCGGCGCGCCGCTCTGGAGTTTTCAGACGAGCCAGCTGTGGAAAGCGTCGCCGATGACCTACATGTTCGACGACCGTCAGTATGTCGCGGTGGCGTCCGGATCGAACATCATCGCGTTCGGACTGCCGGACGATCATCCGTCGAAGTGACGAGGGTGCCCGACGCCTGCCGCGCGGCGCTGCTATACTTCTCGGCGCTCGCCTTCAGAGGCCACGATCATTTTTCCCGCATCCACTGACGACCTCCGGCGCCGGCTCGTCGAGCACCGGTACGTAGCAGACCGCGGTCTCGCGGTGTCGCTGTTTCTCGCGCTGCGTCTCGAACGGCCGCTGTTCCTCGAGGGAGAGGCGGGCGTCGGGAAGACAGCGCTCGCCGGCGCGCTGGCCGAGGCGTTCGGCACCGACCTGATCCGCCTGCAGTGCTATGAGGGGCTCGACGTCGGCCACGCTCTGTACGAGTGGGACTACACGCGCCAGCTCCTCGAGCTGCGCATCCTCGACGCGACGCACACGCTGACGCGCGACAGCGCGCACCGCGAGCTCTACAGCGAGGCCTTTCTCGTGAAGCGCCCGCTGCTCCAGGCGATCGACCCGCAGCGGACGCGCCCGGCGGTCCTGCTCATCGACGAGATCGATCGCGCCGACGAAGAGTTCGAGGGGTTTCTCCTGGAGCTGCTCGCCGAGTTTCAGATCACTGTCCCGGAGCTGGGGACGCTGCGCGCCACGCAACGTCCGATTGTGGTGCTGACCTCCAACCGCACGCGCGAGGTGCACGATGCGCTGAAGCGCCGCTGCCTCTACCAGTGGATTGACTACCCGTCGTTCGAGAAGGAGCTGGCGATCGTGCGGGCGCACGCGCCGGCGGCCCCGGCCCATCTGAGCGAGCGCGTGACGGCGATGGTGCAGGAGATGCGCACCGCCGACTTGTACAAGAAGCCGGGCGTCTCCGAAACGATCGACTGGGTGACCGCGCTCGTCGCGCTCGATCGCCAGACGCTCGACGCGGACACGGTGGCCGAGACGCTGGGCGTCGTGCTCAAGGCCAAAGAGGATCTCGACGCGCTGCGTGGTGCGCGCGCCGCCGAGCTGCTCGATCGTGCGATCGCGCGCACGCCGACGCCGGCATGAGGGAGACGCTGCGCGCTGCAATGGAGAATTTGGAATTTTGAATTGAGAATTCATACCTGAGTTCGATCGAGACGGAGGATCAGAATTACCTGAACGTCTCGAACATCGGTACGAATTCCAAATTCCACATTCCAAATTCCTAGTTGCACGTGCTGGAGACCACCCCGCGATGTCCCACCTGCTCGACAACCTGCTCCTGTTCGGTCGGGTCCTTCGCGGCGCCGGCATTGCCGTTCATCCCGGCCGGCTGCTCGACGTCGTCCGCGCGCTCGATCACGTGGACATCGCATCACGAGACGACGTCTATTACGCGTGCCGCGCGTTGCTGGTCCATGGACCCGAGCAGATGCCGATCTTCGATCGGGCCTTCGCGATGTTCTGGAGCGCGAACACCGGCGCCGGCACGAGGCCGGGCGGGCGGCGCCGCAACCCATCAACGGCAACACCGACGCTCGAAGTCATCGACATGAGAGAGGCTGGCGGCTCCATCGCGGCGGACGCCGCTGGCGACGACAAGGGAGCGGTGAACGGTGCGTTGAAGACGTGGAGCGAGGCCGCTGGCCTCGCTGACAAGGACTTCGCGACGCTGACGCCCGACGAGCTCACGCAGGCGACCGCTGCGCTGGCGCGCCTGATCTGGACTCCCGGCCGGCGGCGCACGCGCCGATGGATCCGCGGACGGGGACCGCGCCTCGATCTCCGCCGCGCCATCGCCGAGAGCCGGCGGACTGGCGGCGACGTCGTGACGCTGTCGCGCCGGGTCCGACGCACGCGGCCGCGCCCGCTCGTCCTCCTCTGCGACATCAGCGGCTCGATGGAACGGTACTCACGCCTGCTGACGCATTTCGCCTACACGATCGCGTCGCGCTACCGGCGCGTCGAGACGTTTCTGTTCGCCAGGCAGCTGACGCGCATCACGCGGCAGCTCGAGACCGCTCGTCCAGACGAGGCGCTGGCGGCCGTGTCGCGCGCCGTGCCGGAGTGGTCCGGCGGCACGCAGATCGGCCGCGCGATTCGAGAGTTCCACCGCCACTGGGCCCGCCGCACGCTGGCGGGCGGCGCTGTGGTCCTGCTGATCTCCGATGGCTGGGACTGCGGCGAGCCGGCCGAACTGGCCGCGCAGATCGCCCGGCTGCAGCGCAGCGCCCACCGGCTCGTGTGGCTCAACCCGCTCGTCGGCACCGTCGGCTATGCGCCGCTGACGCGCGGCCTCCGGGCGGCGCTGCCGTTCGTCGACGACTTCCTGCCGGCGCGCACGCTCACCGATCTCGCCGACCTCGCCGTACACTTGAACACGCTCGCCTGACTCCGCGAAACCACCGATGGAACTTGCTGCGTCCTACACGTTCAACGCGCCGCCCGATCAGGTGTGGGCCCTGTTGATGAACCCTGACGTGCTCTCCTCCTGCATCCCGGGCTGCGAGCGGTTCGAGCGGGCCGGAGAGGATCACTACACGGTCGCGATGACCGTCGGCCTGGCGGCGATTACCGGTAAGTACTCGGGCAGCGTCGCCGTCGCCGACAAGGTGGAGCCGACGTCGTACCGCCTCATCGTCGAGGGCCACGGGCGGGCCGGCTTCGTCAACGGCAGCTCGGCGATCCGGCTGCGTCAGGAAGCCGAGACGACCGTGGTCGACGTCAACGCGAGCGTGCAGGTCGGAGGGGCGATCGCTCGCGTCGGCCAGCGCCTGACCGGGGCAGCCGCCAAGCTGATGATGGACCAGTTCTTCTCGTGTCTGCAGTCGAAGGCGGCTGGCCCGGGCAATCAAGAATTAAAGAAGTAAGAATTAAGAATTCGTCGTCACGCTGCGAGGAGCGGCGGCGGATTGTTTCGAATTCTCAATTCTTAATTCCTAATTCTTAATGGCAGCGGCGCGCCAGCGCCGTCTCCCTCACACTCGGGCGAGCGCCTGCGTCAATGCGCGCTCGGCGAACACACCCACCATGGCGCGCCGGTACTCGGCGCTGGCGTGAATGTCCGCGTTGAGCTCGGCGAGCGCGGCGCCGGCATCCCTGGCGGCCGCCTTGACGCTGTCGATCGACGCCGGCCTGCCGGCGAGCGCCTGTTCCACGCCCGCCAGCCGCGTCGCGTGCGACTGGGCGCCGGTCAACCCGATGCTCGCCGATTCAATCACGCCGCCGGCGACCTTCACCGCGGCGGCCACGCCGACAATCGCGAAGTGCGAGGCCCGTTGCTTGAGCTTGGCGTACGCGGCCGACTTCACCGGCTTGAACGTAATCGAGACGATCAGCTCGTTCGGGTTGAGATCGACCGTGAACAGCGCGCGGAAGAAGTCGGCGGCCTTGACGCTTCGCGAACCGGCCTTGCCCTGAATGTGAATGTCCGCGTCGAGCGCA
The DNA here is from genome assembly GCA_035259385.1 of Vicinamibacterales bacterium. Lineage (GTDB taxonomy): Bacteria > Acidobacteriota > Vicinamibacteria > Vicinamibacterales > CAVVIG01 > QHWK01. Next base: position 7,092 of record DATFWL010000463.1, on the reverse strand, counting down.
ATCATCGCCGCGGGATAGTCCGCAGCCGGATCCGCGTGCGCGAGGCTGCCGCCGAGCGTGCCGCGGTTCCGCACCTGCGGATCGCCGATCTCGGCGGCCGTCTCCGCGAGCATCGGGCATGCCTGCTGGAGGAGCGCCGAGGTCGCCACCTCGTTGTGAACGGTGCCCGCGCCGATCTCGATCGCATCGCCGCGACTGCGGATGCCGGACAGGCCGGGAATGCGGGCGATGTCGATCAGCATCGCCGGTTCGCTGAGCCGCAGCTTCATCAGCGGGACCAGGCTGTGGCCGCCGGCGATCAGCCTTCCGCCGTCCCCGGCGGCGCCAAGCTTCGCGAGCGCGTCCTCGACCGATGTCGCGCGCGTGTACTCGAACGCTGTCGAAATCACGATCGCCCTCCGTTGATGATCCGCCAGAGCTTTTCGGGCCGCAGCATCATGTCGACGTGCTTCACGCCGAATTCGCTGAGCGCATCGACGACCGCCGAGACGACGCTGGGCGTCGAGCCGAGCGTCCCCGCTTCCCCGACGCCCTTCGCGCCGAACGGGTTGACCGGCGTCGGCGTCACCGTCGCCTCGAGCTCGAACCGCGGCAGGTCGATCGCGCGCGGGATCGCGTAGTCCATGAACGAGCCGGTCAGCAGTTGACCGTCGTCACCGTAGACGACTTCCTCGATCATCGCCTGACCGATGCCCTGGGCCAGTCCGCCGTGAATCTGCCCCTCCACGATCAGCGGGTTGATGAGGCGGCCGGCATCGTCGACGGCGACGAGCTTGAGCAGCGTCGGCTCGCCGGTCTGGCGATCGATCTCCACCATCGAGATGTGACAGCCGAACGGGTACGTGTTGTTGGTCGGCTCGAAGAACGCTTCCTCGCTCAGCCCCGGCTCGAGGCCCTCGGGAAGCGGCACCGGGCGATAGGCGAACGCGGCGACCGACGCGAACGTCCTGGCCGACGTCGGCGAGCCCTTCACGCCAATGGTGCCGTTCTCGAAGACCAGATCGTCCTCGTGCGCTTCGAGCAGTGCGGCCGCGAACCTGGCCATCTTCTGTTTCACCTTCGCGCCCGCCATGTGCAGCGCCGTGCCGCCGACGGCCTGCGAGCGGCTCCCGAAGGTGCCGATGCCCTGCTTCACGACGCCGGTATCGCCGTGCAGGATCGTGACGTGCTCGAACGGAACGCTGAACTGATCGGCGAGCATCTGCGCGAACGTCGTCTCGTTGCCCTGACCGTGCGGCGACGCGCCGGTGGTGGCGCTGATCCGGCCGTCGCGTTCGATCGTCACCTGCGAGTGCTCCCATCCACCGGTCGGCAGCCCGGCTGACGGGCCGATGCCGCAGACCTCGACGTACATCGCGAGCCCGACGCCGACGAGCCGACCCTGAGCGCGGGCGGCATCGCGTTCGGCCTTCAGCCGATCCCACTCGGCGGCCTTCAGCGCCCGGTCGAGCGCCTTCTCGTAGTCGCCGGAGTCGTAGACGGCGCCGGTCTGCGTCGTGAACGGAAACTGGTTCGGTTGGATGAAATTCCGGCGGCGCAGCTCCGCGGGGTCCATTTTCAGCTCGCGCGCCAGCATGTCCATCGCCCGCTCGACGAAATAGGTCGCTTCGGGCCGGCCGGCGCCGCGATACGCGTCGGTCGGCGTCTTGTTGGTGAAGACTTCGGTCAGCGTGCACCGAATCGCCGGAATGTCGTAGGTCGCGTTGGCCATCATCATCGTGAGCGTCGGGATGGCCGCAGTCAGCAGCATGTTGTAGGCGCCGATGTCCGCGATCAGCCGCAGTTTGAGGCCGAGCACGGTGCCGTCGCGCTTCGCCGCGAGATCGACGTAGCCGACGAGATCGCGGCCGTGGGTCGTCGCGACGAACGCTTCGGATCGATCTTCGGCCCACTTCACCGGCAGACCGAGACGCTTCGAGACGGCCGCGGCGACGTACTCCTCGGCGTAGATGTTGATCTTCGCGCCGAAGCCGCCGCCGACCTCCGGCGCGATCGCGCGGACCTGGTCCTCGCCCATCCCGTTGAGCGCGGCGATGAACGTCCGCAGGATGTGCGGATTCTGCGTCGACGACCAGATCGTCATCGTGCCCTTGCCGGGCTCGAAGTGGGCCACGACGCCGCGCGGCTCCATCGTCGTCGGCGCCAGCCGCTGGTTGACCATGCGCTGCGAGATCACCACCTCCGCCTGCTTGAACGCCTCCTCGATTGCCGAGTCGTCGACGGACGTGCCGTCGGCGCTGACGCCGGTGCCGCTCGGTACCAGCGGCACGGCCAGGTTGTTCTTGAAGTCGGGATGGATGACCGCCGGCTGGCCGGTCATCGCGCGCTCGACGTCGACGACCGCCGGGAGCGGGTCGTAGGACACGACAATCGCGTCGGCCGCGTCGCGCGCGACGTAGCGATCGCGCGCGACCACCACCGCTACCGCTTCGCCGGCAAAGCGGACCGTGTCGACGGCGACGGCGCGATGCTCCGGCGACGGGAACGGCGTCCCGATCGGCATCGGTCCGAGAAATTCGGCGATCTGCTTCCCGGTGAAGACCGCCTCGACGCCCTCCATCTGTTCGGCGGCCGAGGCGTCGATCGACCGGATGCGGCCGTGCGCGATCTCGCTGCGCTTGAACGCCAGCTGCTGCATGCCGACGATGGCGATGTCGTCGACGTACGTGCCGCGGCCGCGAATGAGACGAGGATCCTCGCGGCGCTTGACGCGCTCGCCGATCATTTTCGGCAACACGGGAGACGCGGGCATGGTCACCTCTTCCTCACTTTTTGTCGACGGCGTACTGAATGGCGTTGACGATGTGCTGGTAGCCGGTGCAGCGACAGAGATTGCCGGAGATGCCTTCGCGGATCTGGCGCTCCGACGGCGACGGGGTGTCGTCGAGCAGCGTCACCGCCGCCATGATCATGCCCGGCGTGCAGAACCCGCACTGGAGCCCGTGTTCCTCCCAGAATCCCTGCTGCAAGGGATGGAGCTCGCCGTTGCGGGCGAGCCCCTCGATCGTGGTGATCTCCGATCCGTCGGCCTGGACGGCGAAGATCGTGCACGACTTCGCGCTGCGGCCGTCGAGCAGCACCGTGCAGGCGCCGCACTGACTGGTGTCGCACCCGATGTGGGTGCCGGTCAGGCGGAGCTGCTCGCGCAGGAAGTGCACGAGCAGCATGCGAGGTTCGACGCTGGCCGCGCGCCGTTTGCCGTTCACGGTAATCGTTATCGATGTCTGCGTCATCGCGGATCCTTTGCGTGTGAGCCGGGCATAGCCTACCAAAACTCCGCAACGATCGGCGTGTCACGTGGCGGGCCCGCCTCTCGGCGCGCGTCCCGGCCCTCGCGGTTTCCGGAGGCGTCCCGATATAATCGAAGCGTCGATGCCCCGGGTCATTCCGCTCACTCCCTCGCAACCTCGAGCGCCAAAGCCGGACTGGCTGAAGGTCCGCGCGCCCGGCTCGCCCCGCTACCTGCGGCTGAAAGGGCTGATGCGCGAGCTGAACCTGCACACGGTGTGCGAGGAGGCGCAGTGCCCGAACATCGGGGAATGCTGGAATCACGGGACCGCGACGTTCATGATTCTCGGCGACGTGTGCACGCGCGCCTGTTCGTATTGCGCGGTCGCGCACGGACGTCCGGCGCAGGTCGATACGGCGGAGCCGGCGCGCGTCGCCGACGCCATCCGCGCCCTCGGACTGACCTACGTCGTCGTGACCTCGGTCGACCGCGACGACCTGGCTGACGGCGGCGCGTCGATCTTCGCGGCGACGATCCGCGAAACCCGGGCGCGCCTCCCCGAGTGCCGGATCGAGGTGCTGATTCCGGACTTCCAGGGACACGAGGCAGCACTGCACACGGTGCTCGACGCGCAGCCCGACATCATCAACCACAACACCGAGACGGTTCCGCGCCTGTATCGGATGGCGCGCTCGGGTGGACGCTATCCGCGCACGCTGGAGTTGCTCGATCGGTCGCGCCGCTACGCGCCGCAGATTCCGACCAAGACCGGCCTCATGGTGGGCCTCGGCGAGGAGTGGGACGAGCTGATCGCGACGTTCCGCGATCTGCGTGACGTCGGTTGCGGCGTGCTCACGATCGGGCAGTACCTCCGCCCGTCGGCGGCGCATGCGCCGATGACCCGCTACTACACGCCGGCAGAGTTCGCGGAGCTGAAAGCGATCGCGCTCGACCTCGGCTTCGTGCACGTCGAATCAGGACCGCTCGTCCGCAGCTCGTACCACGCGCACGAAACCGCCGACGCCTACGCCGCCGCGGCGCGGTGACCCGGTCAGACTGGAGTGTAGGACCGACAGGCCCATGGGCTGGGTAAGGAGGGCGGGGACCCCATCGGTCCTACCCCACCCACCCTATGGGCCCATCGGTCCCACACTCCCCTTCGGTCCCACACTCCCCTCCGACCGGGCGAGCTGCGCGCCGAGCTCGGTGAAGAAATCGGATGCGAGCTTCTTCGCGGCCGCTTCGACCAGTCGTGATCCGACCGCAGCGATCAGGCCGCCGACCTGAACCTCTGCGTCGGACGCCACGCGTGTCGCAGCGTCGTCGCTGCTCAGGCCGATTGCTGAGGTCCCGCGCACCCACCCGGGTCCGCCCTTTCCTTCGAACGACAGCGTCAGCGACGCGGGCGGCTGGCGGTCGCGGATCGTCGCCTTGCCCTTGTAGGTGCCCTTGAGGCCGGCGATGCCAATCTTCAATGTCGCTTCGAAGACATCGGGGCTGACTTCGACGAGCGACTCGCAGCCGGGAATGCACTGCTGGAGGATCGCGGGATCGACGAGCGCGGCAAACACGCGTTCCCGTGGCGCCGCGACGACGCTGGAGAGTGTGAGCTTCATGTGGAGACGCTGCCAATCCTTTTTGCAAACCGGAACGCGTGTCAAGCCAGGGTGGCCTCTTTCGGGACCCGGCGCTCCACGATGGAACACGGCCGTGTCCATAGAGTTCGCCTGCGGCGGACGCTGACCGCCGGCTGCACCGGCACCGCCGTTGCGTTGCACGGACCACGACGCACGGCGTCGGCCACCGACGAGCTCACGGGCGGAAACGAAGGAGAGGCTGCTGAATGGCTGAACGGGTCCTGACGGTGGTGTGCGCGTGGTGTCAATGTACGGTGACCGCGCCGCCTTCGGCCGCCGGCGTCACGCACACGATCTGCCCGGCCTGCCTCGCGTCGATGCTCGACGACCTTCCGCCGGACGAGGCTGCCGCCGATCCGCTCAATCTGGAGAGTCCGGAGGTTGCCGCGCGATCGGTCAGCCGCGCGTCCGCGTCATGACCGGAACCGCCTGGCGTCGATGCCGTACCGGCGCACCTTGTAGTTGATGATGCGTTCGGTCGCGTCGAGCAGTCGCGCCGCCTTGGCACAGTTGCCCCTGGTGGTTTTCAGCGCGTCTTGGATCAGATCCTTCTCGTAGGCGCCGACGGCGTCGCGCAGCGACACCCGCGTCACCGTGCCGGACGCTTCGGCCGTCTGCAGCGACGGCGGCAGGTGGTGGCCGTGAATCACCTCGCCTTCGCACATCAGCACCGCGCGCTCGAGGGTGTTCTCCAGCTCGCGCACGTTCCCCGGCCAGTGATAGCTGGCCAGCATGTCGATCGCCGGCGTCGAAATGCGCTTGATGCTGCGCGCGTGCTCGCGGGCGAACTTCTCGAGGAAGTGATCGACGAGCAGCACGAGATCGGCCTTCCGCTCGCGCAGCGGCGGCACGAAGACCGTGAACACGTTGAGCCGGTAGTAGAGATCCTCGCGGAAGGTGCCGGCCGCGATCGCGCGCTCCAGATCCTTGTTGGTGGCAGCGACCAGCCGGACGTTCGCCTTCACCGTCTCGGTGCCGCCGACGCGCTCGAACTCGCGCTCCTGCAGCACGCGCAGGAGTTTGACCTGCGTCGCCAGGTTGACGTCGCCGATCTCGTCGAGGAACAGCGTCCCGGCTTCGGCGAGCTCGAAGCGACCTTTCCGGCGCGCCTCGGCGCCGGTGAACGCGCCCTTCTCGTAGCCGAACAGCTCGGATTCGATCAGGCTGTCGGGCAGCGCCGCGCAGCTCACCTTGACGAACGGCTTCCTGGCGCGCAGCGATCCGTAGTGAATCGCATGGGCGATCAGCTCCTTGCCGGTGCCCGACTCGCCGCGGATCAGCACGGTCGTGTTGGTGGCGGCGACCTGCGCCACCTGCTCGAAGATCTGCCGCATCGGGCCGCTGGTGCCGACGAACTTCGAGAAGTCGTAGCGCTCGCGCAGCTCCTGGCGCAGGTGCGTGTTCTCGTCGACCAGCCGCCGCTTGTCCTCTTCGATCAGCCGCTGAATCTTCACCGCCTGCGCGATCATCGACGCCACGATGCCGAGGAACTTGGTGTTGCGCTCGAAGTTGCGATCCTCCTTGTAGCGGAGATCGACGGCGAGCGCGCCGATCGCGCGGCGGTTCAGGACGATCGGCACGCAGATGAAGCTGAGCTCCTGGTGCGCGAGCTCGGGACGGCGGGCGGCGCGGTGCAGGAAGGCCGGCTCGCGGCTGACCCGCGGCACGACGATCGGCTTCGCGCTCTGGACCACCTGGCCGGTGATGCCTTCGCCGATCCCGTAGCGGACCGGGCGCGAGCCGTCGCCGAGGCCGTCCGATGCCTCGACGCGCAGGTCGCCGTCGGCATCGACCAGCGAGACGATGCCGCGCACGACGCCGTGGTGGCGGGCCAGGATCTCGAGGACGCGGTGGAGCGAGCCCTTGACGTTGAGCGTGCCGGACAACGCCTGGCTCACCTCGAGCAGCGTCGACAGACGGCGGATCTCGCGGGTCCGGGCGTCGGCATCGGCCGCAGGCGGGCGGCTGCGGGAGGTCACGGCGTCGATCCTACGATCCTGTTGGCTCGATGAGTTCATAGGACATTTTTGTAGGAGAGGACGATCGTCGGTAGCCGCCGGTTCAGCAGGGAATCCTACATCGATGTAGGCCTGGGCTACGACTCCGACGGAAATGTCTGACCGCCGTGACCGGCGCCGAACGCGCCGTGTGAAAGGCGCCCGATTCCGTGAATCGCCGCAGCCTGCCGCGTGGTCTGCATCTTGCTCGCCACTTCCGGCATGTCGT
>DATFWL010000462.1:0-18729 GCA_035259385.1 Vicinamibacterales bacterium | reverse complement strand
TTCTCTTCCATCACCACCGCCGAGATCTCGGAGGCGAGGCCGAGCGTCCTGACGTCTTCCTGGACGATCAGCAGTCGGCTGGTCTTGTCCAGCGAGCGGAAGATCGCAGGCTTGTCGAACGGCTGCAGGGTGCGCAGATCGATCACTTCCACCTCGACGCCTTCCCGCGCCAGGCGATCGGCCGCCTCGAGCGACGGCAGCATCATCGCGCCGTACGCGATCAGCGTCGCGTCACCTCCCTCGCGGCGGATCGCCGCCTCGCCGATCGGCACGATCTCCGCGTCGCCCTCCGGCACCGGGCCCTTCCCGCGGCGATACAGATACTTGTGCTCGAAGTAGATGACCGGGTTGTCGTCGCGGATCGCCGCCTTGAGCAGGCCCTTCGCGTCGTACGGCGTCGACGGCGCCACGACCTTCAGGCCGGGCCGGTGGATGAACCACGCCTCGGGATTCTGCGAGTGATACAACCCGCCGCCGACGTTGCCGCCGCTCGGCGCCCTGACGACGATCGGCGCCGTCGCGCGGCCGCCGTAGCGGAAGCGCAGCGTCGCCGCCTGGTTGACGATCTGATCGAAGCCGCAGGAGATGAAGTCGGCGAACTGCATTTCGGCGACGGGCCGGTAGCCGCGCTGCGACGCGCCGATGCTGATCCCGACGATCGCCGACTCGGAGATCGGCGTATCGACGACGCGCAGCTCGCCGAACTCCTCGTAGAGCCCCTGGGTGACGCCGAACGCGCCGCCGTACGGCCCGACGTCCTCGCCGAGCACGAACACCTTCGCGTCGCGGCGCATCTCTTCGACGAGCGCCTCGCGGATCGCTTCGAGGTACGAAAGCTCTTTGCTCATGACGAACGGCGTGACCGCCTACGCATACAGCTCGCTGATCGCGTCTTCGGGCGTCGGATCGGGCGCGTTCGACGCAAACTCGACGGCATCGTCGATGGTCGCGGTGACCTTGTCCTCGACCTCCTTCAGCTTCTGGTCGTCGAGCACGTGTCTCGCGCGCAGGTAGGTGGTGAAGGTCGGAATCGGATCGCGGCTCTTCCACATCGCGAGCTCTTCGTCCGTGCGATAGAACGCCTTGTCGTGCTCCGAGTGGCCGTGCCACCGATAGGTCTTGCACTCGATCAGCGTCGGGCCGTCGCCGCCCCGCGCTCTGGCCAGCGCACCCTGCATCGACTGGTAGACGGCGAGGACGTCGTTGCCGTTGATCGCCACCCCCTCGAACCCGTAGCCCTCCGCTCGGATCGCCACGTCGTCGATCGCCATCGTCTTCTCGAGCGGCACCGAGTAGGCGTACTGGTTGTTCTCGCAGACGAAGACGATCGGGAGCTGCTGCACGCCGGCGAAGTTGAGCGCCTCGTGGAAGTCGCCGACGTTGCTGGCACCCTCGCCGAAGTAGGCGATGACCACGTTGTCGGACTTCTCCATCTTGAAGGTGAAGCCGAGGCCGGCGGCGACCGGAAGGTTCGCGCCGAGCATGCTGGTGTTGCCGAAGATGCCGAGCTCGTTGACGCCGCTGTGGAGCGCCGAGTCGCGCCCCTTCGACAGCCCGGTGGTCTTGGCGAACATCTGCGACATCATCGTGCGCGCGTCGACGCCTTTCATGAGGAACGCGCCGAGGTCGCGGTGCAGCGGGCAGATGAAGTCCTCGCGCCGCAGACCGAAGCAGGTGCCGACGATAATCGCTTCCTGGCCGATCCCGGTATAGACGCCGCTGCGGACCTTCCCCTGCTTGACGAGCGTGCTCAGACGGAGATCGAACGCGCGGATCAACTTCAGCCAGTAGAACATCTCGAGCAGCTGCTCGGAGGTGAGCCTGAACTTGGTACGCTTGATCGGAGGCATGCGTGACGGAGAGCTTACGTCAAGGGCGCAGAGGATAACAAAGGGCTCTGCGCCCTTGTCTCAGATGAAGGTCAGCGACGCCTTTCTGAAGTTGCCGTTCAGCAGGCGCGTCGAGTCGTCGCCCAGCCAGTTGTCGATCACCCGCGCGTAGACCGATCGGAAATCGGTTTCCCAGCGGATGTCGCCCGCGGCGTTCTCCAGCGTCGGATTCGCAGGATCGGTGTTCAGGTTCGCCGAGGTGCCGTACAGGCCGCCGCTGACGCGGCCGCCCATCGCGATCATCACAGATGCAGCGCCATGGTCGGTGCCCTGGCTGCCGTTCTCGGTGATGCGCCGCCCGAACTCGGAGAAGCTGAGCACGAGCGTGTCGTCGAGCAGACCTTGGTTCTTGAGATCGTTGTAGAACGCGATCAGACCGTCGTTGAGCGTCGCCATCAGGTTGTAGTAGGCGCCGTTGGCGGCGTTGACGCTCTGGCCCGAGTGGGTGTCGAAGCCGCCGGTCGTCACGTAGAACACTCGCGTGCCGATGCCGCGGTTCATCGCGCCGGCCACCGCACGCAGCGCCTGGCCGAAGCCGGTGTTCGGATAGGTGATGGTCGGCGTGTACTGCGCAACGGTCGCCACTCGATCGAGCGTCCCGAGCGCCTCCTGCGAGCTGCTGTAGACGAACGCCAGCTGCGGCCGATCGACCGGCACGTGCGAGGCGATGCGCACCGCTGCGTTGCGCTCGGCGGTCGCCTCGGCGCCGGTGTTCGGGCTGGCGAAGGCATAGCCTGCAGGGCTGGCGATCGCGGGAACGGCCGTGCGTCCCTGCAGCACGTGCGGCAGCGTCGCCGTCGTATTCCAGCCGACCAATGCATCGACCGGCGACGGCAGCGAGTCGAGATAGCGTCCCACCCAGCCGAGCGCCTGCGAATTCGCCGGATCGGCGGTCGACCAGATGTCGGTGCCGAGGAAGTGCGAGCGGCTCTGATTTTCGTAGCCGGTCCGCTGGATCAGCGCCAGCCGGCCCTGGTCGAAGATCTGCTTGAGGCCGGTGAGGCGCGGGTGCAGTCCCAGCGTGGCGCCCGACGAATCGGTTCCAACCTGCAGCACCTGGCCTGCCGGCACCGCGAGTGTCGGCCGCCGATTGTAGTAGAAGGGATCGTTGTAGGGCACGAGCATGCTGAGCGCGTCGTTGCCGCCGCTCAGATACAGCACGACGAAGTTGCGCGTGTGCGCGCCCTGCGCCCGTGCCAGGTCCGACAGAAACTCCGGAGCGGCGAACGTCACCGTGAACGCGGCGACGCCGCCCTTGACGAATTGCCGTCTGGTGACCTTCATATCAGCTGGTACTCCGGCGATCCCGCGACGAGGTGAACGAGGCCGGCGGTTTTTGCCTGAATCTGCGCGTCGCTGCCGGTCCACGCGCCGGTCGCTCGCAAGTACGCCGACAGCTCCGCCGCGACGCTCGCGTCGGCCGGCGCGGTGATGAGCGAGTCGCTGATGAAGGCGAGCAGCGCTTCCGGCGACCGATGCGCGTTCGCCGCCTTGACCGCGGTCGTGAGATTGAATTTCTGGTTGCCGGCCAGCGACGCGGCGAAATTGAGACGCGAGAGCATCGCGCTCGTCGAGAACCACGTCTGCCCGGCGTCCCAGCCGCTGACGTCCGGCGGCTCGTAGAGAATCTGACCCATGTTCGAGAGCGGCGTCAGCGCGTCGTTGACCGAGAACCCCTTCCAGCCGACGTCCTTCAAGGTTCGGACGACGAACTCGACCGGCCACGAGTAGCGGGCGAAGTACGCGCCCGGATCCCAGAATTCGGGCGACAGCAGCACCTCGCGCATCACCGCCCGCATGTCGTAGCGGCTCTGCAGATAGACGTTCGCGATCCGGTCCACGAATGTCGAATTCACCGGGCCGATGTCGTTCACGAAGAAGCGATACAGCTTGGTCGCAAGATACCGTGCGGTGTTGGGGTTCGCCGCCAGCGCGTTGATCAGATCCATGCCGTCCTGCATGCCGTCGGACGCGGCGCGCGCGGCGATCGTGCGGCTGCCGGCCGATCCGATCGGAAAGCTGAACGTCTTCGCGGTCGTCTCGTGCTGGCTCGCGTTGTAGATGAATTCCCAGTGCCGCGAGCCGTCGGCAGCCGATCCGACCTGCTGCATGTTCCAGCCGGTGAACACGCGCGCGCCGGCATACACGTCCTCTTCCGTGTAGTTGCCGACGCCCACCGTGAACAGCTCCATGATCTCGCGCGCGAAGTTCTCCTGCGGCTTGGCGCGCGTGTTGGTCCGGCCGTCGAGCCACACCAGCATCGCGGCGTCCTTCGCGATGTTCACCAGGATGTCGCGGAAGTTGCCGAGGGCGTTTTCGCGCAGCATCTCGAGCTGCCCGCGCACGCGGCCGGGATCTTCCGACGACTTCGCCGCCAGGTAGCGCGAGCCTTCTGTCGCACCCAGCGCGCCGGCGATCTTGTTGTAGCCGGTCGCGAAGTGGTTGTGCCAGAAGAGCGTCATCTTCTCCTGCAGCGGCCGGTCGGTGTGCACCATCCGGAACAGCCATCGCTGCCTGGCGTCGGTGATGTTCGACTGCGGCGAGAACTGACCGCGCAGCGTGACGTTCACGTAGCCGGTCGTGCCGATCAAGCCGTCCACGGTGTCCGCGACGCCCTCGAAGTTCAGCAGCGTGTCGACCGCCTGGGGAATCGACATCTGGCCGTACATGTCGAGTTCGTCGGGACGCGCGCCGAAGCCGGCGCGGCGCAGCAGGTGTTCGATTTCGCGATCAGAAGTGCGGGGCATCGTTTTTCCTGCTCACATCCTAGGAATGCTGCGACCGCGGGACAACAAAATTCGTGCGGAGCTTCTCCCAGACCAGCCGGCCCGCCAGGACCGGCGACCGGGCGAGCAGCCGCCGCCGCAGGCTCCGGTACGACCGCCGGCCGACCGCGAATTCCAGCACGGCCCGCGTCGTCGCCGTTTCACGTCGCGTGCCTTGAATCACTCCGGCGATCCGGCGCCGATCGGCGAAGAGGTAGCGCTGGATCAGCACGGAATCCCGAAGCTCGGCGCCAATTTCGTAATCGCACGCGCGCCGATACCGCGCCGCCAGGCTCCTTATGTCGCCGCCGGCGGCGACCGCCCTCCCAGCGAGATCGCCCGTGACCATCGCGTAGTAGATCCCCTCGGCGGTGAAGCCGTTCACGAATCCTCCGGCGTCGCCGGCCAGCAGCACGCGGCCCCGCGCCGGATGCCGCAGCGGACCTCCCACCGGGATGAGGAACGGCGTGAAATTGCTCCGTACTGAATCGCCGACGACGATGCCGCGTTCGCGAAGCGCGGCGACGAACCCGCGCTGCAGATCGTACGGCGCGTGTCCCACGGCGGCGCGGTAGTGCGAGAGAACATACCCGATCCCGATGTTCACGTGGTCGCGCTTCGGGAAAATGTAGGCATACCCTTCAGCCGCGCTTCTTCCTTTGACCGAGCGTCCCCCCGACGGGTTAAAGCCGTACGACACCCAGAGCGTGGACGGATCGACGTCGCGGAGCGCCGATCGCGGTGTCTCTTCCATCATGTCGAGCGCAACAGCCGAGGCGCTCCATCCCGGATTGATGCCGAGCCGTCGCGCGACGACGCTGTAAACGCCATCCGCGGCGATGACGATCGGCGCACGGAAGCGGCGGCCGTCGCGTGCCACGAGCGTGACGGCGTCGTTGTCCTGATGCGCCTGAACGATGTCCGCGCCGGTCACGAGCGCGGCGCCAGCCTGCTGTGCGAGCGACACCAGCAATGCATCGAACTCGACGCGCCGGATCATCAGCGCGGCCGGACCGTCCGACTCCACGACGGTGGCGTCGCCGTCGGGCCCCTCGAGATACAGCCGCGAGACGGCGTGGGTGGCGATTCGCGCGAGCTCGCGTTCCAAGTAGGGAAAGCGCGTGAGCACGCGAACGCTGATCCCGCCGCCGCACGGTTTGTTGCGGGGAAAGGCGGCTCGATCGAGCAGACGGACGGCGATCCCGCGGAGTGCGAGGGCGCGAGCCGCCGTCGCGCCGGCAGGTCCCGCGCCGAGGACGATAACGGAGTCGGGCGGCGAAGATATGGCGATCACTGGTGGAATTCAGGAAAAAGAGCGCAGACCTGCGCGGAAGGCGCATTATAAGTTGAACGGGTTACACTGTTTGCCCGGTTGCACCCGGTCGGCGGGCTGTGGGATAGTGATGCCGCCCCGCTCGACTGTAACCGGCTCAATGCGTTTTTTGTCATCGATTGTCCGTGCGCTGACGACTGCTGGCGGCGTTGCGCTGGTCTGGACGGCGTCCGTTTCACCGGCCTACGCGGCACCGGTCGTGAACCTCGCGTCGGCATGCGAAGCACAGCCGACCGCGGTTCGGAAGCTCCCTCGACACACGAAGTCGTTCGGCGGCCCGCTCAAACCAGCGACGCCGCTTCAATTCGGCCTGACCGATCCGACGGCGCGCCTGCGCCGCGCGACGCGCACGAATTTCCACAACGAACCCGCCGCCATTCAAAGCGACGTGCAGGCCGCACGCATCGAAGAAGACGGCCGCCCGGTTCCGTCGCTTCTGCTCGTCGGGCTGTTACCTCATGCGGCCGACATCCGGCCGCGTAGTCCGACGTTCTGCCCGCGTTCACCTCGGGGACCCCCATCGGCCGCCTGACGCTCGTCGTTCCACGCGATCGTTGTTGGTTTGCCAATGGAGAGGTGCCTAGATGCGAGTCGTGCTCGCAGATTTGAAATCCAATCGAGGCTTCGTCAGTAAAGATACCGTCGTCGGCGGCTACGGGTCGCGGCTCGATCCGTTTACGCGTGTAACGAACGTCATCGCCTACTGCAAGAAACAGTTCCACGACGTCCCCAGCGTGCACATGGCCTACAGCGCGGCGATTCTCGCGCGCGCCGGTCACGAGGTGAAGTGGACGCGCGGCGACCTCGTCGACGGAGACGTGGCGCTGGTGCTCTCGTCGCTCGTCGATCACAAGGCGGAAACCGCGTGGGCCGACCAGATGCGTGGGCGCGGCGTGAAGGTCGGGTTCGTCGGCATCACCGCGTCGAAGATGCCGGCGCTCTTCCGCGATCACTGCGATTTCATTCTGAACGGTGAGCCCGAGGCGGCGGTGATGCGGCTCGCCGCGGGCGAGATACCCACCGGGGTCACCGTCAGCAAGCAGATCGACGATCTCGATTCGCTGCCGTTTCCGCGCTGGGATCTCGTCACCGAGGATCGCGGGCGGAAGTTCGGGATCAAGTGGTCGTCGCGGCCGGTCGGCGGCGGATACCCGCTGCTGGCGAGCCGCGGCTGTCCCGAGTTCTGCACCTACTGCCCCCATCGCATCCTCGCCGGCTATCGTGCCCGCTCGATTCAGAACATCGTCGACGAGATCGAGCGGCTGTGCGATCAGGTGCCGCGGCCGTACGTCATCTTCCGCGATCCGCTGTTCACCGAGCAGCGTGACCGCGTCGTCGAGTTGTGCGACCAGATCCAGGGGCGCGGTTTGGCGCTCACCTTCGAGGCCGAGACGCGGCTCGATCGGCTGGACGTCGAGCTGCTCGACCGACTCTACGGGGCCGGTTTCCGCGCGATGAGCTTCGGCGTCGAATCGCTCGATCCGGCGACGCTGAAGAAATCCGGGCGACGCCCGATTCCGCAGGTGCATCAGCGGCAGATCATGGCGCACTGCCGCAAGCTCGGCATCGTTACGGCGGCGTTCTACGTGCTGGGATTCCTGCAGGACGACTGGAACTCGATCGCCGCGACGATCGACTACGCGACCGACCTCGGCTCGACGTTCGCGCAGTTCAAGATGCTGACGCCGTACCCGGGGACGCCGATGTTCAAGCAGATCGAGCCGCTCCTGACGGAAACCGACTGGGAGAAGTTCGACGGCTACACGCCGACGTTCCGCCATCCGAACCTCACCGAGCGGGAGCTCCGGTTCCTCCTCGGCGCGGCGTACAAGCGGTTCTACATGCGGCCGTCGTATCTCGCGAACTTCCTCAAGATCCAGAACACGGCGATCCGCCAGTGGGTGAGCCGGATGGATCGCCGGGTCAACGATCGCCACTCGCGGGAAGAGATCGCCGACTTCTCGCGACCGGTCGCCTGCTAGAGCGTTGACGCAAGGGCCGCAGAGCCCGCAAAGCATTTTCCTGATATGGTCTTTGCGGTCTTGGCGGTCTTGGCGTTCTCAATCGTGGCGGTCTGCTGACTCATGCGAGCGGCCATCTCGCGCTACGGGGCGCGAGTCCTGCCCAACACCGAAGAAATCGTCGCGGCCTGCACGGCTCGCGGTGAGTTCGTTCAGGGTCCCCAGATTCAGCAGTTCGAAGCAGCCTTCGCCCGCCGTCACGGGCTCGACGCCGCGTCGGCGATCACCGCCGCCTACGGGAGGATGGCCTTCTACTGCATACTGAAGGCGCTCGACCTGCCAGCCGGATCTGAAATCATCTTTCCGTCGCTGACCTTCTGGGTGGTGCCGGAGCTCGCGCGGGTAGCGGGCTTCTCGGTGGTCTTCGCCGACGTCGATCCGAAGACGTTCGACATGGATCCCGACTCGGTCGAGCGTGCGATCACCGACAAGACACGCGCTATCGTGCCGACACATCTCTACGGGCTGCCGTGCGACATGGACCGCATCCTCGCGATCGCCGCCAAGCACGACCTGATCGTGCTCGAGGACTGCGCGCACGCGCTCGGCGCGACCTACAAGGGCAGGCCGGTCGGCACGTTCGGCACCGGCGCGCTCTTCAGTTTCCAGACGCTGAAGCCGCTGAACTGCTATGGCGGAGGGGCGGCGCTCGTCAGCGATCGCGCCGTCGCGGCGCGGGTGCGGCAGAGTGTCGAGGCGCTGCCGTGGCCGAGCGAGAAGCGCGTCCGCGATCGGCTCCTGCTGGGCCGGCTGCAGCGCATCTTCATCAAGCCATGGGTGTTCTCGATCTCGCTGTTCCCCGTCCTCTGGGTCTCCGCGTTGATCGACGCCAACCCGGACGTCTTCCTCTGGGAGAAGATCCGATCGCTGAATCCCCTGCCTGAGCAGTACACAGAGCGCTTTCCGAACGTTCAGGCGGCGATCGGCCTCGAAGCGCTCGCGCATCTCGACGAGTGGACCGGCCAGGCACGCGCCAACGCCGAGTACGTCACGCGAACGCTGGCCGGCGTGCCCGGCATCCAGCCACCGGTCGTGCCGCCGGATCGCACGCACGTGTACTACCAGTACTGCGTCTACGGACCGGACGGATTGAAGCGCGACGACCTGGTCGTCCAATGCGTGCGCCGCGGCATCGACATCGAAACGCTGCATGTGGATGTGCCGCCGGACATGGAGCTCTTCGGCGCCGTCCGTGCCGAAGCCGACGGCGCGCGGCGCGCGGCGCAGGCAATGCAGGTGCCGGTCTACGCGGGTCTCACCAGCGAGCAGATCGAGCGCGTCGCGTCGACGGTCCGCGACGTGCTTAAATCGGCGTAGTGCTGGTCTACCTCTCGATTTACATCGCCGCGATCATCGAAGGCGAGGCTTACTACATCCTGCAATGCTCGCTCGCGGCGCACGGCACGCTGAACTGGGCGGGCGTGCTGATCGCCGGCGCGCTTGGCGGCTCGACCGGCGACAACTTCTGGTTCTACCTGCTCCGTGGGCGCGTGCACTGGCTCGATCGCTATCCGAAGATCGCCAAGTTCGAGAGACGGGTCAGCCGGCACGTCCACGCGCACGAGACGCTGATCATCCTCGCCACCCGCTTTCTCCCCGGCCTGCGCACGGCCATCCCGGCGGCATGCGCGGTCGCGAATGTCAGACCCGAGAAGTTCACCGCGCTCAACCTGATCAGCGCGTTCGCCTGGGCCGGCACGATCATGGCGCTCGTCAAAGGCGGCGCGTTGACGATGAGCGCGATCGGCGTGAGCGCGTGGTGGGGTCCGTTCATCCCCGCGTCGCTGCTGTTGCTCTTCATCCTCTGGCTCGGCCGCCCGGCGCGCGGACAGAAAGAACGGACATGAGCGGCCCAGCTGCCGCGAGGCAACCTCAGTGAATCGCGACACCCCTCCAGCGTGGGCACACGCCGCCGACCTCGCCACGCTCGGCCTCCTTCTGCTGGCGGCGCTGGTCGCGTTCACCGGAGGATTCCGAATCAGACTGCTCGGCGTGCTGCTGAGCGTGCGAACGCCGGGGCGCCTTCTGCTCTGGGCCGCGGGGATCACCGCGGTCCGCCACCTGGCGTTTCGCGGGTCGCCGATCCACCGCGACACGGCGCGTCGCTTCGCCGAGTGGAAGCAGACGGACCGCTACGCCGCGCTGTTCGTACCCGACGTCACGCCGCGGCGCGGCGCCGACGCGTCCAGCCGTGTTCGCATCGCCGTTTTCCTGATCGCGACAACGGCGCTGCTGACGGCAGTAGCCCTCGCCATCACGGCGCCGCTCGTCTGGCACATGCGGGACGCCGTCCACGATCCAGGCGACCCGCTGCTCAATCTGTGGACGCTGGACTGGATTGCCTATCAGCTGCGGACTGATCCCGCCCGTCTCTTCGACGGCAACATCTTCTCGCCCGAGCGATGGACGCTGGCTTATTCGGAAACACTGCTCGCTCCCTCGGCGGTTGCGACGCCGTTGCTGTGGATGGGCGTCAACCGGGTGCTCGTGTACAACGCGATTTTCCTGTCCGGGTTCGTGCTGTCCGGCGTGGGTGCGGCGTTGCTGGTGCGCCGGCTGACAGGCCGGGTTCCGGCCGCGTTGGTGGCGGGCGTCATCTTTGCCTTTCTCCCGTTTCGATTCAGTCACTATCCGCAACTGCAGCTTCAGCAGGCCGAGTGGATTCCGCTGAGTCTGTGGGCCTACCACCGTCTGCTGGACAACGGCCGGCTGTCGGACGGCGTCCTGCTCGGTGGCGCGATCGCCTGCCAGCTGCTCTCATGCATGTATTACGGCGTGTATCTGGCGAGCTACGTCGCGATCGTCGGCGGCCTCTTGTGGTTCGCGCTCCGCCGGTTCGACTGGGTGCGGCTGCGGGCGATCGCGCTGGCAGTCGTCGTCGCGATCGCGCTTTTCGCTCCGGTCGGACGCGCGTACCTCGCCGCGCACGCCGTCGTCGGCGAACGTGGGTTGTCCGAGATCGCGTCCCGCAGCGCCACGTGGCAGCATTACCTCGCCGCACCGCGGAACAACCGGCTCTTCGGGTGGTCGGCGGCGCGATTCGGCGCCGAGGAACGCAACCTGTTTCCGGGGATCATCGCCGTCGGGCTGTCGGCGATCGCGCTGTGGCCTCCGGTGTCGGCAATACGGCTCGTCTACGCCGCCGGGCTGGCGTGGGGGATCACGCTCACGTTCGGGGTGAATGCGCCGGCGTACCGCGCGTTGTACGAATACGTGCCGGCATTCCGCGCGCTGCGAATCCCGGCGCTCGCCGTGATCCTCGTCGGGTTCTCGCTCACGGTCCTCGCCGGCTTCGGCTTCGACCGTCTGGCGCGACGATTCAGACACGGCCATGCGGCCACAGCGATGGCGGTGGTGATCTGCGTTGGCGTCCTCGTCGAAAGCTGGCCGACTCCGATGCACCTCGCGGCGATCCCGGCTGCTCCGCCGTCGATCTACATGGAGCTGATGCCCGACGCGGGCGGCTCATCGCCAGTACCGATCGTCGAGATTCCCGTCATGGTCGGCGGCGACCAGACCTACATGTATTACTCGACGTTCCACCGGCAGCGGCTGCTGAACGGATACAGCGGCTTCTTTCCGCCCTCGTACCTGCACCTGGCCGGAGCGATGCGGGGGTTTCCGGACGAGCGTTCGATGCACGCCCTGCGGTCGCGCGGCGCCAGATACGCGCTCCTCCACGGTGAGTTTCTCGAGCGTGCGGAGTACGACAACATCACGCGCGCCGCGGACGAATGCCGCTGCGGTCTGACGCTGCAGGGCCGGCGCTCGTGGGCTGACCGGGAAATCAGCCTCTATCGCATCGAGTACTGACGCGGGCGGCGGTGTCCGACGGCCTGCCGGCCAGACCCGGCCCGCGAGTCGCTACTGCGTGGCGATGGCCGATTTCCGCCCGCGCAGCACGAACTTCTGAATCTTGCCTGTCGCCGTTTTCGGCAGTTCGCTCACGAACGTGAAGCTGTGCGGACACTTGAAGTGCGCCAGCCGCTCGCGGGTGTGCGCGCGAAGTTCGTCGGGCGTACAGGCCGCACCCTGTTTGAGCACGATGAACGCATGCGGCGCTTCGCCCCAGCGCGTATCCGGCATCCCGACCACCGCCGCTTCCTGAACGGCGGCGTGACGGAGCAGCACGCCTTCGACCTCGACCGACGAGATGTTCTCGCCGCCGCTGATGATCACGTCCTTCAGGCGATCGCGGATCTCGACGTAGCCGTCCGGATGGACGACGGCGGCGTCGCCGCTGTGGAAATAGCCGCCGCCGAAGGCCTGCTCGGTCGCGTCGGGATCGTTGTAGTACCCCTTCATCACGACATTGCCGCGGACGACGATTTCGCCGACGGTCTGCCCGTCGCGCGGCACGTCGTGCATCCCCTCGTCGACCACGCGCAGCTCTCCGGACGTGATCAGCTCGACGCCCTGCCTCGCCTTGATCACGGCACGATCGGCAGGGCTGAGCGCGTCGTGCTCGGGACGCGGCTCGCAGACGGTGATGAACGGCGCCGTCTCGGTCAGGCCGTAGACCTGCGTGATGGTCCATCCGAGCTCGTTCTCGACGCGTTCGATGGTCGCCGCCGCCGGCGGCGCTCCGGCGGTGACGACGCGAAGGCCTCTCGGCGCGCCGGCGCGGACCTCGGCCGGCGCGCTGGCGACGCCAATCAGGACAGTCGGCGCCGCGCAGAACATCGAGACACTCTCCGACGAGATCAGCTCGAAGATCCTGAGGGGCTCGACCCTTCTCAGGCACACGTGCCCGGCGCCGACCGCCGTCACTGCCCAGACGAAGGTCCAGCCGTTGGCGTGGAACATCGGTAGCGTCCACAGATACCGATCGGCGGGTTGCATCGGCAGATGCAGCAGCGTGCCGACGACGTTCATGTAGGCGTTGCGGTGCGTGATCATCACGCCCTTCGGCCGCGAGGTCGTGCCGCTCGTGTAATTGATCGTCAGCAGGTCGGATTCTTCGATCGCGGGCGGCGGGCACTCTGCAGGCGCCGCGGCGAGCAGCTGCTCGTAGTCGAGCCACCCGGCGCGCGAGCCTTCGAGGGCGACGAAGTGGCGGACGCCTGGCAGCCGGGCGCGAATCCCGTCGACGCACTCGAGATAATCCTCGTGAGCGCACACGACCGTGGCGCCGGAGTGGTTGATGATGAACTCGAACTCGTCGGCGCTGAGGCGATAGTTGATCGGGACCAGCACGGCGCCGATCTGCGGCACGCCGTAGAACGACTCGAGCTGCGCGTGCGTATTTGGCGCGATGTAGGCGACGCGGTCGCCCTGGCCGACGCCGAGCGTCTTCAGCGCCGCGGACCAGCGGTCGCAGCGGGCGAAGAACTGCTGGTAGCTGAGGCGCAAGGCGCCATCGACGAGCGCCTCGCGATCGGAATACAACGCCCGCGCGCGCCGGGCAAACTCTAGGGGTGTAAGAGCTACGTCCATGACATGGCTGATGGTTGAATGGCTGATGGCTATGGCGAATGGTTGAAGCCTCGGATTCTAACGCCATTGGCCATCAACCATGGCCATCAGCCATCAGCCATCAGCCATTGACGGTCAGCGCCCTGCTTTTCCCAGCGCGATCAGATTGGCGAGCAGCTGATAGGCGCCGTCGGTACCGGCCGGAAGCTGGCGCCAGAGTCCGAGACCGACGTACACCCAGCGGCCCTTGCCGTAGTTCGCCTCGACGAGCGCGCCGGTCTTCTCCCCCTTGTTGTAGGTGAAATTCTCCTCGAGCTGAACCACGTCGTGGTAGCGCGAATCCCGTTCGCCGAGGAAGTACAGTCCTCGCTCCTGCACCCAGTTCTCCCACGTCGCCTGGTTGATCTCGTTCGGCGTCGTCATCAGCGGATCGCGGGACGCGAGGATCTGCACGGGCGAGTGCTCGTCGGTGACGCGGTCGGCGCTCACCTTCGCCGGGTACGGGCCGTACTGGGCGTCGTTGAATTCGAACTTGTTGTACTGGACGATCGCGGTGCCGCCGTTCGACACGTAGTCGAGCAGGCGGCTGTTGTTGGCGCGCAGATCGTCGCGGCGCTCGTAGGCGCGCACCCCGGTGACGATCGCGTCGAACCGCGACAGATCGCCCCACGCGAGATCGTCGGGCGAGATCAGCTGCACCTTCGCGCCGAGCTGCTCGATCGCCGGCGGCACCTGATCGCCGACGCCCATGATGTAGCCGATCGTCAGGTTGGACGGCGTTCGAACGTCGATCACTTTCAGCGTCGCGTCCGCGGCGTCGTAGATGTGATACCGGCGGATGTGCGGGTACTCGATCACCTGGTAGCCGCGATCGAAGCTCTGTTCCCCGACGGTGGCGATTGCCTTGACGTGATACGCGCCGGGGCCGGTGCCGGGTACGGGCGTCACGTGAAAGCGCACCGTCAGCGATTCGTCCGCACGCGTGAATTTCACCGCCTGCCGCGCTGGCATCACCGTCCAGCCGGCCGGCGCCTCCAGATGCACCTCGCTCTCGAACGCACCGGGCGTGTCGTTGACGAGCGTCACGCGCAGCTCACGTTCGGGCGTCGGCGCGTCGCTCCGCGTTTCCGGTCGCGGCGGCCCGCCAGCCCGCGCCGAATCGGCGCCACGCTGCGGCGTCGTCCGCGGCGTCGCGGGAGCAGGGACGGGCGCGCCGGAACGTCCGGTGCCGCGTCCCCGCCCGGCGGGCGGCCGCGCCGCGGGCGGCGGCGTTGGCGGCGGGACGCTGCGGATCGCCGCCGCCGGGACGATCGCGATCTGCGGTGTCATCCGCACCGACAGCGCCGGCACCACGAGCAGCTCGGTTCGCTTCTCGCCGCTGAAGACGTTGCCTTCGTAGCGGTGCTCGACCGGGAGACCGATGATCACGTCCTCGCCGCCGGCCATCGCGAGCGTCACCTGCACGTAGAACGGCGACCGCCGCATCGGCAGGCCGAACGGCGCGTCTTGATCGAAGGTGTAGCGCCCTTCTTCACCTTTGCGGTGCCAGTACGGCTCGGTGACTCGTGCGGTTGCGGGAATCTTCAGCGCCGGTTCACAATGCGCGACCTGACCTCTGGGCAGCGTCGACATCGGCGCCGCCGGCGGCGGCGGCGTCCCGCGGCCGCCGAACGAAAAATTGAATCCGCCGGTCGTGAACGCGGTCATCGAGCAGGCGGCGTCCCCTTCGAATCCTTCGACGTGAACCTGCTTCACGCTGACCGGCGCGCTGCCGTAGTTGGCCACGACGATGTTCACCTTCACCGGCTGACCCGGGACGACCACGCCGTCGTCGGCGAGCGCTTCGACCTTGACGCTGCCGGCGAGGAGCGCGGCGCTCTGGAATTCGCCTTCCTTCTGCCGCAGACGGAAATCGATCTCGAACTTGCCGGCCTCGTCGATCGGCAGGCTGCGCAGCTCGCGACGCAGGACGCGGATCGCGAACAACCCGTCGAGGATCGGCTTCAGCGTCGACTCGTCGGTGCTGGTGTCGAAGAGCTTCTGCGCGGTGAGGGCCGCCGTCGACATCACTTTCAGCCCTTCGGTGAGATCCTTCGGCGGCCGCCCCCCGGCAAACGACGCAAGGCTGGCGATGCTCGTCTCGATGCCGTCGAAGAGCGAGGTCTCGTCCTTCTGCATCTGCGCCGGCAGCGTCGTCTCGACCAGCTGGTAGGACGCGGTCATCGCCGGCATCGGCAGCGCCAGCAGCTGGCCCATCCCCTGGCACTTGTGCATGCTGCGCGCCTCGAAACCGATGTCGTTGTAGGTCTTGCCGAGCAGGGGATCGTAGACGCTGGCGTTGATTCGCGCGACCCGGCCCTGGACCGGCGGCTCGCCCGGGAAGCCGAATCCCGCCGCGTGATACAGCTTCTTCGGCTGCCAGGGACGCAGCCCGTCCTTGATCTGATCGGGGAACTTCGTCGCGTCGCCGGCCAGCTTGTAGGCGTCGCGCGTGATCACCGCCGACGCCATGTGATGCTGACCGCCGGCATTACCGGTCGGCGGCAGCGTGATGACGACGTCCGGCCTGATCGTGCGGATCAGCCGCACGTAGTCGGCAGTGATGTCGTCGCGGCCCCATTTCTGGAAGGTTTCCTCGATGCTGAACGAGTACCCGAAGTCGACAGCGCGCGTGAAGTACTGCTCAGCGCCGTCGAAGCGGTGCAGCGCCGCGAGCTCGCCGGTCCGCAGGACGCCGAGCGCTTCGAAAATCTCCGGCCCGATTTCGTTCTGGCCGCCGTTGCCGCGAGTCGCCGTTGCCAGCGCCGTCCGATAGCCCATGCCGCGGTTGAGCATCACCAGCAGCCCGTTGTTCTCGTCGTCGGGATGCGCGGTGGTGTGCATGAAGATTCCGGTGTTGGCGAGATGCCGCAGCGCGAGCCCGAGCGCAACGTGCCCTTGCTCCTCGTCGATCGGAACGACGCGCATTTGCGCGCGCGGGACCGTAATGAGCGCAGACGCGATGAGAACGGACGGGAGAATGACGCGTTTCATGACGTGATTTTAGGCCAGATGGGTCAGGTCGGTCGGGTGAGCCAGGTAGGTCGAACGGCTTGAGACGCGCGTGAGTCCGGGTGAAAATCGAGTGGGTCCGAACCGCCAGACCCACGCGGCCCACTCGACCTACCTGACTAGAAACGAAGCTTGAAGCCCAGCTGGAACTTGCGCTGCTCGTAGCCCGATGGATTCACGAATTGGTACGGATCGGTGGGGATCGGCGTTAGCGGGTTGCCGAGCGCGTCCACGGCGGTGGTCGTCGTGATCCCGGCCAGCTGCTCGGTGTTGAACACGTTCTTCAGCTCGGCGATCACTTCGGCGCGAACCGAGCCGCGGATCGGCACGAAGCGCGTGTAGCGCAGATCGACGTTCTTCCGCGCCGCGAGATACAGCGGATTCCGAGCGACGAAGAGCGGACGGTCGCTGGTGACGCCGTCTCCGTTGAGATCGCGATTCGCCGGGATGTTCACCGGCAGGCCGCTGTTGATCTGGAGCAGGACGCCGATCTGGTTCCCGTTGAGCAACTGCCGGACGACGGCGTTCGGCGAATGGCTCTCCGACAGGTAGACGACGTTGCCGTTGAAGCTGTGGCGGATGTCGAGCGGGTTCGGTCCGAGGTCGCGATCGAGGTTGCTCGGGTCCGAGCGGCCGCTCTCCGACTGCACCGTCAGCTGCGTGAGCAGCGGCGTGTTGTCGAGGCCTTTGCCGAGCGAGTACTGCACGTTCATCGACAGGCCCTTCGCATACCGCTTCGTCGCGCCGATGGTCATCGACTTGAACGTCGACTCGCCGATCGACTGCACTTCCTGGATCAGGTTGAACCGCGGGTCGAGGCGCGTCGACGAGTTGGCGGTGGTGCTGTAGATCGGACGGCCGTCAGCGAGCGCCCCAATCGGATTGATCGGGTTGATGTTGGTCACGACCGGCAGCTGGTTGCCCTTGGCGTACATGCCGGCAATCGACACGGTCAGGTCGCGCCCGAGCGCACGCTCGTACTGCGCGTTGCTCTGCCAGGTGTGCGCGACCTCGAACGCCGGGTCGATCGCCCACGGTGACTGCTGCGACAGCGTGCCGCCCGTGACGCCATTCGGGAACAGAGGCGCTCCGGCCGAGGTGCCGTTGAACGTGTAGATCGGCGACCGCGGCGATCCGCTCAGCTGCAGCGCCTGCTCGTAGCCGCCGAGAATCGGCTGGTCGAACATGATGCCGGTGCTGGCGCGCAGCACGCTCTGCGCATCGAGCGACCAGGCCACGCCCACCCGCGGCCCGAAGTTGTTCTTGTCGATGTTGAATTCGTGCGTCTGGGCGAGCGGCGCATCGGCGATGCCGGCCGGGTACTTGTACAGGTCGTAGCGGACGCCGTACAGGATCTTCACGGTTGGCGCGATCTGCCAGTCGTCCTGCACGAACGTGCTGAAGACGTCGGTCGACATGTCGAAAGACAGGTTGCCGGCGATCTGCGACATGTTGGTGTAGCCGAGCGGCACAATCCCCGACTTCGCGGCGAGATAGGCCGCAACCGTCGGGAACGTGTAGACGAACTGCGGCGCTGCCGTGCGCTGATCGTAGATGTGCTGCCAGTCGAACCCGAACTTGTAGCTGTGGGCGGCGCGGATGTAGGTGAGGTTGTCGATCGCCTGCGTGATGTTCTGCTTGAAGTCGAAGCCGGCGTTGCCCTGGCCAGTGCCCGCCCACGGGCCGCCGAAGGAGACCGCCGGCGTCGAGATCGTGATCGCCGGGCCGGTGCCCGAGTCGGCGTTCGCGACCGAGCTCTGATGCCGGTGCGCATACTGAACGCGCAGCTCGTTCAGCTTGCTCGATCCCATCGAGCTGACCAGCTGACCGGCAATCGAGTCCATCGCGTCGAGGAAGTCAGTGGCGCGCTCGAGCGTCGAACCACCCGGGCCACCGCCACTGTTGTACGGCGCGTCGTTGTGGAATCGGATCCAGCGGCCGGTGAAGCGGTTACCGCCGTTCACCTGGTAGTCGGCCTTCGCGATCGCGAACTTCGCGGTCTGCACGTTCGGCGCCGCCGCCGGCTGCGGCTTCACGCCGACCGCCGCCACGATCGCCGGATCGACCGTGATCAGGCTCGTCGACGACAGATCGCGCCGCGTCTGCTCCCAGCCGCCGTAGAAGAACAGCGTGTTCTTGATAATCGGACCGCCGACGTCGGCGGTGCCGGTGTCGACGCGCGTATCCGGCTTCTGATCCGCCGGCGCCGTGATCGCCGGACAGTTCGCGGCGATGGTCGTGCTGCCGCAGCCGAA
>DATFWL010000461.1:0-9894 GCA_035259385.1 Vicinamibacterales bacterium | reverse complement strand
GCAGTTCTTCGAAACCTACTACGCGCCGAACAACGCCGTGCTGGTGGTCACCGGCGACGCGACCGTCGACGAAGTCATGAAGCTCGCCGAGAAGAACTTCGGATCGATCCCGCAGCGGCAGCTGCCGGCGCGTCCCGACATCAAGGAGCCGCCGCAGACGGCGGAAAAGAGCTTCACCGAAGGCGACAAGCTGGCGCGAACCCCAGCCATCGCCTTCGGCTACCACCTGCCGGACCGCATGACCAAGGATTTCTTCGCGCTGTCGCTGCTCGATCCGCTGCTGGTCAGCGACGAGAGCGCGAAGATGTATCAGGCGCTGATCAAAGAAAACCAGATCGCGTCGAACGTCACCGGCGGGTTCAACTACGCGCTCGGCAACAACTTCGACTACAACGGGCCGATGCTCTACACGTTCCGCGTCGACTACCGCCCGGATCTGAAGGGCGAGGACGTGCTGAAGGTGGTGGACAAGGTGATTGCCGCCGTCCAGGAGCACGGCATCAGCGACGAGGAGCTGAAGCAGGTGAAGGTGAATTTCCGCTCGTCGTTCCTCGAGAGCCTCGAGGGCGGCACCATCCCGGGCTTCGGCCGTGCGGACCTGCTCGCCGCGCTCGCGCTCTATGACGACGACCCGAACCGGATCAACACCATTCTCGGTGAGCTGGACAAGGTGACCGCGGCCGATATCCAGCAGGCCGCGCGGAAGTATCTCGTGCCTGCCAATCGCACTTCAATCGATCGGAGACCGGACGGAGGAACGAAGTGAGTCGTCAGTCGCAAGTCGTCAGTCGTCAGTCGCTCGTCGCAAGTCGTCAGTCGCTCGTCGCCAGTTTTCGAGTCCTGACGCTCGCTGCCGCGTGTGTCACGGGCGTGACGCGTTCGGCCGTCGCGCAGGAGCGGCCGGCAGTGGGATCGGAGCGGCCGTTCCAGCTGGCGCCGCGCGTCGAGAAGACGCTGCCGAACGGTCTGCGCGTGATCGTCACTCGTCAGACGGTCGTCCCGAAGGTGACGGTGATGCTCACCGTGCTCTCCGGCTTCTCGAGCGACCCGCCGGAGCTCACCGGCCTGGCGCAGATGACCGCAGACATCATCCAGGAAGGCACGAAGACGCGGAACAGCCGGCAGATCCGGCGTGAGTTCTTCGGCATGGGTGCGTCGCTCTCGGCGGCGGTCTCGCAGGACTTCTCGCAGCTGTCGACGCGCGGCCTCGCCGAATATGCGCCGGAGCTCATCGCCCTCGTCGGCGACGTCGTGATGAACTCGACATTGCCGGCCGACGAGCTGGCGATCCTCACCCAGCAGCATCTGCAGACGGTTGCGCAGCAGAAGTCGTCGCCGCAGTTCCTCTCCAACCGGCAGTTTCGTCGCGCCCTGTTCGGCGATCACCCGTACGCGCGTACCGCCGAGACCGAGGCGTCGCTGCAGGCGATCGATCGCGCCAGGGTCGAAGCCTTTTACCGCGAGCATTACCGGCCGAACAACGCGTTCCTGCTCGTGGTCGGCGCGGTCGATCCCGCTGCGATCCTGACCGCGGCCGAGAAGACGTTCGGCGGCTGGGCGAAGGGCGAGGTGCGGCAGCCGTCGTATCCGGCGCCGCCGGCGCTGTCCGGTCGTCACCTGTACTTCGTGCAGCGCCCGAACAGCATTCAGTCGTCGATCTCGATCGGCAATCTGGCGCTGAAGCGCAGCGATCCGCGTTGGTTCCAGTTCACGGTCGCGAACACGATCTACGGCGGGGCGTTCAATTCGCGCATCATCCGCAACATCCGGGAGGAGAAGGGCTACACCTATTCGCCCGGATCGGCGATGACCGGCTTCGCGAATGCCGGCTTCTACCGCTTCAACGCCGACGTCCGCAACGAAGTGACCGGCCCGGCGATCACGGAGGTGTTCAAGGAATTCGACGGCATGCGGACGCAGGGTAGCGAGGGTGCCGAACTGCAGGGCGCCAAATCGTACCTGCGCGGGCTGTTCGCGGTGCAGACGGCGACACAGGCCGGCCTGGCCGGCGCGCTGACCAACGTCTACGTCTACGGCCTGCCGAAAGACTACCCCGAAACCTTCCGCGAGAAGATCGCCGCGGTCACGCCGGACCAGGTGAAGAACGCGTCCCGCGAGCTGTTCGGCACCGACAACTCGGTGATCGCGATCGTCGGAGACTGGAACAAGGTGAAGGACCAGCTCGCCACGTTCAAGGACATCACGTTCGTGGATGTGAACGGGAAGGTGGGAACGGCGCCGCAGCCGTAGCAATTAAGAATTCGGAAGTACGAATTAAGAATTCGTGTCACGCTTCGAGAATCCGTCACGGATGTGAGCACGAATTCTTAATTCTAAATTCTTAATTCTTAATTGCCCAATGCCCAAATCGATCGAATCACACGAGTACCATTTCCTTTCCCGCTGGCGGGTCGAAGGAACATGCCACGAGGTGGCTGACATCCTCGGCGATCCGCTGGCGCTGGTGCGCTGGTGGCCGTCGGTCTACCTGGCGGTCGAGGAGATCGCGCCGCAGCGCGCCGACGGCACCGGACGCCGCGTCAGGCTTCACACCAGGGGGTGGCTGCCGTACACGCTGCGGTGGGAGTTCGAGGTCGTCGAATCGCGCCGCCCGTACGGGTTCACAATCGTCGCGAACGGTGACTTCGAAGGCCGCGGCGTGTGGACGTTCACGCCGGACGGGCCGGTCGTCGACATCGCCTACGACTGGCGGATCAGCGCCGAGAAGCCGATCCTTCGCAACCTGTCGTTCGCGTTGAAGCCGCTCTTCGAAGCCAATCACCGGTGGGCGATGGCGCAGGGCGAGGAGAGCCTGAAGCTCGAGCTCGCGCGGCGGCGGGCGACCTCCGACCTTGCGCGGATGGCCATCCCGGCGCCGCCTGGGCCGGTCACATACACTGGCATCGCGATGGTCGGCGCGGGCGTTGTCGCAGCGGCGGGTGCCTTCTACCTGGTTCGGCGGGCGAGGCGCCGTTCCTCGTCGCCCGGTCGCGAAGCGCGATAACGCCGCCGTCGCGCCGGCGAGTCGCGGCTCCACGCGGCAGTCCGCCGAGCGCCAGCGTCGCGAGATTTGTCGATCGAAGAATGGTCGATCTATTGTTGCGCGTTGGCCATTCAGACCGCAGCGATCACCGCTGATCAGGAGCGGGCGTCGCATCGAAGGCTCCTCCTGCGCGCCGGTCCCGTCGCGCGGATCGTGATGGCGGCCGTCGGGTTCCGTCTCTTCTCGGCGCTGCTCGCCTTTCTTGCCAACGTCGTCTTTCCGGACTACCAGCGTGAGGGGTTCACGATGTGGGGAAGGACGAACCTCTTCTGGGACACGTTCACGCGGTACGACTCGGGCTGGTACTACGGGATCGCTCGCAGCGGGTACGACGTCGGTCCAGCGCTTGCCGGCGGCCGCAGCAACATCGCGTTCTTTCCGGTGTACCCGTTGCTGATGCGCTACGTCGGGCGGTTGTTCGGCCGCGCGCCTGGCGACGTCTACCTTGGCGGCATCGTCGTCGCGTGGGTGTGCTTCGTGCTGGCGATGGTCGGGCTCTACCATCTCGCGCGGCTCGACGTGTCCGGCCGGCGCGCCGAGCGGGCGGTGCTGGCGGCCGCGGTGTTTCCGTTCGCGTTCTTCCACGGCGTCGCGTACAGCGAGAGCACGTTTCTCCTCTTCACCGTCGCGAGCTTCTACTTCTTCCGGACGGCGAGATGGATACCCGCAGGACTCTGCGGCGCGGTCGCGACGGCCACGCGCGTCAACGGGATCTTCATGCTGCCGGCGGTCGCCTGGCTCGCGTGGCACCGGGCCGGACCGATCCTTCGCGATCGGCTGCTGGCTGCGTTCGCCGTTGCACTCGTCGCCAGCGGATTCGGCGCTTACTGCCTCTACGTCTATCTGGAGACCGGCCATCCGCTGATGTGGGCGACCGCGCTCCAGCGGTGGGGCTATTATCCCGGCGGCGCGCCGTGGACCGCGCCGATCGATTTGGTGCGCGCGCTGCTCACGCGTCCCTACGCGTTTCTCGTCGAGAGCCGCCTCGCCCCGTACGACGCCCTGAACGGGCTCACCGCAATCGCCTGCTTGGTGTCGATGCCGTTCGTCTGGCGCCGGCTTGGCGCGGCGTACGGTCTTTTCATCCTTGCGAATCTCTGGCTGCCGCTCTCGTCAGGCCAATTCGAAGGGCTCGGTCGCTACTGCGCGGTGTTGTTTCCGACCTTCATCTGGCTCGCCACGCTGCGATCGCGGTTCGTGTTCGAGTCCGTGATCGTCGTGTTTGCAGCGCTCTACACGCTGTGCCTCGCTCTCTTCACGAACATTCATCCACTCTTCTGAAATCCGACATGGCTGATGGCTGATGGCTGATGGCATATGGTGGATGGTCAGTGGGCCATGAACGAAGAGGACGCTACAGAATGAGCTCGCTCGCGGGTGGCTGCCAACGGGCCGCCCCGCCGGGCGCGGAGCCGTGAGCCGTGACGAGTGCTTTTTCCGGCGAGCACCCGGTGGGGCTGTTCGTGGACAGGACCCGCCGAGAGCTCATTCTGCAAGGTGCTTTAAATGCCATCAGCCCTCAGTCGTCAGCCATCTCACGCGAAGCGTCATGGGCGAAGCCGATAAAGCGTCACATCCCCGTCCGACTCGACGGCCAGCAACTCGCGTGTTCGTCCAACTGCGTCGGCCGCCGCCTCGCCGTTCCACTTGCGCAACTCCCGATCGTGGACGACGACGTGCGTCACGCCGAGCGAGCGAAGCGCGTCGATGGAGCGCCCGTCGGGAAAGCCGCGCAGTTGCTCGTAATGCGTCACGTAGCTTGCCGGGACCAGGCCGCTGTAGCCATTCACAAGAGGGCGCCAGTGACGTGTCGCGTTGAACAAGTACGGCGCGTTGTGGTAGGTGCGATCGGGTGGATAGAACGGGAATTCGACGACCACCGCGTCGGCGGCGCGCCGCAGGCGGTTGTAGACGGGTAGTACAGGCTCCGCGTCGGTGTACGGGATCGGCGCACAGAAACCGTCGGCGTTCGCAAGGACGAAGAGGCCGAAGGTCGCGGCCGGCAGCCAGCGCGCGCCGCGGTATCGAGCACGCAAGGTCGCGACCCCGAATCCCGCGAGCACGGCGGTCGCGACGATGGCGAGATACCCGAAGCGCGCGGCCGCCCTGACGCCTTGCAGCAGCGGCAGCCAGCGATACAGCGTCGCGTAGCCGGGCAGTTGCGGACCGAACGAGAGCGCGACGCCGGCCATGCCCGCGGCGAGCACCATGCGGGCCCGCCGATCCCTCAGCGCCACGCCGTGCATGATCGCCACGATCGCGAGGGCGAGTCCGGTGAACCCGGGAAAGAGCGCCGTTCCGCCGAAGAAGTGCGCGCTCCATGTCGAATAGTGCGCGCGCGCTGGCGTGGCCAGGTAGTCGCGCCAGCGAGCGGAGTAGAGCGCAACTTCGTCCAGCGGTCGCACGAGCCCGAGCCGCCAGTACGGCACGAGGAACGGCACCGTAGCCGCAATGGCGATCGCGGCGGCCGCTGCAAGGTACGGCGCCAGCCGTCTCGCGCGCGCGCCCCACCAGTCCTCCGCACGCGCGATCGCGCCGGCGGCAAGCCCCACGATCGTGAACACCATCAGGTAAACGGAGACGAGACTCTGCAGCGTGAACCAGCCGGCGAGCCTGAGAGCGGCGCGGAGGGAAGGCTCGCGCAGCAGATCGTCGAATGCGAGCAGGACGAGCGGCAGGAACTCGACGTGCTGCGCCTGCAGATGCGGCAATCGCGTAAAGTTGTGCGCGTTGAAGGCCAGGACGACGCCCGCGATGATGCCGGCCGGCCAGTCGCCCGTCCATTTCCAGATCAGCACGGAGGTGGCCCATCCCGTCAGCGCGAATCCCGCGAGCAGCACGAGATTGTAGGCGAGCACTGGCGACGCGCCTGCCCAGAACAGCGGCGCCCCGATCGCGGCCGGTACGGTGAGGTGCTCCGAGTAGGCGAGCGTATCGCGATCGGGGTAGAAGATGTTCGCGTCGTACAGATGCCACGGCGCGCGCGGCGCTTCGTGCGCGACCCACGCGATCGTCCACTCGTTGAGGAGGGTATCGGGATGATCGTTTCGCGAGAGGCGGCCCGGCGCCGTGATCAGCGGCCAGGTGTGCACGATCGTGAGCGCCGAGAACACCACCAGAGCCAGTCCGCGGCCGCCGCGAGGCAATGGCATCGGCGCGGGATGGTACCACGCGCGCGAGACGCGCACCGACGGATCATCTCCTTCGTGGCCGCGTGTCGGCTCATCGCGCTGACCCGCGGTCGTCGATGGCCACACACAGGACCGGGCGAATCGGAGTCACAGGAGTCGTGCAAGGCAGCGTTGACTCGCCGTCGTCGCGCGGCATAATGAGCGCATTCCGGCAAATCGAGCGGCGGCTGTGACGAGCGCGCCTGAGGGGCTATGAACGTATTTCTCAGTTGGTCCGGCCAGGTGAGTCATGACGTCGCGATCGCGCTTCGCGAGTGGCTTCCGTACATGCACCACGCAGTCAAGCCGTTCATGTCGTCCGTGGACATCAGCAAGGGCGACAAGTGGGGAGACGGCCTCGCGCGTGAGCTGAAGGACGCGCAGTACGCGATCGTCTGTATCAGCCCGTTCAATACTTTCAAGCCGTGGATGAACTTCGAGGCCGGCGCGCTCTACCGCCTGCCGCACCTGACGCCGTTCCTGTTTCGAGTTGACCGGCTCACGCTCGGGCACAGCCCGCTCACCCAGTTCCAGCTGACGGAGTACTCGAGCGACGCCGAACGCAGCAAGCACGAGTTCCTCGAGCTGCTGCAGAGCATCAACGACGTGCTGCCGGAGGCGGATCGGCTGGACGGCGAAGTGCTGCAGAAGAACTTCGATTACTGGTGGACGAAGCTCAAGAGCGATCTCGACGCCATTCCCGAAGCGTCGCCGGGCGAGACGCGCACCGCGTACAAGTGGCTGCGCACGTTCGAGGACCTGGCGGTCCACGAGGTCAGGCCCGACTGCGACGCGGTCTGGTTCGTCACCGCCGACGTCTTCAAGTACGCGCTGCGTGCAGGGCTCCGCGACAAGATTGAAGCGAACCTCGACAAGGTGCGCTACCGCTATCTGATTCCCGATCCGGATGGAAGCGAGGAGCGCACCTCGCGCGATCAACTCGACAAGCTCGCCGCGCGGTACCCAAGCCGGCTGGAATATCGTGCCTTCGACCCCGAGACGTTCAGAAAGCTGGCGGCCTCAGACTACGTCGTCCTCGAGCCGAGGACGCCCGAGACCGTTGCGAAGGTGTTCGTCCGGATCCCGATCGCCGACGTCGGCATGGACTACTGGTTCGAAACCGACGAACGGGCGGCACACGGCTTCTACCTTCGATTCCTTCAACTCTGGAGCTCGCGCCTGGACGCCGGCCCCGAGACGGCGCCGCTGCCAGCCGCGCTCCGGCCGGCGGCGGACGTCGCCGGAGCCGGCTCGTGAGGCGCGTCTATTTTTCAAGCAGCGATTTCAGCGAGGCGAGCGCGCGCTGCCAGCCCAGATCGATCACTTCGTAATAGCGCCGCCACCGCGCGCTCTCCTCGTAGCCGGTCTGCATCACCCGGATCAGCGTCTTCGCTTCACCCTCCGGCCGGAACGTGACGTGCAGCGCCATCGGACCGATCGGCTCGCCGTCGGGCGGCAGCCACACCGCATCGGCGACGAGGAATCCCTCGCCGCGCCGGCACTCGACGATGGTGCCGCGGAAGACGCCGCCAAGACGGCCGAGGACCTCGTCGCGCAGCTCGGTCGGCACCCATTCGAGCGCGTACGGACCGAGCGGCCGCGGCGTCGTCACCGAGCGCGCCACCTGCCACCAGGCGCGCAGCAGGTCCGGATCGAAGAACGCCTCCATCACGACGCCTGGCGGCGCGGCGATCACCGCGGTGGCATCGAGACTGGGGGCCCGCACGCTCTGCGATCTCCGCGCTCTGCCTTCTCGGCGCTAGGGGTGCGCAGCAGGAGCCGTCGTGCGCTGACGCTGATTGCGGGCGCGCGACACCATCTCC
The DNA here is from genome assembly GCA_035259385.1 of Vicinamibacterales bacterium. Lineage (GTDB taxonomy): Bacteria > Acidobacteriota > Vicinamibacteria > Vicinamibacterales > CAVVIG01 > QHWK01. Next base: position 1,858 of record DATFWL010000461.1, on the reverse strand, counting down.
TTCACCTCGCGCATCAGCGTCGGCACGTGGTACGGAATCCCGTCCTTGATCGTCCACTCGATCCCGCCGCCGCGCGCGGACTGCACCCGGTCGTTCGGACCGAGCGGCGAATAGTTCGGCGCCGGCCGCCCGTTCAACAGCATGATGTCGGCGCCGTACGGGCTGAGAACGCGCAGATTCTCGAGCGGGTTGCCGTTCACGACCAGGAGATCGGCGATGAAGCCTTCGCGGACCTTGCCGAGCCGATCCTCCATCCCGATCAGCCTGGCGCCGTTCCACGTCGCATGCTCGATCACCTCGAGCGGCTTGAATCCGGCCTCCTCCTGCAGCTCGAGCTCGCGCGAGATGCCGAAGCCGTACATCGAGTAGATGTAGCCGGCGTCGTCGCCGGTCGTGACCAGGCCGCCCTTGTTCGCGAACTCGCGGACCGCGTCCATCCAGATGCGGTACTGCTGCCGCCACTTCGCTTCCTGGGTCGCCGTCCAGCCGATGAAGTACGAGCCATGGTTGTCGAGCGCGCCCCTGAAATACTCCTCCAGCGACGGATGCAGGTAGTCGTGGAACCACGGCTGGTTCTGCGCGCGCGTGAGGTCGCGGCTCGCCTCGTAGATCGAGAACGTCGGATCCCACGCGACTTTCTTCTCGACCATCAGGTCGATGATCTTGTGCAGCTTCTCGGGATCGGCCTGCGCGTAGAGCTCGCCGGCGCGGCCGAAGCGGTGGATCTCGTTCGAGTAGCTCATGTCCGGCGGAAAATCCTGGATCCCGTTCAGCGCTGCGTCGGCGACGCCGTAGAAATGCTCGATCGACGTGACGCCGAGCTCCGCGTAGTCCTTCGCGGTGGTCTCCTCCACCGCGATGTGGGTCGCCGTGCGCATGCCGAGCGCGTGCGCCTCGGACATGATCGCCTCGAGCTGATCGCGATCCATGCCGATGATCTTCAGGCCGTCGGCTCCCTTCTGCTTGATGTCGCGAATCCACGCGCGAATCTCCGCCGGCGCGCCGGTCCGGCCCTTGCTCACGAACGGGTAGACGAGGATCCGCGGTGCGATGATCGCGTGCGCGTTGCTCTCGGCCTGCCACCGCTTCGACTTGTCGAAGTCGCCGCCGACCTCGCGCGCCGTGGTCACGCCGGCGGCGAGGTAGAGGTTGCGCTCGTACTGGATCGGCTGCGGAATCCCCGGCTGCCGCTCCTCGTGCCAGTGCATGTGCGCGTTGACGATGCCCGGCATCACGTACTTGCCGGTCGCGTCGATCACCGCGTCCGACGATCGCGGCGAGGTCGATGGCACGTCGGTGGTCGTGCCGATGTAGGAAATCACTCCGTCCTGGACGACGATGTCCACGGGTCCGTACGGCGGCTTGGCGTTGCCGTAAATCACCATCGCGTTCTTGATGACGAGACGGCGCGGTTGCCTGGCGTGCAGCGGCGGCGTGGCAGCGGACGGCGGCTGCTGCGGTTGCGCGGCTGGCGCCAGCGTCAACAGGCAAACGATCGCGATCGCGGAAGACACGAGCTTCATTCGGCGGCTGCTCCTCGGAAGGGCGGGATCATAGCATCTGATGATAAATTGGCGCCTATGTCGCAGCAGCCGCTTGCGTACTTGTACAAGGAGTTTCTGGAGAGCGCGGAAGCGCGACCGATCCGGATCCTCTCCGAGTACCTCGAGCCGCTGCGGCGATTCAAGGAGCAGAAAATCCAGGACACCGTGGTCTTCTTCGGCTCGGCGCGCGTCAACAGCCGCGAGCGCGCCGAACGCGCGTTGCAGAGCCTGCGCGCGCGCGGCGTCGAGAACGCCGACGACGCCTACGAGAGAGAGCTGAGACGCAGTCGCAAGGCGCTCGAGTGGGCGCGCTA
>DATFWL010000460.1:0-4084 GCA_035259385.1 Vicinamibacterales bacterium | reverse complement strand
GAAAGTCAGAGTTCGCTAGTCGGTTCGGCGCGGGCGGGCTCCGGCGACAGCAGAACGGATCGTTCTCAGGGAGCTACGCGCCGTCGCGTACCCGACGCGGGGTCTGATGCTGGTGCGGGCCGGTGTCGCGCTCGGCATCGTCCGCCGCGAATCCGATGTCCATCGCCGCGCGCACGCGCGCCGACAGCCGACACCGGCTGCATCGGAACCGCTGCGCTCGACGATCGAAGATGCGTGAGCCCACCTCTCCCGCCCTGATCTCAAACGCCGCGCCGCAGCCAGGACAAAAGATCGCGAGCGCGCGAATCTCCGCACCACAAGCGAAGCCGTTGATCAGCGCCTCGGTGTTGTCGTCTTCATCGACCGGCCGCAGGCGGCCCGAGCGCCGAGCTGCGATGATCACCCGGCTCATTAGATAACTCCGTTCGTGAGGATGTCGAGAATGCCGTCGGAGCGCGTTTGCTGGCGCGCCAGCGCGCGAGCGGCGCGGAGGAGCACTCGTCGGCCTCGCCGAACGCCTCGACGTCTACGGGCCAGCAGGACGTCCAGCTCGCGGTCGTCGTCGACATCGAACTCGCCGCGGCCGGCCGCATGGAAGAACGCGACGAAGCGGCGGCGACGGTCTCGCGACGGATAGTCAACCGAGTAGCGCGCCTGGAGGCAGATCCGGCAGCCGATCGTCGCCGTCGGCTCGGTGGCGATGAGCACGCGGCAGCGCCGCTGGCACACAGGGCACAACCGCCAGCGGCGGACGCCGCCGAGAGGCTGCGGCGTGGCCGTGAAGAAGCGTCACCGTGCGCTGCTACTCGCGGCCATCCTCCGTCCATCGAATCGTCCACTGGGTTGACAAGTTGCCATGACGGCCATCGTCGCCGACGAGTCGAGCGCGCCGCGTCCGGGCAAGTAGCAGAACTGCGTCGAGCCGAACACAATCGGCGAGGAATACCGGCTCAGGCCGAACGGACGGCCGCCGTGGCGACGCGGAGTTCTCCGAATCATGTGCGCTTCAAATTGTCAGCTCCGGCGAAAGCAGCAGCGCGTCGGCCGCGGGAACCCATCATGCACAGGTTCAGCAGCCCTGTCAGCTCTCCGGCGCGCGTGGTCGTCGGGCAGATGGCAGCCCGACCGACCGAGCGCGACAGGCCATCCGCTGGCTTTAGCAGACCCGCGTGAAACTAATCGGTTTGCGGTCGTCGCGCCGCGATCGCCTGAAGAATGAGGTTCGTGTTCCGCTGGATCAACGATCGGATCTTTGCGGTGGCTGCGGCGATCATTGCGCCGATCACGATGATGACGGTGGCTTCAACGCCCAACTGCGGACCGGGAGGACGGAAGGCAAACCACACTGCCGCACTGACGGCGGCAGCGGTTGCGACGATCACGCGGACCTGCTCCAGGCGTTGCGACCGCGCCGCGGCGGCCAGCGCGTGTTCGACGAATGCCTGCTCCTTGGGATCGACTTCGGGTGGTTTCATGGCGTCCCTTTCTGATTGATGAGCTTTCGAAGGACCGACACGCCGTACGCGAGGCGCGACTTGGCCGTTCCAACGGGAATGTCAAGAGCGAGCGCCGTCTCTTCGATCGAGAGACCTTGCTGATAGTGAAGGAGCAGCACCGCACGGCTGGCGGGCGACACTTGCTCGATGGCCTTGAGAAGGCCTGGCTCCAGCGCTTCGGGCAGCGGTAGGGGTGCAGGCAGAGAAGCGATCACGTCCAGATCGAGGCGCTTCCAGCGCGTTTCGCGTTTCAGGTAGCGGAAGGCACGGCGGGATGCAAGGCGGAAGGCCCAGGAACGAAACGCTGCCGGATGGCGCAGGTAGCGAAGATTCTGGAAGATGATCAGCGCGATCTCCTGCAGTACGTCGTCCGCATGTGATGAACCAACCAGAGGCATGACAAACGCCCGAAGGGGCCCGTAGAACCTGCGGAGCAAAGCCTCCAACGCGTCTCTGTCGCCATTCTGGGCGAGGGCGACTACGATGAGTTCGTCGATCTCTCGGTAGTCCAGCATCCGTTGATCTCAAAGAGACGACACCCGTGGAGCAGTGTTCGAACGTGCAGCCGACGAATCATGTATGAATTGGTCGGGCGCGTTGATTCGTTAGGCCGACTCGGCGGACGTGCGACAAGGTCGCACGGATACCGCGTGCTGATCGCGAGCCGATATCCGCTCGGCGATCACGCGGGCGAGTCGTTCCGGTGCCTTCCTGGAGCGAGAAGGTGCTCTCGGTGCTCATCGAGACACGCGTCGGCGAGCTGGCGATGCACACCGTGCATATGCCGAACGGTCGGGCAACCGGTGGGCGAAGGGTCGAGGTGCTCGAAGCGGTCTACGCGAGCGTCTCCGCTGGCAGTCGAGCACGACAGACGCTGCTGTACCGCCACTTCAACACGCCGCCAGTGCGAGCTGCCATCCGGCGAGATCGTGACGTGGGTGCAGAAGATGGACGCGTCGGGCGCAGTCCGGCTCGTCAAGCGTTTCGAGCAACTGGCGCACGGTAGTCACTTGCTGGATCTCAGGCAACGACTTGCGTCTTCTTGTCGCAGCGCGGGGAACGTCCGACGCACGCGACATTCCCGCTCGTTACGCTTCACTTCGTCGCGGCGATGGCCTGGAGCTTCTCGCTGTTGGCCTTCACCCACTTCTCCAATTCATCGACGACGTTCCCGGCTGCCTTGCCGTAGCCGGAGGACAGGCCGCTCGCGCGGCCGATGCCGCTGAATTCGGCTGTGAAGGAGCCGGCGGTCAACCGCACCTCCAGCGTGCTGTGCTTCTGGCTGTAGCCGCCAACATTGTTCCATGGGCTGCCGTTATCCCACTCCGCGTGGCGGTTCAGGACCTCCAGCACGATCACCGCGGCGTCCTCGCTGTCGACCAGCCGCGCCCACTTCTCGTCATTCAGTTTGTCCTTCAGGTTCTTGACCACAGCGCGGCGCGAGCATGCCCTGGAAGACTTTCCTCGCCGCGCATTGGGACCGGCTCGCGGCGGCCGATTTCTTTACCGTCGAGGTTTTGACGCTGCGAGGTCTCGTCCGCTATGTGGTCTTCTTCGTGATGAAGCTGAAGACCCGCACCGTGGAAGTCGCCGGAATTACGTCTCAGCCGGACGAGACGTGGATGGTGCAGATCGCTCGGAATCTCACCGCCGCCGGCGGCGGCTTCCTGCGCGGCGTTCGGCAAATCATCCTCGATCGCGATCCGCTATACACGGCGGCCTTTCGGCGCTTGCCGCGGGACAGCGGCGTCACGCCGCTGGTTCTCCCTGCGTGGAGTCCCAATTTGAACGCGTTCGCCGAACGGTCTGTCGAATCGGCGAAGTCCGAGTGCTTGGACCGCGTGGTGCTTCTCGGCGAAGGGCACCTCCAGGCGGCGGTCCGAGAGTTTGTCCACCACTATCATGAAGAACGGCCGCACCAGGGCCTGGACAACGAGCTCATCGCGCCCAAGACGACGGTGATCGGCACAGGCCAAATGAAGTGTCGTGAGCGACTCGGCGGCCTGCTCAAGTTCTACTACCGCGAGGCCGCGTAGTCGTGGAGATCGAGTTGTTGCACACCACGGGAGATCGCCCGTGGGCGGAGCGCGGTCCGGCACGGCGATCATCACGACATATTTACGCGAATTAAACCATCGGCATATTGCGAGGCGACTGACTCGTCCGTAGACTCGCGCCTTCGCGGGTTCAGCTGATCCATATCCCCCGCGTTCATTGATCGGCGTAAACCCCGCGGTCCCTCCCCCAACCGCGTTCACTCGAGGAGCGCCTATGCGAAGCGCCGGCCTGCGTTGATTGCGTTCATGGTGTTCACCCCCTCTGGTCCTGATGGTTCTTTCCACCTTGTTCCCAGGAGGTCGATGTGAAGATCAATACCTCGCGATCGATCGTTGTTCTAGTCGCCGTCGCCGTGGCAATGCAACTGGGGAACCGGCCCACCTACGGCCAGATCGGGACGTCGCTCCGCTTCGCGTTCGAAACGATCGATGTGCCCGGCGCGACGCTCACCTCGGCCGACGGGAACAGCACGCATGCAATCAGTGGCGAGTTCGACGATGCGGCCGGCAAGCACGGCTTCGTCTTGAGCG
>DATFWL010000459.1:0-20728 GCA_035259385.1 Vicinamibacterales bacterium | reverse complement strand
CTCCCAGCTGAGGCGCGCTCGAACGCTCCGAGGAGGATGGAGTTGAAGAGAAGCTTGTAGGTCCCGTGCGTCTGGCCGCGATGTTCGGACCGGAAGCCCAGCAGCACCACGTGCCCTTTGTCCACGGCCGCCTCGATCACGGCGGCGCGCCGCGCGATGAGGCGCTCTCCCAGCATCCATCCGCTCATCAGCAGATTGCTCTCCGGGTAATGCGCCACGACGTGCAGGCCCTGAGGGACGGGTGGCTCGACGGCGGGGGAGTCGTCGAACTGACTGGTCCGACGGCCGATGGCGAATGCAGGGCTGTTGATGAAGAACGCGGCTGCGTCTGGCGGCATGCCATACGCGACGGGATGCGTCGGATCGAGTGCGATCCGCAGAATCGAACCAGGGATGTAGAAGTCGGTCTCGCGGACGCCAGCTGTCACGTTGCGCACCGGAAGGCCGAACGTCGTCAGCGGCAATTCAGCCGCCCGGTCCATCGCGACCAGGGTGCCGCCCTGCGTGACGAACTCGTACAAGTTCGACACGCCGCGCACCGTCATCCCTCCGGTGTACGCGTCGGGCATCGAGCCGGGCGCCATGCCGTTGAGCATCTGGTCGTAGGTCGCGTCCGGCAGGAGGATGACGTCGAATTTTGCACGCAGATTCCCCGCGCGCACGTCGCGGTCGAACACGCTCGTGTAGGGGAACTCGAACTGCTCGAGCAGCCACCGCGTCCAACCCTCGTCCATGTTGCCGCCCCAGCCGTGATACAGCCCGATGCGGGGCGCGCGCAGTCGGACGCGCGGCGGCGCCGACGCTTCGGTCGGACCCACCGCGACCGTCAGGCCCAGCGAACGCGCGGCGTCGCTCAGTGCTCTGGTACTGGCTGTCGGCGGCGCAAGGAACGCCCCGGGAGGAAATTCAGCACCGCCAGCAGCGATCGCCTGCGTCGCGCGATACACCGGAACGCCCTCTTTGAGCAGCCGGTTCACCGCGATGAACGCATCGTTCGCGCGCGGATCGATCGCGAAGTAGTACGGCTGCCCGGCGATGCCGGCCGGCACCATCCCCGGCGGCATCGTCGCGACGTCGACTTTCTCGGTCGCGACGTCGACCGCCTCCGCGACCCGATCGGCGCGCACGCCCATCTGGTACGACAATGTCCAACCCGTGATGTCGTACGGCCGCTTCGGCGGACCGCCAGGATAGACGCGCATGTCGGGATAGACCTGCGGCGTGAGCAGATCTTTGACATAGGGCTCGAAGGGCTGGGCACCGCGGATGACGAACGAGCCGGCGCCGTACTGCTTCCCGCCGACTGAGAAGGCGGCCGTGGCGCGCTCCACCTCGACTCCGCCAAGACGGAGGACGTTGACCAGTTTCACCGCCGTGCCGGGATCCCACTGATTAGATGGAATGACGAACGTCTCGCGCGCGCTGGCGCGAATCGCGTCGCGTCCCATCTGGTAGATGTCGTAGAGCCATTCCTGGCGGCGCTTCGCGCCGACGTCGAGTACCGCCATCGACGTCGTCATCATGATGTTGCAGCTGTCGCGGAGGTGCCATTCCCCGCCGAGATAGGGGCTGGGGTAATACGTCGTCGGCTCGAGCGTCGGCACGGTCGTGCCAGCGAAATACTTCGGGAAGGTGCGCGCATCGTAGTTCGCCGGCGTCGCCGACGCGTGGCTCGTCTCGGTGAGGATGCCGACCATGTTGTGGAAATACGGCGCGGTCCGCATGCCGCCGTTCCACCAGGTGTCGAAGCCGAGCCGCGACACGGCGCCGCGCTTGCCTTCCTGATCGAGCCGCCGCGTCATCGCGTCGCCGACGAGATTCACCCCGCGCATGACCAGCGGCGGGATGTTCGGGTTCATCGGATCGTCGAACGGAGGGACGAAGATGCGCGACGGAAACGGCCCGGTCTGATGCTGGTTGTAGACGATCTGCGGGAACCACTCGACGTAGAGCTGTCGGGCGCTGTTGCGCGTCTCGACCTGGTTCATCATGTACCAGTCCCGGTTGTCGTCGTGGCCCACGTACTTGTGCCACAGCTCCGGCAGCCGGCTCTCCCACGGCTTGCCAAGGTTCTCGCGGTACCAGCTGGCGACCATCGTCGTGCCGTCGGGATTCATGTTCGCGACCAGCAGGAGGATCACGTTGTCGCGAATGAATCGCATCTCCTCGGACTCGTCGGCGACGGCCTTGAAGAGCAGCAGCGGCGCGGTCTGCCCGTGGGCGACTTCGGTCGAATGCAGACCGAAGTCGATCCACACGATCGCTTTGCCGTCGCGAGCGAGCTGCCGCGCGTCCTCGTCTGTGAGCAGACGGGTACCGTCCTTCGCGAGCGCCAGCCTGCGCGCGATGTCCTGGTAGCGGCCGAGCTGGCGGATGTTCTCCTCTGACGAGACGACGGCCAGGACCTGCGTCCGCCCCTCGCTCGTCTTTCCCATCTCGACCAGCTGCATGCGGCCCGGCGCCGCCGCCGCAACTCTGCGGAAGTAATCGTCGATTTGTTCGTAGGTGGCGAGCTTGTAGTCAGCGCACGGCTCCCACCCGAGCACCGATGCCGGCGCAGGCACGGCTCGCTGCGCGGAGAGGGCCGCCGCGCTGGCGGCGGCGAGCGCCGCCGCGAGCACGACCGATCGCCGGGGGCGGTTCATGAGTATCCCTCCGGTTCGCGAAGAGCGGAAACTTCGCGACGATGCCGACGTGAAACGGCGAATTTCGGCGCGGATGATAGCACCGTGGCGTGGCACTCCCATTGCTGCTTCACGCCATGTGCGATCGCTGTTCCTGGCGTGGCTGACCTTTGCGCTGTTGCTGTTCGCGCTCGGCGGCTTGAGCCGGGTGCAGTGACAGACCCGGCCGCGCGTGACACTCCAGTCGGCGGGGCGGGAATCAGCTTAGGTGCAGAACGCCGAGAGGCGTGCGATCGCGGCGCCAACGAGGTTGTCTGGCGTGGACGCACCGGAGGTCAGGCCGATCGACACCGGCCCATCTGCCGGCAGCCAGCCCTCGGAGGACACTTCCACTTTGGTGCCAATCGGCCGGTGTCGGATCTCGTCGCGCGTGATCAGGCACTCGGGATCGGCGATGTGAAAGGTGGGGCGCGCACCGGCGCAGATGCGCGCGAGGTTCGCGGTGTTGCTGCTGTTGTAGCCGCCGATGACGATCATCAGGTCGACGGGCTTCTCGCGCAGCAGCGCGACGACCGCATCCTGCCGATCCTGCGTGGCGCTGCAGATGGTGTCGAACGCCTGATACCGTTCGTCGAGGCTTGCCGCGCCGTACCGATCGACCATCGCCAGACGGATCATCTCGCCGATCTCGAGCGACTCGGTCATCAGCATGGTGGTCTGGTTGGCCAGGCCGATGTGCTGCAGATCGACGTCGGGATCGAAGCCGGGCGAGACCGCGTTCCTGAACTGCTCGAGGAAGGCGGCGCGATCGCCGCCGCACCGGATGTAGTCGCAGACGATCTGCGTCTCCGCGCGGTCGAACGCGACGAGGTACCGGCCGCCGTACTGCACCGCCTGCGAGGCGGTCGCCTGCGTCTCCTCGTGCCACACCTTGCCGTGGATCACCGACGTGTACCCGCCTTCGGCGTAACGGCGCACGTTCTTCCAGACGTTGAGCACGGACCCGCAGGTCGTATCGATCAGCGTGCAGCCCTTGTTGTCGAGCGACGCGAGCGTCGCGACGGTGACGCCGAACGCCGGCAGGATCACGACGTCGTCGGGCCCGAGCGTGTCGACGCTCGCACCGGGATCGGACAGAAACCGGATCCCCATCGTCCGCAGCTTGTCGTTCACGTGGGGGTTGTGGATGATCTCACCGGTCAGGTACACCGACCGGTCCGGGAACCGCTCACGCGTCTGGTAGGCGTAGTCCACGGCGCGATCGACGCCGTAGCAGAACCCGAACTCGCGCGCGAGGTGGACCGTCAGCCGTCCGGCGCGATAGGTGAAGTCCTCGGCCTTGATCCGCTCGATGATGTCGCTGTGATAGTTGTCGGCCAGCATGCCGGCCACGGCATGCTTCAGATCGAGGCCTTTGCGGAAGATTAATGCAGGCATCGGATTGGGTTCGGGGTTCGGGGTTCGGGTTCTAGGTTCAGGGTTCTGGGTCTCAAGTTCTCCATGGTTCTTCGGTTGTTGGTCCTCGGGTTGACCGGCCGAACGATAGAACCAGGAACCAGAGAACGCAAGAACGCGAACCCCGAACCCCGAACGCGATCCTATCTCTGATCCTGAACTTCCCGAACGTGCGGAGTGAACGCGTCGAACGCCCGCAGTTCGCGCGTGTGGGGACGCTCGAGCGCGAGCTCGAGGTCCGAAAGGAACGCGTCGTCGTTGGCAATCTCGGCCGGGCTCTCGCCACGGGTGGCGACCGGCGCGATCCGTGTGCTGAGGTCGCGGACGCCGTACGACGAGGCGGGGACGCTCCTGACGTTCCACTCGTACGACGCGCCGAGTGCGACGCCGACGAAGAGGCCGGCCGCCGCGGCCGCCGCCACCCAGCGCGGTGCGGTGCGCGAGCGCGAGGCCCCGATGGTGCGGCGGACGATCTGACTCGGGAAGCTGATGATGCGCGCCGGACGCCCGACGTGCTCGATCCGACGCGCGATCTGCTGCTGTTGCGCGCGCAGCCGTTCGGGCGTGAAGACGGCATCCGCGTCGGCATCGCCGTCGCGGCGCAGCGTGTCCATGAACCTGGTGAGCTCGGCGTAGCGTACGCTGCAGGCCTGGCAATCGGCGAGATGCTCGGCGGCCGGCGGGTCGATGGCATCGCCGCCATGCTCGGTGAGGTAGCACTCGAACAGCCGATCGTCGTGGAGATGATGGGCGCCTCGCCTCACGGCTTGCCTCCCAGCAGCGCGCGCAGCTTCCGCACGGCCCGGAACAGGTGAACCCGCACCGTCGACTCGTTCAGCCCGGTCATGGCGCTGACCTCGCGGGGCGTGCAGTCACCGTAATGACACAGCATGAAGACTGTCCGCTGCCGGCCGTCGAGGCGATCGATCGCGGCCGCCATTTTCGCGCGCCGCTCGCGCGCGAGCAGCCGATGCTCGGGATCGATCGAGGGGCCGGCTCCAACCGCCCGCGCTTCGTCCGCGCTGGACACCTCGGTGGCGACGAACCAGCGGTCGCGACGGCTGCGCGCCTTGCGCCGGTCCAGGCAACCGTTGATGAGAATGCGCGTGAACCAGACCTCGAACGGCCAGGTCTCGCGATACGAGCCGATGTGCGAGAACGCCTTGACGAACGCGTCCTGGACGGCTTCGTCGGCTTCAGACCCGTCGCGGAGATACTGATAGGCGATGCGTGAGGCGCGACGCTGATGGATCGCCACGAGCTCGGCGAAGCGCTCGCGCGCCTCGTCCATGTCGCCGCGCTCCACGAGCCCGCGAATCTCCATCGCGATCCGCGAATCGTCCGACAACGCTGCCGGGACGCGACGTCTCGCCCCGGCGCCGACCGGTGATTCGGTCGCGTCGAGTTCTGGTGCGTCGACCGGCACGGTGCGAAACTCGCCACTCATATGGGATTACGATGCGTTGGGACGTGTGTTTACAGTATAAGTCGGTCTTCTCTTTTTATTGACTCGACTGATCCCCCGGATTACGATCGTCGGATTCTGCGTATGTTGCTGCGCCCTCATGTTTTAGGAGTCATTGATGAGCACCGAGGTTGACCGCGCCCGTGGCCTCGACCGCGAAGGGATTCAGACCGACCGCGTTCGCTGGAATCTCTCGCCGGCCGCGCTCTACGAAGAAGCGGTCCGCCGACAGGAAGGCATGATCGCGGCGGACGGACCGCTGTCCTGCCGCACGGGGCAGCACACCGGCCGTTCGCCGAATGACAAGTTCGTCGTCCGCGACGCGGCCACGGAGCGCGAGATCGACTGGGGCAAGGTCAACCGGCCGATGCAGCCCGCACAATTCGAGACGCTGCATGCCGAACTGCTGAGTTCGCTCGCCGCCAAGGAAGTGTTCGTCCAGGACGTGTACGCGGGCGCCGATCCGGTCTATCGCCTGCCGGTCCGCATCATCACCGAGTACGCGTGGCACAGCCTGTTCTGCCGGAATCTCTTCATCGACGATCCGCAGGCCGCGGAGGACGCGAGCCCGCAGTTCACGGTGATCGACTCGCCGAGCTTCAAGGCCGATCCGGCGCGCCACGGCAGCAACTCCGATGTGATCATCGCGGTGAACTTCTCCAAGCGCCTGGTGCTCGTCGGCGGCACCAGCTACGCCGGCGAGATGAAGAAGTCGATTTTCTCCATCCTCAATTACCTGCTGCCGCTCCAGGGCGTGCTGTCGATGCACTGCTCGGCAAACGTCGGCAGCGCCGGCGACGTCGCGCTGTTCTTCGGCCTGTCCGGAACCGGCAAGACCACGTTGTCGAGCGATCCCGACCGGATGCTGATTGGCGACGATGAGCACGGCTGGAGCGATCACGGCGTCTTCAATTTCGAGGGCGGCTGCTACGCGAAGACCATCCGTCTGTCCGCCGAGGCCGAGCCGCAAATCTACGCCACCACGCGGCGGTTCGGCACCGTGCTCGAAAACGTTGTCGTCGATCCGGCGACGCGCGAACTGAACCTCGACGACGACCGCTACACCGAGAATACGCGCGCAGCGTATCCGATCTCGTTCGTGGACAACGCGGTGTTGTCGGGGCGAGCCGGCCACCCCCGTAACGTCGTGATGCTCACGGCCGACGCGTTCGGCGTGCTGCCGCCGATTTCGCGCCTGACGCCCGAAGGCGCGATGTATCACTTCCTGTCCGGCTACACAGCGAAGGTGGCCGGAACCGAGAAGGGCGTGACCGAGCCGAGGGCGACGTTCAGCACCTGCTTCGCCGCGCCCTTCCTGCCGCTGGCTCCATCGTCGTACGCCCGGATGCTCGGCGAAAAGATCGAGCGCCACCGCGCGCGCGTCTGGCTGGTCAACACCGGCTGGAGCGGCGGCCCGTACGGTGTCGGCAAGCGCATGAAGATCGCCTACACGCGGGCGATGATTCGGGCGGCGCTGTCGGGCGCACTCGACGCGGTCGCCTACGAGCGCGATCCAATTTTCAACCTCGACGTCCCGGCGACATGTCCGTCGGTGCCGTCCGAGGTCCTCACGCCGCGGAATACGTGGGCCAGCCGCGCCGAGTACGACGTGCAGGCGTCGAAGCTCGCGCGGATGTTCGCCGACAACTTCAAGACCTTCGAGGGCGGCGTGTCGGCGGACGTGCGCGCCGCTGGCCCGCGGGCGTGAGCCGGGGGTTCGGGGTTCGCGGTTCGCGGTTCGGGGTTCTGGTTCTGGTTCTGCTTGGTTCTCGGTTCGAGGTTCTCGCCGCGAGGTTCTCGGTTCTCGCCGCGCGGTTCGCGGTTCCCGGCCCACGGCTCGGTTCGTCGTTCGGAGTTCCGGCGTGACGTTCGAGGCGGTGATTGGCCTCGAGATTCACGCCCAGCTGCTGACGGCATCGAAGATCTTCTGCGGCTGCAGCACCGCCTACGGGGCCGAGCCGAATACGCAGGTCTGTCCAGTCTGTCTCGGGATGCCCGGCTCGCTGCCGGTGCTCAACCGCGCGGCGGTCGACTACGCGATTCGTGCGGCGCTGGCGCTCGGCTGCAGCGTGCACAAGACCTCGGTGTTCGCCCGGAAGAACTACTTCTATCCGGACCTGCCCAAGGGCTACCAGATTTCGCAGTACGAGTTGCCGCTGGCGACCAGAGGCCTTTTCGAGGGCGTGCGGATCACGCGCGTGCACCTCGAAGAGGACGCCGGCAAGTCGCTGCACGAAGGGTTCCCCGACTCGGCCCGCAAGACCTACGTCGACTTCAACCGCACCGGCGTTCCGCTGATCGAGATCGTCACGGAGCCGGATCTGCGGTCGGGGGCTGCGGCTGCCGATTTTTTCACGCGGCTGCGCGAGGTGCTGGTATGGCTGGGCGTCAACGACGGCAACATGGAGGAGGGCAGCCTCCGCTGCGACGCCAACGTCTCGGTCCGCCGGGCTGGTGAACAGGCGCTCGGCACGAAGGCCGAGGTGAAAAACCTCAACTCGTTCCGGTTTCTTGAGAAGGCGCTCGAACACGAGATCGAGCGGCAGATCGAGATCGTCGGCGAGGGCGGCCACGTGGTCCAGGAGACGCGGCTGTGGGACGCCGCCGCCGGCCGCACCGTGTCGATGCGCACCAAGGAAGAGGCGCACGACTACCGGTACTTTCCGGATCCCGATCTGCCGGCGGTGATCGTCGACGCGGCGCGGATCGCCGGCATTCGGTCGGCGATGCCCGAGCTGCCAGCGGCCCGGCGTAAGCGGCTCGCCGTTCAGTACGCGCTGCCCGACTACGACGCGAACCACCTGACGCAGTCGCGCGCCCTTGCCGACTATTTCGAATCGGTGGTCGCGGCGGGAGCGGCCGCCAAGGCGGCCAGCAACTGGATCATGGGCGAGCTGGCGCGCAAGCTGAAAGAGCAAGGCACTGACGTCTCGGCGTCGCCGCTGACGGCGGAACGGCTCGCCGGCCTGCTGATGCTGATCGACACGGGCACGATCAGCGGCTCGATGGCCAAGGACGTGTTCGAGAAAATGTACGCCAGCGATCGCACGGCCGCGGCGATCGTCGAGGCCGAAGGCCTTTCGCAGATCGACGACGAAGGACACATCGCGGCGCTCATCGGCCAGGTCGTCGCCGCCAACGCCGACGCCGTCGCGCAGTATCGCGCCGGCAAGGCGTCGACCTTCGGGTTCCTCGTCGGGCAGGTGATGAGAGCCGCGAAAGGCAAGGCGAATCCGAAGCGCGTCAACGAGCTGCTGCAGAAAGCGCTGGGATCCGGCTGACCCCGGAGACGGCCCTCGGACATTGGCGGGAGCCGCGCGAAAGGCGCCGAGCGACCGCGTGTTATCCTCTTGCACGGAACGCGTTGATAGAAGCCTCTCACCTGTCCAAGTTGTACAGCCGCGGCGTGTACGCGCTGCGCGACCTCAGTCTCAGCGTCGACAAGGGCGAATTCGTTTTTCTCACCGGGCCGAGCGGCGCCGGCAAGTCGACGTTCCTGCGCCTGCTGCTGCGCGAGGATCTGCCGACGGAGGGCGAGCTCAAGGTGCTCGGCCGGGACCTGAAGGCGCTCCGTCCGGCGCAGGTGCAGACCTACCGCCGCAGCGTCGGCTTCGTCTTCCAGGACTTCCGCCTCATCACCCGCTTCACGGTCTTCCAGAACGTCGCGTTCGTGATGCGCGTGCTCGGACTGCCGCTCGCCACCCAGCAGCGCAAGACGTTTCAGGTGCTGAAGTGGGTGGGCCTGCAGCACCGGATGAACGCGTATCCGGAGGAGCTCTCCGGCGGCGAGCAGCAGCGCATCGCGATTGCGCGCGCCCTGGTCAACGACCCGCAGCTGGTGCTCGCGGACGAACCGACCGGCAACCTCGACCCGGACCTCTCGCTCGAGATCATGAACCTGTTTCGCGAGATCAACGCGCGCGGCACGACCGTTGTCGTCGCGACCCACGATCGTGAGCTGATTCGGCGCGTCGGCCGGCGCGCCCTCACGCTCGATCACGGCCGCGTCGTCGAGGTCACCTGAGATGCGGGCGCTGCGCTATGCCATCGAAGAGGCGGCGCTGAGCCTGTGGCGGGGCAGGCAGGCCGGCGTCTTGTCGACGCTGACGATCGCGCTCGCGCTGTTCGTGCTCGGCGGGTTTCTGCTCGTGACCGCCAACCTCGATCGGCTCGGAAGCGAATGGAGCCGGGCCGCGGAGATGTCGGTGTACTTGAAGGACGAGATCACGCCGGCGGAGCGCGCCGCGATCGAGGCGGCGCTGCGCCCCGACGATCTCGTCGCCGCGCACGAGTACATATCGAAGTCCGATGCGCTCGCGCGATTCAAGCAGACGTTCGCCGACCTGTCGCCCGCGCTCGACAGCGTCGGCGGCAATCCGCTGCCGGCGTCGTTCGAGGTGCGGCTCCGTCCCGCCTCTGAGTCGGGCGCAGGCGTGGACAGCCTGGCGGCGCGCCTGCAGCAGCTGCCTGGCGTCGCCGACGTCCGCTACGACCGCCAGTGGCTCGACCGGCTGCTGTCGGCAATCCGCGTGATCCGCGGCGTCGGATTCCTGCTCGGCTCGGTGCTCACGATCGCCGCAGCCCTCACGGTCGCGAACGTCGTGAGGCTCGCGCTGTACGCGAGGCGCGAGGAACTCGACATTATGCAGCTCGTCGGTGCGCCGCAGGCGTACATTCGAGGACCGTTCGTCATGGAAGGCGTGCTTCAGGGCGGGGCCGGCGCGCTGGTCGCGCTGGCCGTGCTGGGCGCGGGGTTTCTCGCCCTGCGAGCCCGCTACTTCGTCCCGCTTGCCGCGGCCTTGAACGTGTCGTCGATCGAGTTTCTGCCGGTCGAGCTCTGCGTGCTGCTGGTCCTCGGCGGGATGGCGGTCGGCTGCCTCGGCGGACTCGTTGCCGCGTGGAACCGGTAGGCCGTTACGGAATCTTGACAGGCGTTTTGTGCGCCGATTACACTGGATCCATCGATCGACAGTTCATCTCGAGGACCTGCATGCCACGCTTCGTTCCCGATTCGAGGCCGATCAGCGCGCAGCACCCGATCACAGAGTTCTACAAGGAAGAATTCCTCAAACACCAACGCTGCCTGCAACAGCAGCGGGCCTACTACTCGGAAAGCGCCATCACCGATGTCGAGGCCGCCCTTTCGAAGATCATCAACAAGCTCGAACAGCTCGCCACTCAAGAAAACGCTCCTCAGTTGATCGGCTCGCTCCTGAAGCAATTCGATGTCGTGACCGGGCTCTCCTCCTGGTCCGATCCCAAACACACCCACTGACGCTCTCTCACGCCCAGCTTCGCCAGCATCTCCTGGACATCGTCCGGGCTGGCATCGCTGCGTGCGATGCGGCAACGCTCACGAGCCGCGCGCTCGTCGATGTCCCTCCTCGCGAGGAGTATCGCTGTGTCGCCGCGGGCAAGGCAGCGAGGGCCATGGCCTCTGGTGCCGCGCACGTGCTGGGCGAGCGGCTGCGCTCGGGTTTGATCGTCGGGCCGTCGGCCGAGACGTTCGGCGATTTCGAAGCGATTGCCGGCGGTCACCCAATTCCCGACGCAGCCAGCGAGCGCGCCGGCCGACGCGCCCTCGAAATCGCTGAATCGCTCGGCGACCACGCCACGCTGCTCGTGCTGCTCTCGGGCGGCGCGTCGGCGCTGATGGCTGTTCCTGCCGACGGGATGACGCTCGACGACAAACGGCGGACGACCTCGCAACTGCTGCGCGCCGGCGCAGACATTCACGCGCTCAACACGGTTCGCAAGCATCTCTCGGCCATCAAAGGCGGCTGGCTCGCGCAACGCGCCGGCGGCCGACAGGTTCGCACCTACGTCATTTCCGATGTCGTTGGCGACGACGTCAGCGTGATTGCGTCGGGCCCGACGGTCCCTGATGCCTCGACGTTCGAGGATGCGCGGCGGCTGATCGATCGCTACGGCGGGGCCGGTGCCTATCCGGCAGCGGTCGTCGCGCGGCTCGATCGCGGCATCCACGGCGAAATACCAGAGACGCCGAAGCCCGGCGGCGCCGGCGCCACGCGATCGTCGATTCAGGTGATTGGCGGCCGCCGCGACGCGATGGCGGGAGCGGTGGCGCGCGCCTCGTCGCTCGGCTACGAAGTGGTACGGATCGACGATCCGATCGTCGGCGAGGCTCGTGATGCCGCCGTGGCTCACGTCCGCGCCGTCGTGGCGCGGGCCGCGGACGTTCGGCGTCCTGCGTGCATCGTGTCGAGCGGCGAGACGACCGTGCGCGTCACCGGCCACGGCCGCGGCGGCCGCAACCAGGAGTTCGCGCTCGCCGCGGCGGAGCCGCTCGCGCACACGGGCGGCGAGGCGGTGCTCGCGAGCGTCGGCACCGACGGGATCGACGGCCCGACCGACGCGGCCGGCGCCGTCGCCGATTCGACCACGCTGCCGCGCGCCCGTCGCGCGCAGCTCAACCCCAGTCAGTTTCTCGCCGACAACAATTCGTACGCGTTTTTCGACCCGCTCGGTGACCTCGTGCGCACCGGTCCCACAGGGACCAACGTCGGCGACCTCCAGGTAATTCTGTTAGCCTGAATTCAGGATGTTTTCACGCGATCACGTGCTCGATCTCATGCGCGAGCGGGTGCACCACCCGGCCGGCATGCGCGAGCTGCTGCAAGTTCTCAAGGTTCCGCGCGAGGAGCGCACCACCTTCAAGCGCCACATCACATCGCTCGTCTCCTCCGGCGATCTCATTCAGATTCGCGGACAACGCTTCGGTCTGCCGGAAAAGATGGATCTGTACGTCGGCCGGCTGCAGACGCACCCGGCCGGCTACGGCTTCGTCACGCCGGAGCGTCCGCTCGACGGCGGCGGCGACATCTACATCTCAGGGCCGCTGCTGAACGAAGCGATGCACGGCGACCGCGTCGTCGTGCGCATCGAGCGGATCAAGGAAGGCGGCCGCGCCGAGGGCCGCGTCATCCGCATCCTCGAACGCAGCCACACCTCCATCGTCGGCCGCTACGACCGCGATGAGAACGGCATGGGCTACGTCGCCCCGTTCGATCGCCGCGTGTTGATGGACATCGTCGTGCCGCCCGGACAGGAACGCGGCGCGTCGCCGGGCGAGATGGTGGTCGTCGAGCTGACGCGCTGGCCGACGGCGACGCGCGGCGCGATCGGCCACGTCGCCGAGGTCCTCGGCGACATCGATGCGCCGGGCGTCGACACCGAGATCATCATCCGCAAGTACGGCATACCCGACCAGCACTCCGACGAGGCTGTCGCCGAAGCCGTTCGCATGGGGACCATCGTCGCGGAACGCGATCTGCGCGCGCGTACGGACTTCCGCGGACTGCCCACGGTCACCATCGACGGCGAGCACGCGCGCGATTTCGACGATGCGATCACGCTCGAGAAGTTGCCCACCGGCAACTTCTGGCTCGGCGTGCATATCGCCGACGTCTCGCACTACGTGCAGGAGGGGAGCGCGCTCGACCGCGAAGCCTACGAGCGCGGCACCTCGGTGTACTTTCCCGAGCGGGCGGTGCACATGTTCCCGGCCGAGCTCGCCACCGGACTGTGCAGCCTGAACCCGCACGTCGATCGACTGGTTCAATCGTGCTTCATGGAGGTCGATCGGCGTGGCCAGGTGGTCCGTTACGAGTTCCACGACGGCGTCATCAACAGCAACGAGCGGATGACCTACACCGCCGTGAACGGCATCCTCACCGATCGCGATCCGGCGCTGCTGAAGCGGTACGCGCCGCTGGTGCCGATGTTCGAGCAGATGCGCGAGCTGTTCCAGATTCTCAACGACGCGCGGCGCCGCCGCGGATCGATCGACTTCGATCTCAACGAGGCCGAGGTGATCATCGACGAAGGCGGCGTGGTCGAAGCGATCATCGCGCTGCAGCGCAACGTCGCGCACCGGATCATCGAGGAATTCATGCTGCTCGCCAACGAGACGGTGGCGACCTATCTCGAATCGCAGGAGGCGCCGACCCTCTATCGCATCCACGAGGAACCGGACATCCTCAAGGTGGCGAAGTTCGAGGAGTTCATCTCGGGTTTCGGCTACAGCCTCGCCGCGCCGGCCAACGCGCTGCGGCCGCGTCACTTTCAGAAGCTGCTCGAAAAACTCGACGGCAAGCCGGAGGAGAAGCCGATCGCGATGGTCATGCTGCGGACCATGCAGAAGGCGCGCTACGCCCCGCAGAACATGGGGCACTTCGGCCTCGCCTCGCCCAGCTACACGCACTTCACCTCGCCGATCCGCCGCTATCCCGATCTCGTCGTCCACCGCGCGCTGCGCACCGCCCGCCATCGCACCTTGTCGGACGAGGCGCGGGAAGAGTGGATCGAGGAACTGCCGGAGGTCGCCCGCCACACCTCCGACATGGAGCGCCGCGCGGAAGACGCCGAGCGCGAGCTGGTGCAGTGGAAGAAAGTGAAGTTCATGGCCGACAAGGTCGGCGATGAGTTCGAGGGCTACGTCACCGGCGTCGCCGCGTTTGGACTGTTCATCGAGCTGATCGAGCACTTCGTCGAGGGCATGGTCCACGTGTCGACGATGGCCGACGACTACTACCGGTTCGTCGAAGGTGCGCACCTGCTGCGCGGCGAGAACACGCACAAGGTCTATCGGCTCGGCGACAAGGTGAAGGTGCAGGTGATCCGCGTGAACATGGAGCTGCGACAGGTCGATCTCGGCCTGGTGGAGATCCTCGAGCGGGTTCGCGAAGGCGAACGTGGTCCGCGGCGGACGAGAGCGCAACCCAAGTTCGAAAAGAAGCGTAAACAGCGGCCCGGCCGCCGCGAGCGCCAGCTGCGCCGGCAGCGGTGAGTGAGTCCTGTCAATGGCTGATGGCTGATGGCTGATGGCAAATGGTTTATGGTTTATGGTTAGGCGCGCTCGGGCAGCCATCATCCATCAACCATAGCCATCAGCCATCAGCCATTAGCCATCAGCCATGACGCGATCCGTAGTCGTCGGCACCGCAGGACATATCGATCACGGGAAGAGCGCGCTCGTGCAGGCGCTGACCGGGACCGACCCCGATCGGCTGAAGGAAGAGAAGGCGCGCGGGATCACCATCGATCTCGGATTCGCGCACCAGGTGATCGAGGGGACCAATTTCGCGTTCGTGGACGTTCCGGGCCACGAACGGTTCGTCAAGAACATGCTGGCGGGCGTCGGCGGGATCGACATGGTCGTGCTCGTCGTTGCCGCCGACGAGTCGGTGATGCCGCAGACCCGCGAGCATTTCGACATCTGCCGGCTGCTGCGCATCCCGGCCGGCCTCGTCGCCCTCACCAAGGCCGACCTCGCGGATCCCGACATGCTGGAGCTCGCGCGCCTCGAAGTGCGTGAACTCGTCGCCGGATCGTTCCTCGACGGTGCGCCGGTCGTGCCCGTCTCGGCGAAAACCGGCGACGGCGTCGACGCGCTTCGCGCGGCGCTGGCCGGCGTGAGCCGCGCGGCGGACGCACGCGGCCATCGCGGTGGAACGCGGCTCCCTATCGATCGGGTCTTCTCGATGAAGGGATTCGGCACCGTCATCACCGGCACGCTCGTATCGGGACGCGTCGCCGTCGACGATGAGCTGCTGATCGCGCCCGGCGAGCGGCGCGTCAAGGTCCGCGGCGTCCAGGTGCACGGTGAGAAGCAGCGCGCCGCCGCCGCCGGCCAGCGGGCGGCCGTGAATCTCACCGGCGTCGAAGTCGACGAGGTCCACCGGGGCCAGGCGCTGGTCACACCGGGCGCGTTCGAACAGACGCGCCTCGCGGATGCGACGCTCGAGCTGCTCCCCGACGCGAAGCCGCTGAAACATGGTGCCCGCGTGCGTTTCCACCAGGGCACGGCGGAAATCATCGGCCGCGTCGCGCTGATCAGGCCGCCGGAGGAGGAGGCGCCGGCGCCGCCGCCGCCGCGACGGCCCCGCGGGACGCCGGCCGTCGCGGGCGGGCTGACGCTGCAGCCCGGCTCACGCGGGTACGTGCGGCTGCGGCTCGAGTCGCCGGCGGTGCTCGCTCGTGGCGATCGCTACATCCTGCGCGCCTACTCACCGCCGATCACGATCGCCGGCGGATTGATTCTCGATCCGAGGCCGCCTCGGACCGCGATTCGGTCGGTCGCCGCAGTCGAGCGGCTCCGGCAGCTCGATTTCGATCCGTCGGCCGGAGACGCGGCTGCCGCCGATCAACTCGCCCTGGCTGCGATGCTCGACGAGGCCGGCCCGGCAGGACTGCCGCTCGATGCGGTCGTGTCGCGTGCCGGCGTCGAATCTGGCGAGGTCGCGGCGCGCGTCAGCGCCCTCGTCGCCGCGCGGAAGGCCGTCCGAGCGGGCGATTCCCTTGTCGCCGCCGCCGTCTTCACGCGCTTGAAGGATGCCGTGCTGGCGGAAGTCGGCGAGCATCATCGCGCGCAGCCGATGTCGGACGGCATCCCCCGCGAGGCGTTGCGCGAGCGGGTGTTCGCACGCGGCAATCCGTCGGTGTTCGACGTCGCGCTCGACGAGCTGGCGGGTGCAAACCGGATCATCGTGCGCGACCGCGTGGCGCTGGCGACCCACAAGCTCGCGCTGACGCCCGAGGAGGATCGCGCGCGGACGGCGATCGAGCGGGCGTTTCGGGAAGCCGGGCTGAAGCCGCCCGACCTGGCGGCGGCCGGAGCGATCGCCGGTGTGTCGGCGGACGTCGCCGATCGTGTGGTGAAACTGTTACAGCGTCAGAAGGTGCTGGTGAAGGTCGACGTACTGCTGTTTCACGACGAGGCGCTGAAGCAGCTGAAGTCGGACGTCATCGGGCTGAAAGGCGCCGAGGCGGGTGCCGCAAAGATTGACGTCGCGATGTTCAAGGAACGGTTCGGCGTCACGCGCAAGTTCGCGATCCCTCTGCTCGAGTACCTGGATCGCGAGCGCGTGACGCGCCGGACGGGCGAAACGCGCGTGGTGCTATGACGCCTTGCGGTCTTTCTCGGCGTCGTCCTTGTCCTTGTCCTTGTCGGAACCCATCTCGTCCTTGAAATTCCTGATGGCGCTGCCGATTCCGCGGCCGAGGCCGGGCAGCCGGTTCGCGCCGAAAATCACGATCACGATGGCCAGAATGATGAGCAGTTCTGGCATTCCAATACGGCCCATGCTGCACTCCTCGGGGCAGAATTGTACCACCGTTAGGTGGTGAGCGCCCGCCACGCAAGCCCCATTTCGAGAGTCTTTACGAGCCGCCACTTCAGGTGTGCGTAGCTTTGCCGTCCGGCGACGAGATCGGCCATCACTGCCCGGACGGCCGCGCTGCTCCGCAGGGCGTTCAGCAGCAGATCGATGAACGCTGGCCGGAAGAAGCCGGCCTTGAGGAGCGCCGCGCGCCGCAGTTCGGCGAGCGCCTCGTCGCCGACCTGCTGGACGTAGGCGGTCAACGCGTAGCGGCCGCTCGACAGCACGTCGGCAATCCACCCTCCCGACGCGAGCGCGAAGAAAATGCCTTCACGCGTGATCGGATCGACGAGGCCCGCGGCGTCGCCGACGAGCGCCCACCGCTCGCCGGCGAGCGGCAGCCTGTCGAAGTCGCCAACCGACAACGACGGTATCGGCCACGCGTACGGCGCGAGGCGCGCGCCATCCGCGAGCGCCGCCGCGTCGATCCATTCGGCGGTGCGCGCGCGCAGCGCGGCCGCGCCGACGCCCGCGTCCGCCTCCGCGCAGATGCCGATCGCCAGGTGATCCGGACGCGGGAAGGACCAGATGTACCCCGGCGGCTGCGTCGTGAACTGGATGGCAATCTCGTCGCCGGTCGCGCCGTGCGCGAAGAAACCGGTCGCGATCGAGAGCTGATCGCGTCGGAACGGCGAGACGAGCCGGCGGCGGACGAGGCTGTTGACGCCGTCGGCACCGACGACGAAATCAGCCGTCGCGCGGCCGATGACGGTATCGATCGCGACCGAGTCTCGTCGGACGACGACGTCGGTGACTCGCGCCCGGACGAGATGTGCGCCGGCGCCGATTGCGGCATCGAGGAGCGCCGCGTCGAACGCCGCGCGGCTCGCGACCACGAGCGCGCTACCCGGACCGGAGTCTTCGAGCGAGACGAACGCGTCCGCCGCGAATCGCGCCCGGCGAATCACGGTCCGCGGCAAGGCGCCGGCATCGATCGCGTCGCCGACGAGGCTCAGCGCGCGCCCGGTGACGCCGCCGCCGCACGGCTTCTCGCGCGGATGCGACGCATCGAAAATCGTAACCCGCGCCCCGGCCCGAGCAAGCAGATACGCCGCTCGCGCGCCCGCCGGCCCCGCACCAACAATCGCTACGTCAATCACAAGAACCCAGAACCCAGAACCCAGAAACCCAGAACCGCGAACCCCGAACGCCGAACCCCCGCGTGATACATTACCGCGATGGTCGACGTCGACGCGGCGCGATTCACGGTCGGGGTATTTCAGGATATCGCGTGGGCTACCAAGGGCCTCGGCGCGTTGACGCGAGCTGGGTTCGGCCCGGACATGTTGACGATCCTCGCGAAAGACACGCCCGAGGCCGCGGCTCTCATTGAAAAGACCGTGGGCGCCGCGGGAGAGCGGATGGACATCGCCGGCATCGGGACGATTGTCGCGCGCGGTCCGCTCGTCGAGGCGCTGCAGGGCAGCGCGCGCGACCTCGCGAAGCTCGGGCTCGCCGGCACGATGCGGCGTGTCGGGTTTCAGGCGCACGATGCGCGCATCTTCGAGGCGCTCGCCGGACGCGGCGGCATTCTCGTCGCGATTCGCAGCGAGCCGCGAGCCGCGGACGCGCTCGCCCTGCTGCATTCATACGGCGGCGGTAACGCCGCGATCGGGGCCTGGACGGGACGCGTCTAGCGTTGTCGGTATCCGGGTTTCGAGTTGCGGACACCAGCCGTGACTCGAGCCGCTGCGTCCTAAGCAAACAGGTCGCTTTGCTGAGGCATTTCTTTTGCAGTTGCGGCCCGAGAGACTGGTGCGCGACAATATCTCGACGAGCAACCCTCTGGCATTCCCGATGGCTGACCCCGCACCGACAGCAGATGTCCGCGTGAACGAGTCTGCCGGGCATCTGTCCTTTCACGTGGAAGGGCAGCACCCCGCCGAGATCCCGTTTCTGTTCGAGCAAGCGCAGAAACGGATCGCGCCAGCGGCGGTCGCGTCCTTCGTGTGGCATCTCGCGTTCGGCGTGTTCATCATCTTCCTCATCCGCAGCAGCTCGACGGCCGGGATCACCCCGGCGCTTCTCCCTCAGCAGCCCAACGCCAACATCATCTGGCTGAATGAGCCAGGGCCGGGCGGCGGCGGTGGTGGCGGCGGCAACAGAATGAAGGAACCGCCGCGTAAGGCAGAGCTGCCGGGCAAGGACAAGATCACGGTTCCCGTCGAGAAGCCGCCCTCGCTCGAAATGAAGCAGGTGAAGAAGGAACCGGATCCGATCGAGCAGCTGAATATTCCGGCGAAGACGCTTGCCGCGGCGCAGGACTCGCTGCCCGGCGCGATCGAGGCGCCTCCTGGCCCGCCGACGCTTTCACAGGGATCGGGGACCGGCGGCGGCGCGGGCACCGGCAGCGGCACCGGCGTCGGTCCTGGCACCGGTTCGGGCCTCGGCCCCGGCAGCGGCGGCGGCACCGGCGGAGGCGTCTATCGGCCCGGCAACGGCGTCACGCTGCCGCGCGTCTTGCGCGAAGTGAAGCCGCAGTACACGTCCGACGCGATGCGCGCCAAGGTGCAGGGGACCGTGCTGCTCGAGTGCGTCGTGAAGCCGGACGGCACGATTGGCGACGTGCAGGTGATTCGATCGCTCGACTCGACGTTCGGCCTCGACCAGCAGGCGGTCGTTGCCGCGCGTCAATGGCGCTTCGCGCCGGGCACGCGAATGGGAGAGCCGGTGCCGGTGCTCATCACGATCGAGCTGACGTTCACGCTGCGGTAGGGGTCGCGTAGGTCAGGCAGGCCCGGGTAGGTCAGGTAGGTCGAAAAAAATAAGGCCCGGAAGCGTCAGCTTCCGGGCCTTTTGAATTCGATCACGAATTCTTAATTCCAAATTCCAAATTCTTAATTCGTCGACCTCAGTACATTCCGCCCATGCCACCGCCGCCCGGCATTGCGGGGGCGTCCTTCTTTTCCTCCGGGATTTCGGAGATCAGGGCTTCGGTGGTGAGGAGCAGCGACGCGATCGACGAGGAGTTCTGCAGCGCCGAGCGCACGACCTTCGCGGGATCGATGACGCCCGCCTTCACGAGATCCTCGTAGGTGTCGGTGAGCGCGTTGAACCCTTCCGCGTCGCGCATCTCGCGCACCTTCTGGACGACGATCGAGCCCTCGTGGCCAGCGTTGGTCGCAATCCAGCGCATCGGCTCCTCGATCGCGCGTTTCACGATGTTCACGCCGATCTGCTGATCGCCGGCAAGGTTCATGTTCTCGAGCACGCGGCCGGCGCGGATCAGCGCGACGCCGCCGCCCGGCACGATCCCTTCCTCGACCGCCGCCTTGGTGGCGTGCATGGCGTCCTCGACGCGCGCCTTCTTCTCCTTCATCTCGGTCTCGGTGGCCGCGCCGACCTTGATCACGGCCACGCCGCCGACCAGCTTTGCCAGCCGCTCCTGCAGCTTCTCGCGGTCGTATTCCGACGTGGTGTCGTCGATCTGGGTCCGGATCTGCTTCACGCGCCCTTCGATGGCCTGCGACGCACCCGCGCCCTCCACGATCGTGGTGTTGTCCTTGTCGATCGTGACCTTCTTGGCCTTGCCGAGGTCGTCGAGCTTGATCGACTCGAGCTTGATGCCGAGGTCCTCGGTGATCGCGCGTCCGTTGGTGAGAATCGCGATGTCCTCGAGCATCGCCTTGCGGCGATCGCCGAAGCCCGGCGCCTTCACCGCGGCGGCCTGCAGCGTGCCGCGCAGCTTGTTGACGACGAGCGTCGCCAGCGCCTCACCCTCGATGTCCTCGGCGATGATCAGCAGCGGACGGCCGAGCCGCGCCACCTGCTCGAGGACCGGCAGCAGGTCCTTCATCGAGCTGATCTTCTTCTCGTGGATCAGGATCACCGGGTTCTCGAGCACCACTTCCATGCGCTCCGGGTCGGTGACGAAGTAGGGCGACAGGTAGCCGCGGTCGAACTGCATGCCCTCGACCACGTCGAGCGAGGTCTCGAGCGTCCGCGCCTCCTCGACGGTGATCACGCCGTCCTTTCCGACCTTGTCCATCGCGTCGGCGATGATC
>DATFWL010000458.1:0-4022 GCA_035259385.1 Vicinamibacterales bacterium | reverse complement strand
CTCGCTCGCGGGTGGCCGCGAACGGGGCCGCCCCGCCGGGCGCGGAGCCGTGGGCCGTGACCAGTGCTTTTCTGGCGAGCACCCGGTGGGGCTGTTCGCGGACAGGACCCGCCTTGAGCTAATTTTGCAACGCACTCTAAGAATTCGTGAAACAAAAAAGCCGCGCGACGCGAATCGCGCGGCTCCACGAATTCTCAATTCTAAATTCTCAATTCTTAATTGTGCGATCTCCGCCTAGCCTTTGCCGTTGCTCATCGAGGCCAGGAAATCCTGGTTGGTCTTGGTTTTGGCCATCCGCGACAGCAGCAGCTCCATTGCCTCGACCGGCGACAGCGGCGTGAGCACCTTGCGCAGGACCCACACGCGGTTGAGCTCCTCCTTCGGAATCAGCAGCTCCTCCTTCCGCGTGCCGCTCTTCTGGATGTCGATCGACGGGAACACGCGGCGGTCGGTCAGCTTGCGATCGAGGTGAATCTCGAGGTTGCCGGTGCCCTTGAACTCCTCGAAGATCACTTCGTCCATGCGCGAGCCGGTGTCGACCAGCGCCGTCGCCATGATCGTGAGCGAGCCGCCTTCTTCGATGTTGCGCGCGGCGCCGAAGAAGCGCTTCGGCCGCTGCAGCGCGTTGCTGTCGACGCCGCCCGACAGCACCTTCCCCGACGGCGGCACGATCGTGTTGTAGGCGCGCGCCAGGCGGGTGATCGAGTCGAGCAGGATCACGACGTCCTTCTTGTGCTCGACCAGGCGCTTCGCCTTCTCGATCACCATCTCCGCGACCTGCACGTGCCGCTGCGCGGGCTCGTCGAAGGTCGAGGAGATCACCTCGCCGCGGACCGATCGCTGCATGTCGGTGACTTCTTCCGGCCGCTCGTCGATCAACAGCACGATCAGGTAGACCTCGGGATGGTTGTGGGTGATGCTGTTGGCGATGTTCTGCAGCAGCATCGTCTTGCCGGTCCGCGGCGGCGCGACGATCAGGCCGCGCTGACCCTTGCCGATCGGGACCATCATGTCGAGGACGCGGGCCGACAGGTTTTCGGCTTCGGTCTCGAGCGCGATCTTCGACTGCGGATAGAGCGGCGTGAGGTTCTCGAAGAACACCTTCTCGCGCGCGCGCTCCGGCGGCTCGAAGTTCACCGCTTCGACCTTGATCAGCGCGAAGTAGCGCTCGCCGTCCTTCGGGGGACGGATCTGCCCGGAGACGGTGTCGCCGGTGTGGAGGTCGAACTTGCGGATCTGCGACGGCGACACATAGATGTCGTCCGGCCCCGGCAGGTAGTTGTAGTCGGGCGCCCGCAGGAAGCCGAACCCGTCCGGCAGCACTTCGAGCACGCCCTCGGAAAAGATCAGGCCGCTCTTCTCGGCGCGCGCCTTCAGGATCTCGAAGATCAGCTCCTGCTTCCGCATGCCGGTCGCCCCCGGCACGTCGAGCCCTTTCGCGATCCGGGTCAGCGCACCGACGCTCATGTCCTTGAGCGTCGAGAGCTCTAGCTTTTCCGGTGGGGGCGTGGCGGCGTGGCCGTTGCCTTTGGGAGCCGGCGGCTGCTGCTGTTGCGGGGCCGGGGTGGCCGGTTGGTCGGTAGTCGTTCGATCAGTTTCCACAGTTCGTCCAGTCCTTCGCCCGTGACCGCCGATACCGGCAGCACGGAAGTTTCCAGCACGGATTCACATGCCCTCAGCGCGCGGATCCGTTCGCCGCGCGCGAGTTTGTCGATCTTGGTCGCCGCCACCGCGCACTGATCGACGGTGCGCTCCAGCCAGCGCCAGGCGGCGACATCGCTGTCCAGGCCCGGATGCCGCGCGTCCACGAGGAGCAGCGCGGCGAGGTCCGGCAGGCCGGGTAAGTCAGGTAGGTCGGGTGAGTCGGGTACGTCGGATACCACCCCGGTCCGACCCACCCGATCCACCCGGCCCACCTGACCCACCCGACCAAAAAAACCGCGTATCGCCGCGTCGATGTCCCCGCGATCTCCGCGCGCATAGCCGTAGCCGGGGAGATCCACCAGATACAACGGTGCGCCGCCACCGCGCGTCACCCGGTAGACGTTGGCGAGCCGCGTCTTGCCCGGCGCGGCGCTGGTGCGTGCGACACGCTGCCGGACCAGCGCGTTGATCAGGCTCGATTTGCCGACGTTCGATCGCCCGACCAGCGCGATTTCCGACACGCCGTCCCGCGGCAGGCCCTCTGCCGCGGCGGCGCTGCTCACGAACTCAGCGACTATCTTCAGTGGGTAATCGTGTCGTCGACGATATCGACAGGCTCCGCCTGCGCTTCCGCGGGCAGACGGCCCGCCAGCGGCTCGGCCAGCGCGATCTTCAGGACCTCGTCCATCGTCTGGACCATGTAGACGTTCAACGTATCCAGCACGTTCTTGGGAATGTCCGCGAGGTCTTTTTCGTTGTCCTTCGGCAGGATCAGGTTCTTGATGCCGGCGCGGTGCGCGGCGAGAACCTTCTCCTTCACGCCGCCGATCGGCAGCACCTTGCCGCGCAGCGTGATCTCACCCGTCATCGCGACGTCCTTGCGGATCGGATTGCGCGAGAGCGCCGAGACGAGCGCGGTCGCGAGCGTGATGCCCGCCGACGGCCCGTCCTTCGGAATCGCGCCTTCCGGCACGTGCACGTGGACGTCGGTCCGCTTGTTGAAATCCTTCTGAATCCCGAACTCCTCGGCCTTCGAGCGGACGTAGCTCATCGCCGCCTGCGCCGACTCCTGCATCACGTCGCCGAGCTTGCCGGTCAGCGTCAGGTGTCCCTTGCCCGGCATCAGCGTCGCTTCCGTCACCAGAATCTCGCCGCCGACCTCGGTCCAGGCGAGACCGGTGGCGATGCCGATTTCGTTGGTCTCTTCCGCCATCGTGTTGCGGAAACGCGGGACGCCGAGATACTGCGTCACCTTCTCGGAGTCGATCTCCTCCTTGAAGTTCTTCCCCTCGACGACGACCTTGCGCGCCACCTTGCGGCAGACCGACGAGATCTCGCGCTCGAGGTTCCGGACCCCGGCTTCGCGGGTGTAGCGCTGGATGATCGTGGTGAACGCCTCTTCGTTGAAGGTGATGTTGTCCTTGGTGAGACCGACGTTCTCGATCGCCTTCGGCGCCAGGAACTTCAGCGCGATCTGCACCTTCTCGAGCTCGGTGTAGCCGGCGAGCTGGAGCACCTCCATGCGGTCGCGCAACGCCTGCGGAATCGTGTGCAGCACGTTCGCCGTGCAGATGAACATCACGTTCGACAGGTCGTACTCGACGTCGAGGTAGTGATCGAGGAAGGTGTTGTTCTGCTCGGGATCGAGCACCTCGAGCAGCGCCGCCGACGGGTCGCCGCGGAAGTCCATCGACATCTTGTCGACTTCGTCGAGCAGGAACACCGGGTTCAGCGTGCCGGCCTTCTTCATCATCTGCACGATCTGGCCGGGGAAGGCGCCGATGTAGGTGCGGCGATGGCCGCGGATCTCGGCCTCGTCGCGGACCCCGCCGAGCGAGAGCCGCACGAACTGGCGGTTCATCGCGCGGGCGATCGACTTGGCCAGCGACGTCTTGCCGACTCCGGGAGGTCCCGAGAAGGTGAGGATCGTCGCCTTCGGCTTCTTGACCAGCGCCCGGACGGCGAGGAACTCGAGGATGCGTTCCTTGATTTTTTCGAGGCCGTAGTGATCCTCGTTCAGGATCTCCTCGGCGCGCTTGAGATCCCGGCTCTCGCGGCTCTTCTTGTGCCACGGCACCGCGATCAGCCAGTCCAGGTAGTTGCGCGAGACGGTCGCCTCGGCGGACATCGGCGGCATCGCTTCCAGGCGCTTCAGCTCCTGGATCGCCTTCTCCTCGACGTCCTTCGGCATCTTCGCCTGCTCGATCTTCTTCTTCAGCTCGTCGACCTCGTTGCCTTTCTCGTCCTTGCGGCCCAGCTCCTTCTGGATCGCCTTCATCTTCTCGTTGAGGTAGTACTCCTTCTGGGCCTTCTCCATCTGCTTCTTGACGCGAGACTGGATCTTGCGGTCCACCTGGAGCTTGTCGACCTCGATTTCG
>DATFWL010000457.1:0-5378 GCA_035259385.1 Vicinamibacterales bacterium | reverse complement strand
GTTGGCCCGATGGCGTCATTCGCCTGCACTGGGCGAGCGAGCTGATCTACGCACCGAGCGATCCCGGCCAGGACCCACGCCATCTCGGCACGGTCGAACCGCTGTGGACGCTGTTCGACCTCACTCCCGCCGGACGTCCCGGCGGCGACGAACAAATCGAATATCCGTGCTGCCATCGTTCGGACGAGCGGTACCGGTCGTGACTAATCGATGCACCCACATGAAGTGTTGCGACTCGGGGCAGGTGGCCTCGCGGTCATCCTCGTTGCCGTCGCGTACTTGGGCGGCGGCGCAGTTCTCGCCGGCGAACTCGAGCGGCGCTCGGTGCCGGACTCGTTGTGTTAACCACGCTACTGGTGATTTGGGCTGGACTGCTTTTGCGAGACGAACTGCAAATGCGCTCGCTCGATCTACTCACCGGCGGTGGCGCGATAAAGACGCTAAAGATCGCGGCATGGCGCTTTGCTCCGGCAAGTACAGGACACCGGAACAGAGGCGGGCGTTCTTCGACAGTGTGATGGCGCGACTGAATCATGTACCCGGGAATACGCGTCGACGATTCTGGCACTGCCCTTTCGCTCGCGGGCGATGCGTACTTTGCGCTGTTCTTCTCGATGGGGCACGGAGTGGACGTGCGGATAGCAGCGTTTTGCGCCGCAATCGTGGCTTGCGCCCAGACGGCATGAAAGCAACGTCAGCCTTTGTCTGCCGGGCTACTTTACATTGAAAAGCTATTTGTATAAGCTGCCGCCTGGGGATCGTCATGCACCGTTTCCTGCTCCTGCTTGGGCTCGGCGCTGCGCTGCTCGCCGCCGGCGCCTGCGCTCAGCGTCCCGAAACGCCGCTGGCCCAGGCCGCCGCCCGCAACGACGTCGCCGCCCTTCGCCATCTTCTTGACAACGGCCACACAGCCGATGAAGGTGGCGACTCGTGGACGCCGCTGATCTGGGCGGCGCGGTCCGGATCGGTCGACGCGATCAACGTCCTCCTCGATTCCGGCGCCGACGTGAACCGGCCCGGATCCACGGGAGACAACTGGGACGCGACGCCGCTGCAACACGCGATTCTCCAGCGGCAGCCTGGCGCCGTTCGGCTTCTGCTTGATCGCGGAGCCGACCTGAACCGCAGCGCCGGCGGAAGCCTGACGCCGCTGTTCCTGGCGGCCGGCGACACCGATCCCGCCATCCTCAAATTGCTGCTCGCCCACGGAGCAGACCCGAGCGTCGAAAGCGAAAACGGAGCCACGCCGTTGTCTCGTGCGGTGTCAGCAGGCACACTCAATGGACCCGACCGTCCGATGTTTGGCGGCTGCCGTGTCGAGACGGTGCGTGCGCTCATCGCGCACGATCCGGCGCTTCGTTTGAAGCGCAACTCTGCCTGGAACGACGCGATCTGGTGGGCGCGCTTCCAGAGGTGTGAGGAGGTGCTGAAATTGATCGGCGAGTAGTCGTCCGGGGCAGGACTGGGCCCGCTTCTGCTCGGACCTTTAAAGGACGCCGAGACGCGCGGTCATTTCTTCAGCGCCGCCGTCCAGTTGAGCTCGATGGTGATTGGATTGGCCGCCCGACTCGTCGCGACGTTCACCAAGAATCGTTGCCCGTCAGGCGCGACGTCGTAGACCATATCGCCCGTGTACCGCGCATGGGATTCAAAAAGGGGCAGAGCCGGTCCCGCGCTGAAGTCATGACCAGCTCTGATTTCAGCGGCCATCAGCCTCCGGTCGGCTCCCAGATAAAACATTTCCCTTCCATCACGGCGCCAGCGCGGCTGAGAACCACCACCCGAAGACACTTGCCACTTGCCGCTCGGATGTGGAAAGGCCGTGACATAGACTTCCCATCGCCCAAGTTCGTCTGAGGCATATGCCATCCAACGCCCGTCAGGCGATAACTGCCCGTTCATCTCGTTCGAGTCGGTATGAAGCACTGGCTCCGGCTTCCCGTCGCCCGACAGCGGCAGCATCCACAAATCCCATTTCGTTTTCGGGTCGAGCTGCTGATAGATGATGAATCGTCCGTCGGGTGACCAGTCGGTGGGCTGTTTCCCCTGGCTCGAATGTGGCAGCAGAAGCTCCTCGCTGCCTCCTGCCACGGGTTTCACGAAGATATCGGCCGGCCCGCTCCGATTCGAATCGAACACAATCCGAGCGCCGTCCGGAGACCAATTGGGGTAGTGATCGAAGGACGGCTCGAAGGTGAACCGTGTCAACGTTGACGGGGATGGCCCGTGCAACCAGATATTGCTGATCCCCGTCTGCGAATCCTGCCGATTCATCACGATCATGTCCCCCTTCGGCGAGAGCCGTGGATCCTCGTATTCCCCTGCGGGAAGCGGTACTCGGTCGATCAGTCGGCCCGTTCGATCGAACCACGCCAGTTCGGAGACCGCGGGATTTGAGGCCGTCTCGTACGCCAGAACACCGTTATCCGACGCCGACACGACCGTGCTCGCGGTATTCAGATAGTGCTGTACTTGCTCGACGAGAACGAACGGCTCACCTGTGATTGTCAGCTGTTTGGCGTCGAACGCCTCGGCGAAGAGCACTCGATCGCGCACGAACAACAGGTACCCAGGCGCAACGTACGTCGTCCGTGACGTGGTCCGCTGCAGCATCTGCGTGCGAGTCGAGTCGAGCGACCCGACATAGAGAGAGTGAACGGCCGCTGGGCCGCCGAGGATGGTGCTGAATGCCAGGTACAAGAAGTGGCGGCCATCGGGGAGGAACTGGGGCCACCTATGACTCAACTCGTGCGCCCGCTCGTCGATCGTCGTGACCGTCGCGGCGACACCGCCTGAGGAGGAAACGCGGTACAGCGGATCATAGGGACCGGGAGCAAAGAGAATGACGCCATCGCGGTTCCATGTACCGCCTCGCCCCAGCGGCGCATCGCCGAGCGTCTGCACCGGCCCGCCTGTCACGTCAATTCTCTTGAGCTTGGCGTCGGCGAAAAATCCCAGCGATTGACTGTCCGGAGACCAGAAGGGGTAAGAAGCGCCTTCGGTGCCGGCGAGGCCTTGAGCTGCTGGCAGATCGAGTGCTCGAACGAAGATGCGCTTCGTCCCGTCCGGCGAGGTCGCGACGAACGCCAATCGGCGGCCATCCGGCGACACGGCGACCGGCCCCGCATCGCGGCCGATCGAGTTGGCGACGGATCCTTCGGGAGGATAGACGAGAAACCGAATCAATGGCGACGGAACGGCCCTTTCGTTCAAGTGAGCGATGGCGAGCGGAAGAGCGGCGACGAGCACCACGCAGACCGCGGCGAGTGTCGCGCGGAGGTGCCGCTGAGCGGGTTGGTGGCCGGCCATACCTGACAGACCCGGCGCGTCTGACGTGTCGCGAATCCACTGCAGCTCCAGCATGACGTCGTGCGCCGATCGCCATCGGTCGTCGGGATCCTTCGCGAAGCTTCGTGACAACACGTGGTCGAGCGCCGGAGGTACGAGCGGTTGCACCCTGGAAACGGCCGGTGGCGTGTCCTTCAAGATCGCACTGATGAGGCTCGCCTGGTTGTTCGCGTCGAATGCCCTTTTGCCCGTGACCATTTCGTACACCACGACCCCGAAGGCAAAGACGTCGGTGCGCGCATTGGCCTCTTTTCCTTCGAGCTGCTCCGGCGCCATGTAGTGAAGCGTGCCGAGCAAGCTGCCGCGCGCCGTGATCGGAGGCGTCGCTGCGGTCGCAGCCATTGACAGCCCGCTCACGACCTGCGAAGGTCGCAGCTTCGCCAGGCCGAAATCGAGCAGTTTGACGCCGCTCTTGGTCAGCATGACGTTGGCGGGCTTCAAGTCGCGATGCACGATCCCGGCGCCGTGCGCGGCATCAAGCGCGTCGGCGATCTCGATCGCAATCTTCAGCGCCTCCTCAATCTTGATCCGTCCTCGCGCGATCTTCTGGTCGAGCGTCTCGCCGTCGAGATACTCCATGACGAGATAGTCAGTCCCGTCCTGGTGGCCCACGTCATAAAGCGTGCAGATGTGCGGATGTGTGAGCGCGGCGATTGCCTTGGCTTCGCGTTCGAAGCGGGCTTTCAGTTCGGGATCGGCCGAGGGCAGGATCTTGATGGCGACCGTGCGATCGAGGCGCGTGTCCCGCGCTTTGTAGACCTCGCCGAAGCCGCCTGCGCCGAGTGGCGAGAGGATGTCGTAGGGGCCGAGGCGGATGCCGGGACTGAGCGCCACCTGAATTTTGAGAGTGCCCTGGATTATACGGAAGGTCGGCTAGGCGATGAAGGGTTCCTGTGGGCCACCCGAACCGCCATACGGCCATCTCGTTCCAGGTGGCAATCGCGCCGCAGTGGATCGTCTCGATGAGTCCTTCGCCCGTTGCACAACTGTTGCACAAGCCCGCCGACGCTGTCCGTTCGGACGCCGCCTGATCTGCGTTTTCTCTCGGAAAACCTGGTGAACCACATTTTTGCGAGTTGGAACCGGGTCGAGGGCTGGCGGCGGCGAATCGAATCGCTCCGGGCTGCCTCGTGAACCTGCCCGACGCCGGTGGCTTGCCAGTCACCGACGCTGGTCGAAGCGCTGATCGCGATCGCGCTTCCTTTTGAAACACGTGCCAGCGGTGGCAGGCGCTACACTGGCAGCCGCTCGTCGACCGGAAAAGGAGCGCCAATGCGGGCGACCGCGGTCTTAGTGTTGTGCGTCGGGATCGTGGCGGCGGCGGTTGAGGCGCTGACGTCGATATCGACGGTTGCGTCGGCGGACGGTACGCCGATCGCGATCGAGTGTGCCGGAGCGGGACCATCGCTCGTCATCGTCCATGGCGGCACCGGAGATCGCACGCGATGGACGCCGCTCTTCCCGCTGCTCGTGTCGCAGTTCCGCGTTTGCGCGATGGATCGACGGGCGCACGGCGCCAGCGGCGATACGCTCCCTTACAGTCTCCAAAAGGAAGTCGAAGACGTCGTGGCCGTCGTCGCGGCGCAGCCGGGGCCGGTATTCGTGCTGGGTCACTCGTTTGGCGCAGTCTGCGCCTTCGAAGCGGCGTTTCATACTGCGAAGATCGCCAGACTTGCGCTCTATGAACCTCCGGTCCGCTTAGCGGATCATTCGGCAATACTGGCGCGCATGGAGGCGATGATGCGGAGCGGTGATCGCGAGGGCGCGCTGATGACGTTCATGAGCGAAGTCGTGATGATTTCCCGCGAGGAAGTCGCCGCGATGAGAGCGCGGCCGTCGTGGGCGGGCCTGCTGGCGACCATCGAAACCTCGGTGCGACAGGACCGCGCGCTATCGCAGTATCAATTCGATCCCGCTCGCGCCCGCAAGATGACCGTTCCGACGCTCTTGATGGCGGGAAGCAAAACCGCGTCGCCCGAACTCAAACGATCGATCGACAGCCTGCGCGAGGCGCTACCGCATCTCACGTT
>DATFWL010000456.1:0-2793 GCA_035259385.1 Vicinamibacterales bacterium | reverse complement strand
CGATCGAATTCCGCACGAAGGATTGTCGGCCGACTACGTGCGCCGCGAGACGCGCCGCGCCGTCGCCGGCGTGTCGTCGAAGGTGAAGATCTGGCCGGGAATCGACATCGACATCCCGACAGGACCGAACGAGAAGAAGACGACGCCTGATGATGTGTACGCGGCGGTGAGGGCGGCGTTCGACGGCGGCGCGCACGGCGTCCTGCTGTCGCGCAAGTACTCTGAAATGCCACTCGCCAACCTCCGCGCCGCCGGCCGCGCTGTCAGGGATCTCAACGTAGGCTGAGGCCGTGACAGGCGTTGACATCGCGCCGTCAGCGACGTCAAGATTCGCACTCTCGTCGCGTGGCCGAAAGGAGACAACGATGCGAGTTCCGCTTCTGTTCGTCCTCCTCGCGATCGCCTCAGCCGTTCCCGCCGTCGCCCAGATAGACTCCGGTCAAATCTCTGGATTCGTTCGCGACGCGCAGCAGGCGGCGCTGCCGGGCGCCACTGTGACGATCGGCAACGAGGCCACGGGCAACAAGCGAAGCACTGTGACCAACTCGACCGGCTACTACGTCCTGCCGGACATTCCGGTCGGCAACTACTCGGTGACGGTCGAGCTGTTGGGCTTCAAGAAATTCTTGAAGACCGGCGTCCGGCTCACCGCGGCGAGTCAGATCGCGGTTGATGCCGACCTCGAGCTTGGCAGCATCGAAGAGACCATCACGGTGACGGCCGCGCAGAGCTTCGTGCAGACGACGACCGCGCAGGTCGCGCGGACGATCGAAACGAAGCAGATCCAGGAACTGACGCTCAACGGGCGCAATCCGATCTACATCGCGTCGCTGAAGCCGGGCGTCCGCGGCGACAGGATCGGCACGTTCGATCCGGACAGCGTGTCGAACGGCAATTTCAGCATCAACGGCTCGCGCGCCGACGAGTACCTGGTGACGATTGACGGCGCCGTCGCGACGCGGACGCGCTCCTCGGGATCGATGCTCGGGGCGCAGGACGTCGAGAGCGTCGAAGAGGTGCAGGTGCTGACGGCGAACTACCGAGCGGAATACGGGCGTTCCTCCGGCGGCCAGATTCGCTTCGTCACCAAGAGCGGCACGCAGCAGTTTCACGGCGACGCCCTCGAGAATTACCGCAACGCCGCGCTCGACGCGAATCAGTGGCAACGGAACCGCAGCGGCGATCCACGGCTCTCGACCGGGCCCGATCCGTACAGCTTCAATCAGTGGGGCTTCCACTTCGGCGGGCCCGTGCTGTTGCCCGGCGGGTTCAACCGGGACCGCAGCAAGCTGTTCTTCTACTGGGGCGAGGAATGGATCCGGCGTCGCGACACGCCGACGTCCACGCTCACGGTGCCGACGGCGGCGATGCGGCAGGGCGATTTCAGCGAGCTGCTGAATCCGGCGAACCCCTTCCTCGGCCGCGTGCGCACGATCGTCGATCCGCTGACCGGCGTGCCGTTCCCGAACAACGTCATCCCTGCCAATCGAATCAGCCCGAACGGACTGGCACTCCTGAATATCTACCCGCTGCCGACGCCCGGCTTCCAGCAGGGCACGTCGAACTGGATCGGCACCCAGCCGCGACATTCAGACCTCCGCAAGGATACGGTGAAGTTCGACTACGTGCCGGCCGCGGCTCAGCGCGTCTCGGCGCGCATCGGCTACACGCCGTGGAAGTACAACGACCCGTTCGTCAACAGCACCGATCGTGTGCAGTGGGCCTGGTCGCGTCCGAACAAGCTCGGCGCCGCCAGCTGGAACAGCGTGCTGTCATCGACGTTGCTCAACGAGTTCACCTTCGCCTTCAACTCCGACGGCACCGGCACCATCGATCTCGATCCGGACTGCGGTGCGCGGTGCGATCGCGCGACCTACGGCCTCACCTACCCGTACCTGTTCCCGGGCACGAAGCTCGCGCCCGGCAAGATTCCAACCATCCGGATCACCGGTCTCAGCACGCTCGATGCGGACGCCTATCCGGGCGCGTGGGCAGGATTCGTCTACACCTGGTCCGACAACCTGACGAAGGTGATCGGGAATCACACGGCAAAGTTCGGCTTCGTGATCGAGCGCTCGGGTCAAGACGACAACATTCAGTTCACGACCGCGAGTCAGGGCGCGACGAACAATCAGAACGGCGAAGTGCGCTTCCTGGACGCCGGGCACCCGCAGTCCACCGGCGTCGCGATGGCCAACGCGCTGCTCGGGAATTTCAACGACTACAACGAGTTCGGCGCGAAGGCCTCGACGCCGTGGGTCGCCACCGCGTTCGACGTCTACGCGCAGGACAGCTGGAAGGCGGGCAGCAAGGTCACGATCGAAGCCGGCGTGCGGTACTCGCTCTGGCCGCAATGGTACAGCCGCGACGGCAATCTCGCGTCGTTCGATCCGCAGTTCTACGATCCGTCGCGGGCGCAGCAGGTGGACCGCACGAGCGGATTCGTCATCGGCGGTGGCGTGCCGCTCAACGGCATGGTGCTGCCGGGCGCGCCGGACGCGAACGACGGCTACGATCGGCTCCGCCACGACCTGCCCGCTGGTCTCGCGGTGACGCACAGGGACATGTTTCAGCCGCGGCTCGGCCTCGCCTACGCGATTACCGACAAGACGGCGTTTCGCACCGGCGTCGGCCTGTTCTACAACCGGCCGATGATCAATCGCGACACGGCGCTCGGCGGCAATCCGCCGTTTCAAGTCCAGCAGACCGTGGTCAACGGCTCGATCGACGCACCAGCCGGCGCGACCCGCCGCGACTTCCCGCTGGTGGTGACGGCGCAGGATTCCGTGTTCG
>DATFWL010000455.1:0-3560 GCA_035259385.1 Vicinamibacterales bacterium | reverse complement strand
AGCGCGAAGCCGGTTTGCGGATCGACGCCGTAGATGTTGCGAGCCGCATCGAACACCGTCGGCCGCGCGCCGCGCGGGTTGGCGGCCGGATCGTAGCGCAGCCCATTCGGCACCGCGTCGTTCCACCGCGCTGAGTCGTAGCCCTCGATGTCCTTGCGGCCGGGGACGGGATCGGTGCGCTGACTCTGGTTTGCGGCATCGATGAACGCTTTCATCCCCGCGTAGCCGGAGACGGCGACCTGCTGCGTCTCGCTGAAGCAACGCTGGGCTGACTTGTCCGCCGTAGCGTCAGCGGAGGCGGAAGCCTTCCCCCCTTCGCTCGGCGGACTCAGTGAGCTGCGGGGGGCAAGCGCGCCGCACGACGCGGTTGTGAAGTAGTGCGCGAGCAGGCGGGCGTCGGCGCCGGCCAGCGCGATCGACAACGCGTCGGGAAAGGTCGCGTTGATCAGGATGCCGTCGAACAGCCCGGGGAACTCGTCCGCGATCTGCAGGCTCGTGTACGCGCCGCCGGACGATCCCATGCTGACCGTGAACTCGGGCACGCCGAAGGTCTCGATCGCGTGCTCCTTGTT
Organism: Vicinamibacterales bacterium; assembly: GCA_035259385.1. GTDB lineage: Bacteria > Acidobacteriota > Vicinamibacteria > Vicinamibacterales > CAVVIG01 > QHWK01. The sequence goes on along the minus strand of DATFWL010000455.1, from coordinate 2,988 downwards.
CATCATCGTCGTCTCGCCGGCCAGGAACGGGTTGCAGCTGTTGGTCGGATGGTTCAGCGTGTTGGTGAAGATCACGTAGCCTTCGCCGAGGCGCGCGATCATCGGGCCGGCGAGCGGGTTCACGCCCATCACGCCGCCCTGCCGGAACCAGCCGCTCGGACAGCCGACGCCATGAATCGCGAGGAAGCGGCGATTCCACGCCGGCGGCGGCGTGAACGGCGTCGGCGCGGGATCGCGCGTCGGATCGTGCAGCACCAGGTTCTGATAGATGCCGCGGTTCATCGTGCCGGTCTCCACCCGGACGACGAACGGCACCGTCTTGCCCGCGGTCGTCGTGATCGTCGCAACGTTGCCCGGCAGTTCCCGCGCGTCGGGCAGCGGCTGCAGTTCCTTGCCATCGTACGGCATGTAGACGTACTGCACCTTCGTCGGCGCGCTGCAATCGCCGGAGTCCTCCGATCGCTCGGCTAAAGCCTTCGCGCTACGCCGAAGCGAGATCCCGCCAGCGGCCGCGCCTTCGTAGCGCGAAGGCTTCAGCCGAGCGTCCGTCAGCGTCGTCCCGTCAGGCAATTTGAACGTGTCCGTCTGACAGACGAACGGCTCGATGTGCGGACCTGAAATCACCGGACCGGTGATCGGATAGTTCGTCAGCGCAAGCGCCTGATCGTGGACGCCCCATGCGCTCACCTTGAGCTCGTTGCGGCCGTCGACGAGCCCGGTGACGAGCCCGACGAATGACCCGTGCTGCTGATGGAACGCGTCGGAAACGTCGCGTCCGTTGAGGCGGACGTCAGGCCGCTCTGCCGGCGCGCCCGCGGGCACGGCGATCGCAAGGAGCACGTCGCCGCCGGTTACGCGATCGGCGTGCGTGGAGAGCGTCTGAATGTCGAGCTTCCGGGCCTTCGATTTTGCCGGCGGCGCGGCGGCCTGGCCGCTCATCTGCAGCGCGAGGATGACGCCGATGAAAACGAGCGCCACTGATTTCATAGCGGCGCATTATACGGCCGCGAGTCGGGGCTGGTGGCTAGGGGCCGGGGCGAGCTACGCAGGCGTGTTTCCACCGCGCAGGGCAGAAGGGCTCGGAGCCGGGCGGCTAGCCCCTAGCCCCCAGCCCCAGCCCCCTCAGCGCGGCGTCAGAACACGAACCGGAAGCCGAGCTGCGCCTGGCGCGGGAAGCCGCCGCCGCCCCGCAGATTGGTCAGCACGAGGAACGTCGCCGGCAGTCGGCGATCCTGGTTCGTCGTGATCGGATTGTCGAAGTTCGCCCGGTTGGTGAGATTGTAGAGATCGAAGTACACCTCGAGCGCCTTCGCCTGCGAGATTTTCCGGCGATAGCCGGCGCGCATGTCGATCTGGAAGTAGTCCGGACCATAGGCGCCATTGCGACCGCCGGCGTACTTCACGTTCTGCATCGCGTCAGGATTGCTCGCGTTGCCGCTGTAGACGCCCGCCGGAACGGGATCGATCAGCTCGCCGTTCTTGTCCGCGTCGATGCTGCTGTCGTAAATCGTGAACGGCGCGCCGCTCATGTAGCGCGTCGTCGTGGACAGCGTGAGGCCGCCGGTCTTCGGCACGTCGTATTGCGCGCCGATCGACAGGATGTGGCGCCGATCGACGTTGGTCGGCCCGAGGCGCGCATCGAGGTTGTTGCTGGTCAGCACCTGATACGTGTTGCGGTCGGCCTGATCGTCGGCGGTGCCGGTCGCTTTCGACAGCGAGTACGACACGCGGCCCGACCAGTGATTCGAGTACCGCTTCTCCACCGACAGGTCGAGCGCGTTGTAGGTGGACTCGCCGGTGTTCTCCATCACCCACACCTGCTGCGTGTAGGGCTCGCCGAGCACGCCGAAGGCGTCGACGCGCACGACCGGCTCGGTCCGGCTCGTCGTCTGCTTGATGCCCGGATTGAGGTTGCGCGAGAGGAACATGTCGCGGTTCATCATGCGCACGTAGTCGGCGTGTACCGCGAGCGACTCGTTCAGTTCGCGGACGTAACCCACCGTGAACTGGTGCGCGTAGGGCAACCTGCGATCCGGCGAGTCGAAGATCACGACGCCGTCGTTCTTCACCGGCACGCCCAGCGGATACGACTGTCGGAGGAGATCCCAGTTCACGGTCGGCCCGTTGACCAGGTACGGGTTGGTCGGGAACCGCCCGCTGCTCGGGCCCGGATCGGCCGCAGCGGCCGGGAACGTCAAGTTCACCGACGATGAGTACTTGCCGAACTCCAGCGTGTCGTCGAGCGCGCCGAGGATGGTGCGGTTGTAGAACACTCCGTATCCACCGCGCACGACCGACCGGCCGGCGGCGTCGAGCGCGTGCGTGAAGCCGACGCGCGGTCCGAAGTTGTTCCAGTCGGTCGGCGACTTCTTGCTGCCGGCCGGGAACAGCGGGTTGTCGGTCTCGTCGAGCGGGATGATCTCGAGGTCGTAGCGCAAACCGAGGCTCAGCGTGGTCTGCCCACTGATGCGCCATTTGTCCTGCGCGTACATCTCGTAGGTGTGGTTCTTGATGAACTCGTTGAACGGGCCGGTGCGGATGGTGAACCGCTCGGGATACGTCCTCGGGTTCCCGGCATCGAACGGAAGGTCGGTGTTCGCCGATGTGCAGGTCCCGGTCGCGCACGTCGCACTGAACGCGAAGGTGCCGTTCGCGTTCACCTGCGAGCTGCGGCGCAGTTCCGTGTAGTTGTAGCGCACCCCGAACTTCGTGTCGTGGTCGCCGTGCTTGCCCGGGATGAACCACGAGTAGTCGTCTTCGATCTGGTAGTTCGAGTCCCAGGGGCCCTGAGATTCGGTGCTCGCCTGGGCGAGGAAGCTCGTGTAATTCAACTGCGGCGCACATTTCGACTGGTCGCCGATCGTCTCGTTGCCGAAGTTGTAGCCGGCCTGGCCGCCGTTCGGTCCCTGCGCGCGGAAGCACTCGTTCCCGTGCCACCAGTGCTCCCACGTCCTCGCGCCCTTGATCGTGTTGACGCGCGAGTTGCCG
>DATFWL010000454.1:0-20928 GCA_035259385.1 Vicinamibacterales bacterium | reverse complement strand
TCCAGTCGCGGAGTGCGCGATCGAGCTTCGGCGAGGCATCGGGTCGGGCGGATGGCTGCGTCAGTGCAGCCGCGAGCAACACCACACAGACGCCGACACGTAATCTGACCATGCCAGTACAAATGGCAACGCCTGTACCGGGTGTTCGTGTCGCGCGCGCCTCAATGACTAGTTGTTGCGCTCGAACGTGTTACGTGCGTCGAGCGTCGGTTCCGCTTCCTGCGCGATCGATCAGTAATGGTCTGTTTCGAAACAGGCCGAGGCACTTTTCGTGACTTTAGCGACCACTTACGTCAGATCGAAGAGAATTGGCTGTGAAGTGCGCGATCGCGCGTGTCTCGTTCTGGAACCGGCGCACAAGGCGCGTCGGTCGTTTCACGATGCTGCGCGCTACTTCTCGACGGCGAGCGCCGCGAGTTTCAGAACGGTGTTCCAGTTGCGCGCGGTGCCGCGCGTGCCGAGCTTCTGCTCGATCATCTTGACGGTGAGTTTCGAGTGACCGACGCCGTCCGGATAGGTGATGAACGCTTCGCGTCCGTTCGCGCGCACCACTTCGCGGCCCTTGATTGCGCTCTGCAGCGCGGCGACCGCGCTGCGCGCCGGGGCGTCCTTCAGCGCCATCACCAGCAGGTGACCCGGATCGGTCTTCGCTTCGTCGGGAAACGGATTGGCGGCAATCACCGCGTGCCACTCCGCCACCGACCGTACGAAGAAGTCGGTCGACACGGACAACTCTTTCGCCGCGGCGTCCTGGAGCAGGCGCTCGAGCTTCTCGGCAGACGACACCTTGCTGCGAAACACGATGTTGCCGCTCTGCAGCAGCGTGCGCGCATCCTGCAGGCCGAGCGTGGCGCACACGTTGCGCAGATCGCTCATCGACACCCGGTTGATCCCGGCCAGATTCACCGCTCGCAGTAACGCAATGTAGGTGTTCATACAGGTGTGTGGGACCGATGGGCCCGTGGGCTGGCAGGGTGACCCATTCGGTCCTTCCCAACCACCCTACGGGCCCGGCCCACCGGTCCCATCCGTCCCATCGGTCCCATCCGTCCCATCCGTCCTACGGCTGCCGGCTGGCCTGCGTGGTCGTTTTCTGCGTCTCGCTGGCAGGCGGCTTCGGCGGCCGCGGTCGATTCATCGTCAACGCCGCTCCGTTCCAGAAGGGCGTCACGGTCCGTTCGACCTCGTGATGCCCCTGCACGAGATATTCGAGGATCGCCTTGTCCCACTGCAGGCCCGCGTTGGCGACCAGCTTCAGCCAGTCGCCGCGCGCGGTCTCGTCGGGTGCTTCGGTGACGCCGTCCCAGATCGTCACGTTCGGATTGCGGGTCATGAAGTCCTGGCTCTGCGGATTGGCGCGGGCGCCTTTGATCGACTTGTAAATCAGCACGCCGTTGGTGAAATCGAGCTTGAAGTTCTTCTGGTCGAAGTCGAAGCTGTAGCGCTTGTAGCGCGCGTAGGCGCGCTCGTTCAGCGCCACGGTGCCGGGCGCCTGCTTCGCGTAGTCGGTGATCATGGTGAGCAGCTTCATCTGCTCGTCCTTGTGCCGCGGATAGCGCGCGTCGTCCAGCCAGCCGAATCCGGGCATCCACCACCCGCGCATCGTCCAGTAGTCGCGGGTCTCGACCGAGCGCGTGCGCACCCACGCGGCGTACTCCGAGAACAGCTGCACCCATTCGTGCGATGGGTAGCCGTGCGGGTTGAGGAAGATGTCGGGCAGCCAGGTCCGCCAGATCTTCGGGCGGATACCGCTCTCGGGATACAGCGGATCGGGGTCCCACTGCGCCGACGTGACGTCCACGCCGAGCGCGCCGAGATAACCGGCGTGCAGCATGTAGGTCGGGTTGACCTTCTGCAGGTCGTAGGCGAGCTGCGCGCCGTCGGCGTTCGTGATCGGATGCACGACCACGTTCACCTTCTTCAGTTTCTCCTTGAACGCGGGATCGGTGAGCAGCAGCTCGGCCATCTTCAGCACGTGGCTGGTCGACGACACCTCGTTAGCATGCTGGCGCGCGGAGTACACGATCGTCGGCTTCATCGTCGTCTGCTTGGCCTGCGACCAGTGCGACGCCTCGATCGGCGGCATCAGGTCCATCGCCCAGACGTCCTTGCCGAGGTAACTCTGCCCGACCTTGTAGACGGTCGCTTCCTTGAACGACGACATCCGCGCGAGGATATCCGCGGCTTCGGGTGGTGGTATGGGCGTGTCCCATTGCACCAGCGGCTCACTGTTTCCGCCGGCGGAGGCGGGAGGCCTTCGCGCGGCGTCGGCGGCGCTGGTGTTGGTGGCTGCTCGAATATCGGGGAACGCCGCGGGCGTGCCGTTCGATTCGAGCGTCGCGACGATCTCGGTGGCCGGTTTGCTTTCGTGTTCCCAGGCGATCGTGAGCCGAAGCGAGCCGAGGTCGTGGTAGGCCAGCGCGTCGCGGTAGAGGCCGGCGCCGCGCAGGCGACTCAGACTGGCCAGCACCGCGCGCACCTGCTCCGCCGACATCATCGAGGTATCGACGCGGCGCTCGTCGGTTCGCTGGATCAACGTCTCGCGCTCGTCTTTCTCGGTGTCCACTTTCACGCGAAGATCGAGACGCTCGACGCCGTCCTTTCCCGCACGGACCGTCGCCGCAAGCGTCTGCGGCCGTTCGACGGCGACCTTCGGGACGTCGAGTCGCACTGCCCCTTTCTTTCCGCTGCGCTCGACGTAGTCGACGACGACTGCCGGACGTGACGCATCGAAGCCGGTGATTGAAATCTTCGCGTGCCCCGCCTTGCCGTCGCCCTTCGGGTGCATGAGCGGGATCACGCGGCCGGGATAGGTGAGCGGGGCGCCGCGTGTGAACCGGCCCATCACGTCGAAGAAGTGCAGCGTGTTGAAGTAGATCTCCTCGTGGAGCGCCTCCATCGACGAGATCTGTTCCTGATCGATCGGCAGCCGGTACTCGGGCTCGCTGAGGGTGAGATCGACGGTGAGCTCGCCGAAGAACGGTGCGTCCTCGGCGCGCGGCTTGCCATTGCCGAGCGCCATCACGTGGTCGTACAGCGCCGGCAGCGTCTTTGATTGAAAGCGATCCCAGAAGCGCTCGGGATCGGTCGCGATCCGCTCGTCGATCGCGCTCTTCCCGCCGACGTCCGCCTTGATCCAGCCGGTCGTGACGCGGACCCGCTCGTAGTCGGGAAAGCGATCGAAGAACGCACGCTCGACCACCGCCGGCTCGAAGGTCTTCCTCAGCAGCAGCTCGCCGCCGCCCTTCGCCGTGGCGACGACCTCATAGGCGGGCGATCCGATCGGTGCCATCTCGAATCGAATCTGCGCGAGATCGATCTTCAGCTCGGAAGCAAGAATCTCGTCGATCGGATACAGCTCGAGCAGCCAGCGCGTCGGCGCAAACATCCCCTGCTGCTTCCAGCCGGCAGGCGGACCGATTTCGGCAAATCTGATCGTGAGCCGATCGATCGCCTTGCCGCTGAGCTCCGGCCTCACGACGTCGTACAACCAGCTGTAGCCCTGCTTGTAAGCGGACAACACGGTGACGGTCGTCGACTTGTCGTCGGCGCCGGCCTTGATCAGCTCGGCGCGCGCCTGCTGCTCGATCTGCCGGCGAACCTCCGGCGGTTCGCTCACGCGCGCCTCGATCGAGACCGCAGCGCGCCGCTTCACCGCAGGAATGACCCGCGTCCTGAACTTCGTCCAGAAATCGTCGACCTCCGACGGGATGTCGAACTCGTCGCTGACGAGCGCTCGCGCTTTCTGCACGTCGAGGCTCTGCACGTCGACCGTCAGTGATGGCGCCGTGATCCGAGCCGCGGCCGTTTCCTTGACCAGGTCCGCGAGGCGCGGGTCGGCCTTCTCCACGAACACCTTGACGTTCGCCGACGCCAGCTCCTTGCCGCTCACCTGATCGGCGAGTTTCTCGAGCTTGTACAGACTCATCGCCGCCTGACCTGCCGGCGACCGGCCGGCGACGAACTTCCGCACGTCGTCCTCGACGTCGTCCAGCGTCGTGCGATCCTTGCCGCGCTGCCAGATGTGCGGGAAGGTTTCGGCAAGCTGATGGACCGCGCGGTTCACGCCGGCCGCGTCGCCGCCGGTGACGACAATCGCGCTTTTCTCTCCGAACGCCTTCTTCACCAGCTGGATCAAGCCCTCGCCGGCCTGCAGCGACGGGCGTTCCATCTTCTTCTTCTCGATCAGCTGCTCGACCACCGGATGCGCCGTGCCGATCAACACGAGAATCGGCTCGCTCTCCGGCGAGGTGATCAGCTTCGCCGTCTTCGCAATCGGCACCGAGACGCCGGTCGATTCGAGACCGAGGCGGGCGGCGAGATCGACGACGCCGTCGGTTCCCTCGCCGTCAGCGCTGAGCAGCACGTCGACGCGATCCGGAATCAGGTTGTTGTCGCTGTCGGCGAGAGCGCCGTCGATCGCATAGAAGGTCGAGAGATCCAGGTTCTCTTTGGTGCCGCCGCCTGGACGGCGTCCGGGCGGCTGCGACGCGTCCGCATCGGTCGCCGCCGCGCGCGGCACGTCGACGACGGCTGACGGCGAGCCGGGCGCGCGAAGGCGTATCTGCAGCGAGCGCACCTTGGCGTACGACAGCGCGCGCTTTGCGTCGCGCGTCCCGGTGGCCTTGAACTGGTTCAGGGCTACCTGCGCCTTGACGAGATCGCCGCCATTGGCCAGCTGCACGACGGCAACGACACGCTCGACGCCGTCGCCGCCGGCGCGCACGTAAACGACCGGCACGGACGTGGACGAGGCGGTGACGCCTTTCCCGGCGAGAAACTGCGCCACGTCCTCGGCGACGGTGTCGGCGTTCGGGCCCTTCTGATCCCAGAGGTTCGGCAGATGGCCGGCCAGCATCACCGCCGCTGCCGTCAGTCCTTCGTCGTCTCCGCCGAGCACGGCAACCGCCGGCGTGCCAGCGGTGGTAAATGCCGCCACCGCGCCCTCGCCCGCCTTCAGCACGCCAGCGCCAATCGCGTCGGCAGTGACGCTCGCTTGCGCGAGCGATCGCGCGCCGACGAAGATCGATGCGGCGCGCCCGTTCGTCTGCCGCCCACGAACCACATCCAGCGGCAGGTTGATCGCGGTGGTCTCGTAGCCGAGGCGCGCGGCAACATCCGCAGCCGCCGCCACTTCCGTGGCAGACGGTCGCTCCGCCAGCACGATCCGCGCGTCGACGAAGTCGACGACGCCGTCGCCGTTGCGATCCTGGAACGCGGCGCCCGTCTTGAAGAAGGCGGAGAGCGACGCCGGCGCGACTGCATCGCCCGGCGCGGTGCGACCCACGGCACCCGCGCTCAGGGCGACCACAAAGAGGAGAAGAACTCTGTTCATATGCCCGCCGTCACAAATGCGGGCTCGGTCAGGTAGGCCGGGTGGGCCTGGTGGGTCGGAACGAATCCTTCGCGGCACCTCGTGCCGCACACCCCCGATGCCCGTCCGACACGCCCGACCTACGTGACCTACCCGACCTAGGTGACCTACCCGACCTACCTGACCTACCCGACCTACCCGACCTACCCGACCTACCCGACCTACCTGACCTACCTGACCTACCTGACCTACCCGACCTACCCGACCCAGCGTCAGAACTGGAATCGTACTGCGAATTCCGCCTGCCGTGACGGCGCATTGATGTTCGGCAGCAACGCCGTCGACTGGCCGAACAGCGGGCGGCCGCTGGTGTCGTTGCCCGCACTGACGTTGCCGTTCGGCGCGTTGAAGTTCGCGCGGTTGAAGACGTTGAACAACTGTGCGATCAGCTCGAGCCGCTGGTTGCCGACCTGGAAGAACTTCGACAGCCGCAGATCGACATTCGCGAAGCCGGGGCAGTCCACCTGCGTCACTGCGGTGAGCCCGCGCGAAATCCGCGCCGCGTTGACCGCGTCGAGATTCAGATCGCGGCAGCCGCTGCCGGGCATCACCCCGGACGGCAGATCGTTCACGTAGCCGTCGTTGTTGAGGTCGCCGAACGACGCCGTCGGGTTGAAGCGCAGGCTCGATCGAAAATCGCCGATCGCCGACAGCTGGGTCATTGCCGGCAGCTGGACGATGCCGCTGACGACCAGGCGGTGGCGGCGGTCAGCGGCGCCGTAGCGCTCGATCGACGGGAAGCCGTACGAGTCCTGCACGAGATTGGTCGCCTGCGTGTCCTTCGCCGCGCTGAGCGTGTACGAGGCGAGGAACTGATAGCGATTGGACATCCGCTTGTCGACCTTGAGCAGCAGCGCGCGATAGGTGTTGTTCGCCGTCGAGACCCAGAAGTTCACGCGGGCGAACTGCGGATAGAGCTTCGCCCGCGTCACCTGATCGGGCAGGTTCGGATCGACAGTATCTCGATCGGAATATCGGTTGGTGATGGAAACGTCGGCGGTGATGGCGATATCCCTGGCGATCGACCGGCTCACGCCGGCGTTGAATTGATGCGCGTACGGATTCACTTGATCGTTGGACATCACGGTGATGTTCGGCGGCGCCGTGCTGACGAACGATTCGCGTGACTTGCCGCCGAGCGGATCGGGGAACGTCGGCCGGTTGATGATGATCTGCTGTGCCTGCGGCCAGGTGAGCTCGTTGAAGTTCTGCAGCGTGCGCATGTTGTCGTAGAACATCCCGTAGGCCGCGTGGATGTTCATCACGCCGTTGTTGGCGGGATCCCACGCCATGCCGATGCGCGGCCCGAAGTTGTTGAAGTCGCCGCGGCCGGCTTTGGGCTGCGCCACGACAGACGGGTCGTACGGCGCAAAGGTGCCGCCGCGCCCGAGCTTGTCCTGGATGCTCGAGAGCAGCGCGGGGATGTCCTCGTTGAACGACCCGACCTGGACGTCGTATCGCAGGCCCAGATTGAGCGTCAGGCCCGAGGCAGCCTGCCAGTCGTCCTGCAGATACCCCGCGAAGATCTTGATCGGAATGTTCGCGTAGGTCGGCAGCGAGTTCGTGTACTGCGTCGGGTACGTCGTCGGATCGTTGACGTTGTAGGGCGCGTCCTTCGGGAACGTCCACTGTCCGAGCGGCGACTGCGTGTTGTCGCCTTCGAACGGAACGTAGCTGAAATCGAACCCCATCTTCCACTGATGACTGCCGCCCCAGGCGTGCATCAGGTACGAGAAATCGTCCTTCAGCTCCCAGCGACTCTCCGGACCCATTTGCGCGTTGCCGCAGCCGCCGACCGTGATCGATGGGTACTGAAATATGGCAGTGCAGTACGGCAACCGCGCGGTGAAGTCGCCTGGCTCCCAGTCGCCATGACTGTAAGGCGGTGACACTTCGTACTTGGCAAACGCGTACTGGAAGCGAATATCGTTGAGCGAGCGCGGGCTGATCACCCAGGTGTGGCCGAGCACCGCCGAATCGCGCGGCACCGCGAAATCGAAGCTCGCTGACGCCGCCGTGGCGCCGCCGTTCACCGCTGTCGAACCGGCGGTGATGATCGGCCGATACTCATCCTCAGCGCCGTAGCGGAAGAACAGGCTCTGGCCCTGCGTGAGCTCGTGATCGACCTTGAAGTTGTAAGTCCACCGGTTCTGGTCGCTCAGGAACGTGCCCTCGTACTGCGGCCACAAGCCCTTCGCGTTCACGGTGAGGAACTGCTTCTCGTTGGTTCCCTCGTAGGCGAAGAAGTAATGCGTCTTGTCCCTCACCAGCGGACCGCCAACCGTGCCGCCGTACTGATAGCGCCGGTAATCCGGCTTCTCGGTCTGGAAGAACTCCTTCGCCGTCACCGACGCGTCGCGGAAGAACAGCAGCCCCGAGCCGTGAATCTGGTTGGTCCCCGATTTGGTGACGACCGAGACCAGCCCGCCGGTCGCCAGTCCGTATTCGGCCTTGTAGGTGGAGGTCGAGACCTTGAACTCCTGGATCGCGTCCATCGCGAAGTTCTGCCGCGGCTCGCCCATTTCCGCCCAGGTGTTGTTCACGCCGTCGACGACGAAGCCGTTCGAGTACTCGCGGCCGCCGGCGCCGACGTTGACGTTGCCGCGGTAGAACTGGCCGCGGATGTTGTCCTGCGACGTGCCCGGCGTGAGCATCGCGAGATCGAGCCAGCGGCGCGACGCCACCGGCAGATCCTGGATCTGCTGCGTCGAGACCGCGGTGGAGACGTCCGACCGCGTCACGTCGACGATCGGCGACTCGCCGGTGACCGTCACCGTCTCGGACAGCGCCGCCGGCTTCAGCGCGAAGTTGATGATCGCCGTCTGATCGATGACCAGCACGATGTCCGGACGCGTCTCGGTGCTGAAGCCGCTGAGCTCGGTCGCGACCGAGTAGCGTCCCGGCGGCAGCGACACCAGCCGGTATTCGCCCAATCCGTCCGAAACGGCTAGGCGCGACAGCCCGGTCTCGACGTTGCGCGCGGTGATCGTCGCGCCCGGAATGACGGCGCCGCTTTGATCCTTCACGACACCGGTGATCTGCGCGTTCTGCGCGAACGCTGCAGGCGCGAAAGCCGTCCACACGACGACAATCAGGACACCCATCAGCCACTGACGCATAAAGGAAGCCTCCTCAGAGTGATGCCGCGGCCGCAGTATAGCCACGCGGCGGCGGTGCAATTAGGAATTTGGAATTTGCAATGAGGAATCGTCAGCAGCAATTGCTCAGCGGTGGTGTCCGGCCTTACCGGACCCGGACCGTGATCGCCCATTCCAAATTCCAAATTCCAAATTCTTAGAGCAGGTTGCAAAATTAGCTCGATCGCGGGTGGCCGCGAACGGGGCCGCCCCGCCGGGCGCGGAGCCGTGGGCCGTGACCAGTGCTTTTCTGGCGAGCACCCGGTGGGGCTGTTCGCGGACAGGACCCGCCTTGAGCTAATTTTGCAACGCACTCTCAATTACTGGCCACCGGCCGTGCTGGTGCGAACCGGTGGCGCTGTCCTACCCGGCAACACCGGTCGAATCCGGACGGTCGTGAGCGATACGGCGTCGCGCGCGGCGTCCTCTTCGATGCGGTGAACCGTGTACTGACCGTCGCGCAGATATTTGACGGTCGCCATCAGGTACGAAAAGCCTGCCTTCGCGACGAGGTTCAACCATTCGCCCTGCGCGGTCTCGTCCGGCGCTTCGGTGCCGCCGCTGAAGAACGTGACCTGCGGCCACGCGTTCATCGAGAAGCGGCCGCTTCCGCCGCCGCCCTCGCCGCCAGCGGCCTGCGCCGCACCAGCCCCGCCGCGGCCGCTGCCGAATCGCCGGCTGCCGCTCGGCTCGCCGGTCTCCGCGTCGCTGTAGTAGATCGCCGTGTCCTTGTAGATCTCCTGGTTGAAGACGTACGGCCCGAAACCGTAGGCCCACTTGCGGTAGCGCGCCTGCGCCCGCAGGTCCATCGCGCGGACGTCCGCGTTCCCGTTGATCTCGCGCACGATCGCTTCGCGGAGCGCCGCGGTCGCTTCGGCGTGATCCGGATAGCGCGGATCGCGCAGCGTGCCGACGGTCGTGTACCAGCCGCGCGTGGAGAGATACGTGCGGAACCCGGGAGGCACGTAGCCGGCAAACGGCTGCACCCACTCGTGCGACGGATAGCCGTGGGGGTTCAGATAGATGTCAGGCAGCCAGTCGCGCCACACCCGCGTGCGCACCAGCGATTCGGGCAGCAGCGGATCGGGCAGCCCGACGAGCGACGCGACGTCCTGTCCGAGGGCGCTGTAGCGGCCGGCGTGCAGCATGTGATTCGGCGTCAGCTTCTGAAGCTCGAACGCCATCTGCGCGCCGTCGGGATTCTCGACCGGGTGGAGGATGACGTTCACCCTCTTCAGGATCTCCTTGTAGGACTTCTCGGTGACGAGCAATTCGGCCAGCCGCAGGATGTGGCTCGTCGAGGAGACCTCGTTGGCGTGCTGGCGGCCGGTGATCAAGATCGTCGGCTTGTAAGCGGACAGCTTCGCGAGTGACACCTGCTCGCTCGGCGTCGGATTGGTGATCTCGAGCACCGAGATGTCCCGGCCGCGATACGAACGGCCGGCCTTGTACGCCTTCACCTCGGGATAGGCGGCGAGCCTGCCGACGAGCTCCTCGCTCTCGTCGGGCGAGATGATGTGATCCCACGTCACCAGCGGAAGTCCGGCGCGGCCCGACGCGGCAGCCGCCGTCGGCGCGGTCCGCACGGCTGACGGCGGGAACGCGCCCGTCGACTTCAACACGCGGTGCGCGTGGACCTCCTTGACGCTCACGGTGACCGCGAGGCGATCCACGTGGTCGAATGACATGGCGTCCTTGTAGAGGCCGGCGTCGTGGAGGCGCGCCAGCGCGTCGAGCGCGTCCACCGCCCGCGCCGCCTCCCGGTCGTCCTTCGCTTCGAGGTCGAGGCCGATCTCAGACAGCCGATCGACACGGGCAATCGCGCGGCTGACCATTGCCGGCGTCGTGTCGATGCGCGTCAGCTCGCGCGAGATGCGTGTCGGCCGATCGACGTTCTTCTCCTTGTAGACGACCTCGAGCTTCGGCCGCGTTGAGCCGTTCCCGGCGTAGTGCACGCGCACCTCACCCGGCTGCCCCGGCCGATCCGGGTGAACGATCGGGAAGATTTTGCCGGGCGCCGCCAGCCGGCGCCGGGTCGTCGTCCGGCCGAGCGCGTCGAAGAAATCGAGCGTCACGAAGTACAGGTCTTCGTGAATCGCCTCGAGCGATGACACCAGCTCTTCGTCGATGCCGATTCTGAAGTCAGGCTCGCTCATCCACACTTCGATGTCGAGATCGCGATGGAACGGCTGCTTCTCCGGCAGCGGCCGGTTGTCGGTGACCTTCATCACGTTGTCGTAGATCCGCGGCAGCACCACCGACTGATAGTGATCCCAGAAGCGCTCGGGATCGGTTGCGATGCGCTGATCGACGACGGTTGCGCCGTCGACCGCCGCGGTCAGCCAGCCGGTCGTCACGATCACCCGCGACCAGCCGGGGAATTTCTCGAGGTACTCGCGCTCGACGGTCTTCGGGGAGAACGCCGTACGGTAGACGACCTTCCCCGCGGCGTCGGTCGCCTCGACCGAGTAGATCTCGCTCGCGTCGTCGACGAGCTCGACCGAGAAGGCGTCCTTCGCGATCCCGAGGTCGCGCTGAAAAATCTCGTCTACCGGATAGAGCTCGTGGACCCACCGGCTCGGCACCATGTAGAACTTGTATTTCTTCGACAGGTCAGGGTGATATTCGGCGACCTTCACCTTGATCGCCCGGGCGTTCTTTCCTTTCAGCTCGGGAATCACCTGCTCGGTCATCCAGAGATAGCCCTGCTTGTACGCGGACAGGACCCGGACGTTCGCCTCGCTCGCGCCCGCGGCCGTCAGCTGCCCGCGCGCATCGTCGGAAATCCTGCGGCGAACCTCCGGCGATTCGCTCAGCCGCGCCTCGATCGACACCTTCGAGCCGCGTTTCACCTTCGGCAGCACGTCGCTCTTGAACCTGGCCCAGAAGTCGTCCACCTCCCAGGGCACCTTCAGCGTGTCGTCGAAGACCGTGAGCGGATCAGTGATGCCGCTGCTCGCGACCTTCGGCGCGACCTTGACGCCGCCGCGCTGCAGCTTGGCGGCGACGTACTGCTCGAGCGCCGGATCCTTCTGCTCGACGAACAGCCTGACGTCGATCGAGTCGAGCGGCTTGTCCTTCACGTCGGCGATGATCGCGTCGAGCTCCGTGTCGATCTGGCTCGCCTGGCCGGCCGCGGTTCGCGCCTGGAGGAAGCGGTTCGCCTGCAGCGCCACGTCGGTGAGCGTCGTCGAACCGCGGGCGTTGCTCCAGACGTAAGGGGCGCGGCGCGCGAGATACGAGGCTGCGGCCTCGGTTCCCGGGGCGTCAGAACCGGCGACCACCGTGGCCGTCGCGCCGCCGAAGGCGCGCGGCACGATCTGCACCGCACCCTCGCCTGGCCGCAGATCGTCAACGTGCGCCTTGCCGATCTTGACCAGGCGCTCGACCAGCGCGTTCGATCGCCCGACGAGGATCGGGCTCGGCTCGCGCTCCGGCGCCCGCACTTTATCGGCGAGCCGCGTCAACGGCAGCGTGATGCCTGTCGTCTCGAGACCGAGGCGCGCGGCGATGTGCGCGGCGCCGAGCGAGTCGCCGGCCGATCCGAGGATCAGCGTCGTGTCGGTTCGATCGGGAATCAGATCGGTGTAGGCATCGCCGTACCAGCCGTCGATCGAGAAGGCGTTGGTGAGATCGAAGTTGCGCGCCGGACCGGCAGCGACACCGGGCGTCGCCGCCGGGGCGCCCCGTTCACCAGGCGAGTCGGGTGCCAGTTCGTCAGGGTCGATCGGCGGCGTCAGCGTACGCTGGTTCAGTCCCGTGCGCGACACGTCTGCGTGCGCGACGACGCGGCCGCCGGCGACGACGTCGATGGCGGTCGTCGCAAGGTTTGTGAAGTTGAGCGTCTTCGGCTCCTGGCCGCGCCGGTGCGCCGCCTCGAGCTCCTCGAAGAGCTTCGCGACGCGCGAGACGTCTGCGTCGGCCACCGACACGCGCATCGTGACGCGGGCGATCCCGCGCTTGTCGCTGTCGACGACCATCGATGTGATACCGGCGGCTGACGGGTTGACGCCGCGCGAGTGGAGATACCGGGTCGCCTGCTCCTCGACCGCCGGCAGCGTGATGCCGGTCATGCCCCAGACGCGCGGCAGACGTGCCGCGAGCTCGACGCCCGCATTCAAGGTCCCCTCGTCGTCCCCGCCGACCACGACCAGGCCATCGCCGCGGCCGAGCGGCGAAGGCACCGCCGCGATCAACCCTTGCCCGGGCTTGAGCGAGGCGATGTCGACGGCCTTCGCCTCGACGAGGCGCTGCACGAAGCGGTTGCCACGGCCAACGAGAATCGGGACGGCGATCTCCGCGGGCTGCGCGACGTCGGCATCCCGGACCACGAGCGGCAGCGTGAGGGCTGTGGTTTCGTAGCCGAGTCGCGCAGCCAGGTTCGTCGCGACCTCGACGTCGGCCAGCGCGGGCGACGCGGGCACGACAACCCGGGCCGCGACGGCATCTGCGAGGGAGTCGCCATTCGTGTCGCGCGTCAGGCTGTGCGGCCCGACCAGCGCGGTCAGCGACGACGTCGTCCGTGCGTCAGCGTGGATGGGCAGCCGGATTGAAGGAAGCGCGGAAAGCGAAACGAGGACGGCAGCGAAGAGAAGGCGGCTCTGCATTTGCCGCGCATCTTACGCCGTACAAAACAAAAGGGCACCGCGTTATTGCGATGCCCCCCTGCTCCGCTGGCCTGGCTCCCCCAGCATTCACGGCGCCCTGCCGTAATCAGACCAGCGACTGTGCCCGACTAAGAGGCAAGCGACGTGCCTGCGCGTTTTCCGCGAAAAACATCGACAACGCGCATCGACGCGTTCGGATCGTCGTACGACTTTGTCACAGAGATTACAAATCTGCGGGAGTCCTCGCGATGCGGCGAGGCATCGCCGCTAGCGCATCTGCGGCAGGCGATCGGTCTGTTCGGCAAGCGTCGGGTGATGGCGATCGCGGTTCGAAAGAATCGGGTCGCGAACCGGCCATGGGATTGCGAGCGCCGGGTCGTTCCACGCAATCCCGATCTCGCTGTCGGGGTCGTACAGATCCGTGCACTTGTACTCGACCTGGGCGATTGGCGTGACGACGCAGAACCCGTGCGCGAACCCCTCGGGGATATAGCACTGGCGGAAGTTGTCGGCGCTCAGGCTGACGGCGACCCAGCGCCCAAACGTCGGGGAGCCGCGGCGCACGTCGACCGCGACGTCGAAGATTTCGCCCTCGATCACCCGCACCAGCTTGCCTTGCGGCCGCCGCACCTGGAGATGCAGGCCGCGCAGCGTGCCACCAGTCGAGCGGGAGTGATTGTCCTGAACGAACGGACCGTCGATGCCGTGTTCGCTGTATCTGGCAGCGTGGTAGGTCTCGAGAAAGAAGCCGCGGCCGTCGGCGTGCACCTCGGGCTCGATCACCAGGACGCCCGGAAGTTCCGTCTTGACGACGCGCACGGTCACCCCTCGTGATCGAGCACCCGGAGGAGGTACTGGCCGTACATGCTCGTCCCCATCGCGCGGGCCAGCCGCGCGAGATCCGCCCTGGTGATGTATCCCATGCGATAGGCGATCTCTTCGAGGCAGGCGACCATCAGTCCCTGCCGTTCCTCGATTGCGTGGATGAAATTCGCCGCCTGCATGAGCGAGTCGTGCGTGCCGGTGTCGAGCCAGGCGATGCCGCGCGCCAGCTTCTCGACCTGCAGCTGCCCGCGCTCGAGGTACGCGCGATTCACGTCGGTGATCTCGAGCTCGCCGCGCGCCGATGGCTCGAGGGCCGCTGCGATGTCGAGCACCTGGTTGTCGTAGAAATACAGGCCGGTGACCGCGTACGACGACTTCGGTGCCTTCGGCTTCTCCTCGAGGCTTACGGCGCGCCCGTCGGCATCGAACTCGACCACGCCGTACCGTTCCGGATCGCGCACCTGGTAGCCGAAGACGGTGGCGCCGGATTCGCGCGCGGCCGCGTCCCGGAGGTAATCGGAAAAATGCGCGCCGTAGAAGATGTTGTCGCCGAGCGCGAGCGCGACGCGGTCGCCGCCGACGAACTCCCGTCCGATGATGAATGCCTGCGCCAGGCCGTCCGGGCTCGGCTGAACGGCGTAGTCGATCTGCAATCCGAGCTCCGCGCCGTCGCCGAGCAGCCGCTTGAACCCGTCCTGTTCGTGCGGTGTCGTGATCACGAGCAGCTGGCGAATTCCCGACAGCATCAGCGTCGAGAGCGGGTAGTACACCATCGGCTTGTTGTAGACGGGAACCAGCTGCTTGCTGACCGCCCGGGTCAGCGGATGGAGCCGCGAGCCCGAACCGCCGGCGAGAATGATGCCTTTCAGTGTCGACATAATGAGCCGCCACGAAGGCGCGACGACACGACGCTAGAACAGATTTCTTCGTGCTCTTCGTGTCGTCGCGGCAGATCCACTCATCCCAGACCCAGTCGCCGCCGGTCGTAGCGGCCGGCCTGCACCTGTTCGCACCAGTCGCGGTGCTCGAGGTACCACTGCGCGGTCCGCGCCAGGCCGTCTTCGAACCGATGCCGCGGCGCCCACCCGAGCTCGCGGCGGATTTTGGTCGCGTCGATCGCGTAGCGCCGATCGTGCCCGGGGCGGTCGGGCACGAAGGTCTTCAGATCGCGATAGCTGCGGCCGCCGAGCGCCGCATTCGCGCGCGCCGGCCTCAGCTGCTCGAGGACCTCGCAGATCCGATCGACGATCTCCAGGTTGGTGCGCTCGTTGTCGCCGCCGACATTATACTTTTCGCCCGGACGCCCCTCCGCCAGCACCCGCATGATCCCGGCGCAGTGATCCTCGACGTGCAGCCAGTCGCGCACGTTGCCGCCATCGCCGTAAATCGGCAGCGGCCGCCCCTCGAGTGCGTTCAGCAGCATCAGCGGGATCAGCTTCTCCGGAAACTGAAACGGCCCGTAGTTGTTCGAGCAGTTCGTGATCAGAACGGGCAGCCGGTAGGTGTGGTGATAGGCGCGGACGAGATGATCGGCCGACGCCTTGCTTGCCGCATACGGCGAGTTGGGCGCGTACGGTGTCTCCTCGCTGAAGTGACCGCTCGCGCCAAGGGTACCGTAGACCTCGTCGGTGGAGACGTGGAGGAACCGGAACGCCGCGCGTGCCTCGGTCCCGCGCGTGGTGAACGCGCGCGCGGTCTCGAGCAGCACGAACGTGCCGGCGATGTTCGTGTCGATGAACGGGCGCGGTCCGTCAATCGACCGATCGACGTGGGTTTCCGCCGCCAGGTTGAGCACGGCCGCCGGCTGGTGATCGGCGAACACCTGCTCCATCGCGTCGCGATCGGCGATGTCCGCCCGTACGAACGTCACCCGCGGATCCCGAAGCGGCCGCTCGAGATTCAGCAGGCTGCCGGCGTAGGTCAGCTTGTCGACGACGACAATTCGATCGGGCGTGTGATCGAGCGCGTACTGAACGAGATTGGACCCGATGAAACCGGCTCCGCCGGTGATGACAAGAGTAGCCACGTTACGTAAACCGCCGAGAACGCGGAGACCGCAGAAGAAAAACTGGACTCTGCGACTTCAGCCTGCCGGGCGGTCAGACCGCCGCCCCTTCGGGGTATTGGAGCGCAAGCCTCAACTCTTTTGCGAGCTGGTCGACGCCGCTGACCGTCCGCTTCCAGGCGCCCTCGGTCTCGAACCGCAGATCGCCGATGCGCCGGCCCCAAGGCGCGATCACGCGGCCGATCGCGCGGAAGTCGGATCGATCGGCGTGCTCCTGGTCGAGGCGGCGGATCACGTCGGGAGCGACGCGGATGAACGCGCGCAGCGAGGCCGCCGAGCGGATGCTGTACTTGCGGCCGTTCCAGGCGCCGCCGAAGACGAGCGCGATCTGCTTGAAGTAGTTCACGAAGAACTTCTTCGCCTCCTCGTGCACGTCGCCCGACCGCCGGTTCGCGAACACGCCCTCTTCGCCGAACAGCTTCTTCAGCTCCTGCGCGAGCGGCGCCTGCGCGACGCGGCCGCGGCCGACGCCCAGCAGCTTGATCTCGTCGTACAGCGGCGAATCCTCGCGGTCGTTGAGCGCGCGGACGATGTCGTGGCCGGTGGCGAGTGCCTCATCCCGATAGAGCTGCCGTCCGGAGAGGCTGACCAGGTGTGACGCGTTCAGGCGAGTGTGCTTCGCGTTGATGGTCACGAACATCTGGACCACGTGATCTTCAGGCAGCCGGTCGAAGATGATTGCCGGGACGGCGAACTCCTCGTCGCGGAAGCGTTCGATGTCGGCATGCAGCGCGAGGAGCCGGTGCTGCCCGTCGATGGCGCGCAGGATGCCCTCGCGTTCCGGCACCTTCAGGATGCCGACCCGCGAGTCACCGTCGGCGGACTGGAACGCGAGCCGCTCGTCGCAGGAGATGATCACCGCGCCGGGAATCGAGGGGAGGTCGCGCGCCTGGCGGCATTGCTCGTAGTACTGGACCAGTTCGTCGATTTTTCGCCGGATGATCTGCCGCTGGTATGCCTTCTCGCTCGAGGCGATCCGGCGCTCGAGGAAGTCCCAGTTGACCTTTGACGGTGCCACTCCCGGCTTCTGTTTTGATCCGCGGACGGGGGTCTGAGCGTTGTCTCCGTAACTCAGGACTTCGAATCTGACGAGTTTGTCGATGTCACTGGCCGTCAGCGAAGCTTGGTAGAATTGCACCCCAAATTGCTGCATCCGGATCGCGGCAACATTGATCATAGGTGTTCAGTCCCGGGCGCCTCTGAAAATATCACGACAATAAGGAGTTCTGTCATGCCGACCCGGAGGCGCCCTGCACGGCTTTTCGGGGCCGTCTGTTGGATCCTGCTCGCGCTCGGCAGCGCCGCCGTTGCGCAATCATCTGCAAATAAAAGAGTTGGCCCCTCAGCCGTCAGTGCGGACGACCCGGACTTCGCGCGCGCTGTGAAGGAATGGACGACTCGGCCCGAGTTCAACAGTCCGCTCGTAGACCATCTGCCCAAAATTGCCGGAATACCGTCACCAAAGGATGCGCTCGGGCACCACATCGGCGAGCCGAAAAAACTGACCTATTACGCGGACATCCTGAAGTACTACCGGGCGTTGGCGTCTGCGACGCCGCGTGTGAAGGTGCTCCCGATCGGCACCAGCAACGAAGGACGCGAACTGGTCGTCGTCTTCGTCGGGTCCGTGGAGTCTATCAGGAACCTCGAGACCTACCGCGGCTACCTGGCACAGCTCGCTGATCCGCGAAAGCTGACCGACGCGCAGGCCCGGGATGTCGTCGCCAGGGCGAAGCCGATCTATCACCTGTCCGGCGGCCTTCACAGCGGCGAAGTCGGGCCGTCAGAAATGCTGATGGAGTTGGCGTACCGCGTCGCGGTCGAAGACTCGCCGCTCGTGAAGCAGATCCGCGACAACGTCATCGTCTCGATCACGCCGGTCGCCGATCCCGACGGCCGCGATCGGAACGTCGACTGGTACTACAGGTACGGCATCAACGAAACCGAAGGGCGGACGACCGGCGCCGGCGTGCCGTACTGGGGCAAGTACGTCTTTCACGACGACAACCGCGACATCAACTACTCGCAGGTGGAGATGCGCGCGCTGCTCGACTGGTATCTGCAGTGGCACCCGCCGATCATGCACGACCTCCATCAGTCGCAGACGCTGCTCTATACCTTCAGCGGGCAGGCGCCGCAGAATCCGAACCTCGATCCGATTCTCTACGCCGAGCTGCCGATGATGGCGAACTTCGAGATGGCGCAGCTCTCGAAGTACGGGATGCCCGGCGTGTGGACGCACGGCTATGTGGACATGTGGTCGCCGGGGTATCTCGCGTTCATGTCGTCGAACCACAACGGCATGATCCGGATGTACGAGATCCAGGGCTTCAGCGGCGCGAACACCCAAAAGCTGCGCCTCGGCAATCCGAGTGCGCCGGGTGGCCGGGGCGCCGGCCCGCAGCCCGACGCCGCGGCGATCACCGCCGGACGCAGCAACCAGGCACAGCGCGAGTGGTACCGGCCATGGCCTGCTACCGGCGACTTCGACTGGTCGCTCCGCAACAACACCAACTACGGCGAGACCGGTGTGCTCACGGCGCTGCAGTACACGTCCCAGTTCCCGAAGGTGATCCTCGAGAACTTCTACGTGAAGTCGCGGAACTCGATCGACACCGGCCGCAAGGAAACGGTCGCCGGCTATGTGATCCCGGCCGGACAACGCGATCAGACGCGCGTCGCGAATCTGGTGAACCTGCTCCGTATGCAGGGCATCGAAGTCGGCAGGGCGACGGGCGAGTTGAAGCTGAAGGAGGGCACGCTCCCCGCCGGCTCCTACGTCGTGAAGCGCGATCAGCCGTATGCGCGGCTGGCGAAGATCCTGCTCGAGAAGCAGGTCTATCCCGATGCGACTACGCGCACCTATGACGATGCGTCGTGGACGATGGGGTTGATGAGCCACGTGGACGTGCGGGAGATCGGGGACAGGTCGCTGCTCGACGCGCCGACGGAGCCGGTGACGCAGGTGAAGCTCGCCGGGACGGTAACCGGCGCCGGTTCGATCTTCGCCGTCGCGCATGCCGGATCGAACAACATGATCACGCTGCGCACCCGGCTGAAAGACCTCAGGGTGCAGGCGGTCGAGAAGGAGTTCAAGGAGGGCGACACGGCGTTCCCGCCCGGCTCGTTCGTGATGAGCGGCGACGCGGCGCGCGTCCGGACGGCGATCGAGCCGCTCGGGCTGAGGGCCGTCGCGCTGTCGTCGGCGCCGTCGGTCGCGATGCACGACGTCGACCTGCCGCGGCTCGCCGTCTACTCGACATGGGGCGCGACGCAGGACGTCGGCTGGGTGCGCTACGCGTTCGACAAGTTCGAGGTGCCGCACGAGCTGATTTACAAGGATCAGCTCCGGCGCGGCGATCTGAAATCGAAGTACGACGTCATCGTCATCCCGCACCAGGCGGGCACGGCGAAGCGGCTGGTGTACGACATCGACTCGCGCGGGACGCCGATTGCCTACAAGAAAAGCGAACAGTTCAAGTATCTCGGCATGTACGGCGAGTCGGACGACATCACCGGCGGCATGGGGATCGAAGGGGTGGCCGAGATCGATCGGTTCGTGAAGGCCGGCGGCGTGCTCGTCACGCTCGGCGCGTCGAGCTTCTTGCCGGCGGAGTTCGGCCTGGCGCCGAAGGTGGACGCGGCGCGGACCTCCGCGCAGTTCTACTCGCCGGGCGCGATTATCGACGCCGAGGTCCTGCAGCCGGAGCATCCGGTCTTCTACGGCTACGACATGAAGATGATTCCGGTGCGGTACGCGAACGGACCGCTGCTGACGGTGCAGACCAACGCGAACCCGTTCGAGCCGCCGCCTCCGGGTCCGCCGCCGACGCCGCAGAACGTGCTGATGCGGTATCCCGGCGGCGACGATCACGTGCTCAGCGGCCTGATGCGCGGCGCGAACGAGATCCGGAATCGCCCGGCGATCGTCGATCAGGTGTCCGGAAAAGGGCGCGTGATCATGTTCGCCGGCAACCCCTGCTACCGCTGGCAGAACTTCGGCGAGTTCAACATGCTGTTCAACACGATCCTGAACTGGAACGACTTCGGATCCGCCGCCGCGGCGACCTCGACGGCGCCGCAGTAGGCCGCGTCGGCGAGGTGGGCCGGGTGAGTCAGGTGGGTCGGAACGTCTGACGCATCCAGCCGATTAGGCCTACTCGACTCACTGACCCGCCCGGCCTACCTGACCCACCCGGCTACCTGCGTCAGTGCATCGCGCCATGCGATAGCGCCGCACGCCCTTCGACGACGATCGTGAGCGCCGCCTGCACGGCGAGCATCGCGCCGAGCAGCAGGTTGTAGCCTTCGAAGTGCGGACCTGCGAGCGTCGCGCGCACTCGCCAGATCGCGATCGCCATCAGCACGAGGGCGCCGCCGATCACCGCCGCACGAAGCGGCGCCGGCGGCGTCGGCATCCACAGCGTGACCAGGGTCAGCACGGCCTGCGCGGCGATCACCGCGGCAACCGCGAACCAGAGCGGAACGTTGGCGCGCGGCGGGGCGAGGATGACGAGCGAAAGGCTCAGATATCCGACAGCGAGGAGGAGGAGCATGCACGCCGCAGCAAGTGCCAGTTTCATGCGGCGATGATAGCAGAATGCGCTTTGTAGCGCGAAGTTCTTTATTATCTCGCCTGGTAGGCCAGGTGGGTCTCGTCCGCCCGACCTCCCTGACCTATCTGACCTACCCGGCCCAGTTGCATCGCCCGACCGGCTAGACGCCGGTCGCCATGTAGCGCTTCACCGCGGCAACGGTCCGCTCCACGTCCGCGTGCGTGTTGTAGAAGTGCGGCGAGAAGCGCAGCCCCGGACGATCCTGCCCGCCGCGGGTGGCGCAGCCGATCTTGTCTTTCTGGTACAGCGCCACCGACAGCTTGCGGACGTCGAGCGTGCCCGGCTGGAACGACAGCACCGCGGC